>PNKB01000028.1 GCA_013997645.1 Cyanobacteria bacterium PR.3.49
AAATGCGAATGTCAACTTCGGAACTGTTTTTCACTACAGCAGTCTAACAACAGGAGCCAAAGGTGGAGGAATGGGATTTATGTGGCTAGTGATATCAGACGAAAATATTATTCAATTTCCTCAATTCGATAGCGCGATTATTTTTGCAGAAGAAAAATATGGTGATGCAGTTACGGTCATCGACGCGCGCAAGCGGACAATCTCAATAGTAAAGACGGAAGGCGTCAAATTGCAAGAAACAGCCTGACGGGCGATACGAGGAAAAGCACATGAATAAGCCTAACATTCATGTCGTGCGTGAAAACAATAAGTGGGCAATCAAGCGCGAAAATGATAACAGGAACGAAGCCGAATTCAACACTCAAGTTGAGGCTTCTCAATGCGGCCGAGATCTCGCCAAAAAAGACGGCGTTCAATTCTTTCTGCATGAGCAAGATGGAAGCGTCGAATTGCGAGACAGTTACGAACACGATCCGGTCGACTAATCCGGCTATAGCAGACAAATGAAACCAGACGATAATGCACTGCCCAAGTCAAATAAAGTGCTTTTGTTGAAGATGGAATGGTTGCTGGAAGCACGCGTGATGAACGTGAGCCAACTAACGCGTTATTTTGCTTGAGCACTATGGTCAAGCTCGGAAGTGAAAGTTACAAACTGCGACTTTCGGTGCGGTTTTAGGCAAGACGAGGAACTATCGACCAAGGAATGCCTCTACCAACAAAACAGTGATTTCGCGCGCACCTGGAGGCACCTCATGAAACACAAATACATTCTCGGAATTGTTACCGCCCTTTTCCCCACCTTGTGTGCGTATGCGGACGAAGCAAGAGTTCAGGCCGGATCCGCCGGTGCAGGTTCGGGTCAGCCTGGCATTTGGGGCCAATCAATGACGGCCGGATCGTCCAACCGTCCGATGCGACCGGAATTGAAATCGTCCAAACAAAGTGTCAATCACACTAATATTCAAAGCACGAACGCAACGACAAGCCACAGCACCAGCAGCAGTCTGTCGCCTTCTACTGCCATCAAAGTACAAGCCGGCGTGAAGGCAAAGGTTCTCAAATAACATTCGCCAGTATTCCTGGTTATGTCAAATTCGGGTTGGAGAGTTTGTTCTCTTCAACCCGATTTTGAAAAGTGAGTTTCTCCAAACTACTTAGCGCTGTCTTTTCTGAGTCGTCTCAAAAGATCGTCGAGTCTAGCTCTTCCTGAAGGCTTATCTGGAAGTGCGGTCAATTTTCCCGCCTCCTCCAACATTGTCCGCAAACGCAAATATTCCTTTTCGTGAAAGTCAAGATCCGTCGGTTTGATTTGTTGTTTTTCCACGCCGGAAAGTTTTTGTTCAATCAATTCCGGCAAATATGATAGTTTAAACTCCTTGTTCAAGTGAAGTAAATTTGCCTCCACAATTCCGGTTCGCATCAGATGAATACCGGTGAGAAGAACGCGATACACATAGAGAAGTGGCTTCACGCGAGGCTTTTCTTCGCTCGAAAATATTCTCCACTGAGTAGATGAAAACCCAAGGTAGTGGTGACTATGATTGCGAGTAATGCAACTGCTCTGCGCAATATCCTTCAATTCATCATGGTGCTCACCGCCGCTGACAACGAGTGGTGAAAAAATTTGCTCAAGAACATAACCGTTTCTTTGCAGCACCATGAGGAAATACTTCTTCGCGTCATGCGTAACCAAATCAAGCTCGATTCCTTCATCCAAATATGTGGACTCAATTGTCTCCACAGGCTGATCGAGCCCCATAAACTCTGTGACTGGAAGGACGTGGCAGCCACGCAGATCGAAGTCGGAATCGGGGGACGGAAACCCATAAAGATGAGCACCACTCACGGTGGCGAACAACAGCGGGTGTTTGTGATTTTTTACTGCTTTGTGCAGCGCATCCGGAAAATTCATTCAACCAACCATTGCTCTTCTTGCTTTCATCAAAAAACGATTTGCCTTTTCGTAATCCGGCCGCTCCGGAAGTTTGGTCGTCTCAAACGCCGCATCAAACTCTTTATGCAACTCCAACCTCCAAACGTTTACATCATCCCAAGTGACTTGTCCCAAACGAATGGGCATCAATTTCTCTCGGTATCCGCCAACGTTCACCGGCACCGTGCCCTCTTTCAGAATCGTTATCCCGGAGATAAGCAAACGAACGAGATGCATAACGTGTTTCCACTTCAACTCACCGCGCGTTCTTAAATCTTGCTCCAGTTTTCGGAATTGAGATAGCACATACCCGTTATAGGTTTGATAAACCAACTTGGATAAATATGCTTCGCGAGAATCAATCAATTCTTGAGCTATAGGTGAGCACTTCTCAACCATAGGAGAATATAAACACTCGAGCACATTAGGATTAGCTTTAAGAGTCAATATAATAAACTTCTGAAGCTCCCAATAACATTCCTCAGTTCCAGTGTCTTCTATCTGTTCGGGTATACCGTAAAGCGACCAGTGAAGATCAGCTGGAGGTAAATATATTCCTCTTCGGTCCATATCCGACTCTTCCACATCTAGACCATAGGCGCGTGAGCCTACAACACACTGATAAATCACATAATCAAATAGCTCTCTGTCTGAGAGTGGATCAGGTCGATCAAACTCAACATTCTGCATGTGTTTTCTAATGACCATTTCCTGACGATGAAGACTAGCTTGACCACCATCAGGAAAGCGAATCAGATATGCATGCTCGTTATCTACAGGTGATCTGACAATGGTCCCGACAGTACCTTTGCGCCTGAGTGGCTGTCCACCCTTACTGCGAATCTCCACAAGAGTAACTACCTGCGTACCTGCAGGAATAATTAGCTGAGGATTTAGTTTATTGGGCAAGTGATCGGTCATAGGCTTTAGCCTCCTAGTCAGTCTTGCCCATCAAACACTAGCCCTAAAACCCCATCCAGTTGAGGTTTTCACGACGGGCGCCCGACCGTTAACAAGACGATAACAACTTTCCTGCGGGTCAGCCGTATAACTTAAGCAGCCCCCTCCCCAAGACCTAGCTCACCACTCGTCACAAGAACGACCAAATTTCACGCAACACTGAAAGCCTCCTCCCCTCAACCTTCCGGAGTGCACAATGATGCTATTGCGCCCGCTGTGGCTCAATCCCTCAAACGCAGAAAACGCGGCAGCAAAAGCGGCAGCAAGAACAGCTTCAACACTGCTTCTTTTGACCCTCTGCCAACTGCCCGTTTTTTGCCAAGATGGAACAATCGGCGCAGCAACCCGTTCTAGAGTCAGCCAGGCATCGATTCAGGACCATTATGAAAGGCGCTTCGCTCAGATAAAAGAGCGGCGCATCAAAGCCATGCAGCACCTGGTGCAAGACGGAATGTCACCCACATCAACAGTGCACGGCAGCACCCCTTTAGCAGGCACCCGCTCAAATACCGGCTACAGAGTGTCAGCAGCCAATTTGTCGAGACCCGAATCGAAAAGAACTCACACTTCGCCCGTCACCTACGTTCAGCCTCCGGTCACTTATGTTTTCCAAGCCGGTCAAGGCTATGGCGCCTCATCCCACTTCGGTCCGCCCCTGCCTACGGACGTGGTTTTCCAATTCGATCCTGGCGGCGCGCTCGTCGACCAAAACCTTCCTTCCGGCGTTGCCAACGCTGTTCAAGCCGACAGCCATCACAACGGAATCGGAATTCGCATCACAGATACCGCAGCCAAATTGG
Organism: Cyanobacteria bacterium PR.3.49; assembly: GCA_013997645.1. Lineage (GTDB taxonomy): Bacteria > Cyanobacteriota > Vampirovibrionia > Obscuribacterales > Obscuribacteraceae > QKMZ01. The sequence continues at coordinate 3,697 of PNKB01000028.1, forward strand.
TTCTCAGTGATGTTGCTCAAACATTTTCCGAACGCATGCTTAGTCCCGATCGCTGGGTGAAAACAGCTCAAACGGCTATGCAAGCCAATCATCAACTGACGGCTGAGACTACGACTTCAGTCGCCAACGAAACGATTCAAAGCAATTTGAATCAAATCGGCGGTCACCTCATCAATGTGGCTAACGAAGGCGCTGCCGGCAGCGATCCGCTCGGACAAGTCGTCGGCAGAGTTCAGACGTTCTGGAAGACAGTCTATCTGCCGATGGCAATACTCCTGCTTTTACTTGGTTCAACTCTTACCTTCGGCAAAGTAATTGTTCAATACGGATTCAATATTTCCTCAGGAGAAGAAGTAATGACACCCCTTGCAGGCCCCCTCAAAGCAATCACTGCAATCTGCCTCATTCCCGCAACACAGCTCATCATGAGCTATTCCATCGACATCGGAAATTCACTTACAGACGCGGTTCAACGAGTCACAAACAACGCCAACGTGGCCGCCTGGCTCACCGAACAGGGTGCGCAGGCAATTGGTTCAAACAGTGCATCCGGCGGCACTGCTGCCAGCAATCAGGCTGCTGCAGCCAATCAAGGCGATGCCAACCAGCTGATGAGCCGCATCCAAAACCGCCCCGTTTCCGAGCAAACCATGGGCATGCTGGCAGGCTCCGTCGCCATGATGACTTCGATGGGAACGACTGTTCTGCTCTCCTTCCAGCTCGTTTTCATGCTCTATCTTTTCTTGATGGGACCCATCGCAGCGTCGCTCTACACCTGGCCCTGGGGCGTCAATAAGCTTTTCAAAACGACTTTCAGCAACTGGCTCAACGCCGTCATTAGTCTGGCTCTCTGGCGCTTCTGGTGGTCGATTTTAGTCCTCGTCATGGACGCTCGGGTCACCTGGCTGCGCGACGAGGGCATTTATCAAGCCAACAGCCCCTGGGAGTTATGCGCCATCATCTGCTTTCTCGTCCTGCTCGGCACAGTGCCCTTCATGGCTTTCCAGTTCAACCCTGGTTCATTCGTAGACAAACTGGTATCGGAATTCGGAACCGCAACAGGCAAAAAAGGAGCTACAGGCGCAGCATAAACAATTCAATCGAGCATCTGTCCGCAAGACCTAAAATCCAAATCCTCAACTGGTCCATTTAATCTAGCCGCCGAAAGGCACCCGTCACCGGGCGCAGTGCTAAAGACCCCAGCCAGTTGAGGGTTTTGGAATAGGTTGAGGTTGTTAACAGGTCGATAACAACTTACCGCGTGGGGGAGCGTATAAAAGAGACATCCCTCCTCCACACACACCTTCCGACCTCGTCACAAGAACGACCAGTTTCACTTCAATACTGTAAGCCTCCCCCACCCTCACCTTCATGGGCAGGTTCGATTCTCATGCAAAAATTCTCCGCGATAGCAATTCTCACCATCTGCCTTCTTGCCGCAATGTGCTTGATTTGCGAGCTGCCCGCCAGCGGTCAGGTCAACGAACAGGCACTGCGCAGCGCAAATGCCGCAGTTGCTGTCCAAAGAGAATACAGATTGACGGTGAATGACCTGCAAAGACTGTATAGACAGTCGACCGACGGCATGGCACCAAGCAATGCCGTCACTCAAGATCCGGCAACCATCATGTATTCGCGTGGTCCGGTCGTTCCTTTAAGCTCGATTCAGTTGCCGGATAACATGCGCAATATGCTCAGCACAGGTGTGCCGACCCAAGGTCTGCCGCTGACAGATACTGCCTTCAAAGCGCAGCTTCTGCAAACGCAGCAACAGCTCCTCTCCCAAATTTCAGATCCTGTTCGCAATATCCCAAGAGAGCTGGCGCAGACTTTGGCGACGCAGACCATGCTGGGCAATTCCGCAGCCCAAGTGGCCACCGAACAGGCAAACAATGCCATCAACTACGCCGGCAAATATCTCATCAATTTCACAGTCAACGAAGGCAATGTTTGGAACCGCCTGCGCAATAACATCTTCGTTCCAATCGCCCTCTTGCTCTTAGTGCCTGGAACAGTTCTCACACAAGCCAAAGCAATCATGGCAGCAGGCAATCCGGTCATCGAATACACAAATCCCTTCGAAGGCATACTGCGCGCCATCATCGCCATGTGCTTCATCCCCGGTTCTTACCTGGTCGTCAACTACGGAATCGATTTTTCGAATTCGATCAGCCACACCATCCAGGATGCTTACAGGTCTCAATTCGGCGGCGACATGTACGCTGATGCATTTAGAGCCGAACAACGCGCATTTCCTTCCAGACAAGCCGCCGAAAACCAAAACGGCCTATCTGGTTTGGGTGCCGGTGCCACTGCAACCGGTGGCAACAACGTAACCGGTTTTGCCCAACTGGAAAACAACCTGATCAAGAACAAAGCCTTCGCAGCGGACGGAACACAAGTTGCCACCAACGGACTGGTGGACGAAGTGCTTCCGGCTAATGCCGTTGCAGCCCGCATGGCGATTTTCAGCACCAACATGGTAGTTACTTCGGTTTGGGATCTGCTCTGCGCATTCCAATTGGTTTACCTGCACTACCTTTTCCTGGTTGGACCGATTATGGCAGCCATCTGGGTTTATCCAATAAAACAATTGCGCGAAGCATGGCCCAACTGGGTAGCCGGCACCATCACTCTGTGCTTCTGGTCGCTTTTCTGGAACACAGCCATTCTTCTCATGGCACTGTTCAAAGACGCTGATTCTACCGGCACCTTCATCATGACGGCACTCAACTTGCTCGCTACCGGCAGTGTCAAATATGCATTCGACTTCGTCGGTCTGATCACCGAAGCTGGTCAGGAAGCAGCAAAGATTGCCCGCACAGGCAAAAACGAGCAAGGTGGAAACATCACACCGGTACCGGGCACGCACACGGAAAAAACCAAAACATTCAGCGAAAACACCAAAGAATCCGGCAATGGCGGATTGCTTGGCGGCATCACAAAACTGGCAACCACGACTGCTATCGGTGCAGCATTGCCCGGGGCAATTCCTGCAGTGTCGCTCGGCAGCCAATTGCTGGGTGCATTCGGCGGCGGCAAAGACGGTGGTGAGACAGCAGGCATGAGCGACTTCGCAAAGAGCTTGTCCTTGCCTCCCATGGTTTCGACCGTTGCAGAAAACGCATTCCCCGCTGCTGCAGCAGCTTTCGGTATCGTAGGTGCAGCCGGTCTTCTAGGCAAAGAAGACGTTTCCTTGCCGCCTTTGGCAGGTGGTGCGAAGACCGGCAACGCATTGAGCGCGCTTTCGGCACAAACAGAGCAAGCTGAACAAGCGGCTTCCACTAAGAAACAATTCGATAGTCTGAATGTCGTTTCCGAAACATTAAACAATATCGCAGAAGTAGTCTCCGGCAAGGTTGACGTTCCCAAAATCGGCAGCTTAACTGCAGCTTCCGGTCTGGCAGGCTTGGCAAATTCCGACAGCGCCGCAACGGCTGCTTTGACCGGAACAGCTGACTCGGTCGGCGCCGCGCAAAAACAATCGGAAGTTGCAGCGGCTGCTGCAAAACAGCAAGCTGCCCAAGAGAGCACGAAAGAAGCCATGCGCGCTCTCATAGCTGGTTCTGTTTTGGCAGCTGCAAATCGCAGCTCATCGCGTGAAGTGCAGAACTTCATGGGCAATCTTGCTCAAGCTGCTGGTGTTGAGCAGGCGGCAAAACCGTTCGAAACAATCAACACTCATAACTTTACTGCAGAAGCAATGAGCGGAGCACCGGTAGCCGCATCCGCTCAAGCAGCAGCCATGGCAGCAGCATCAGCCGCCGGTCTGCCCCCGTCCGCACGCGTTGCTCATGCCACGGGCAGCACATCTGGTCGCAGCGCAAACAGCTTCTCCCGCAACAATCTTTTCAGAGAAGGCTCTCCCTCGCTCGAAACCGAATCCGCAAGAGAATTGAGTTATGAAGCCACCAGTGGTGCCTCCTCTATAAACCTCTTCCGCGAAGTCGGTGCTGAAACCATCTCTTCATCGGTGGCTTCAGCAAATGCATCCAGCCTAAACTTCTCAGCTGCACCACCGCTGGCATTTGCTTCTACCAGCTCTCATTCCGCACCGCCTCCTATGGCATCCGCCCTCGCCAAAATGGCAATCGGCGAAGTCGATTACGTTGCTGGAGAAATGACAGGATTGGTCGGATTTGCAGAAGCAGTAGCACCGCAAATCACCGCTTCCGAAATGCGCATCACTGAAGCCGACGCCGTCCCGGTGGTCAGAGACAGAGAACGCCTCTTCAGAATGGCAATCGAAGCCAAGGTCGAAGCTGGTGTCGCGCAGCAAAACATGGAGCAAAGCGCGCCAATGAGTGCCGGTTACGAAGCCTACCTTCGGGAAGCCGCACCGGACCAAAATGAAAACACATCTGGCGTTCTGCTCAGCCTCGCCGAAGTGCAAGCAGTCTCTGAACTTCGCCGCCCGAGAGGCCTGCAGGAATTGATGAAGAGAAGCGCATTCGAGCGTCCGTGCGATACATGCAAAAACACCGGCTGCCAGTGCGCTGTCAATGCTCCGGTTGCAGCAGGTGTGTGGTCTTAGCCAGGAAACCTGACCTACCGCAATCCGCCGAAACGTTGTAATGTGGAATTGTCGGCGCTCAGGCCGGGCGTCACATTACTAATTTGCCGAGGTGTTGCCTTATGGACCTCTTAATGCCGGCGCTGGGCGTCGTTTTGATGCTTATGGGCGCAGGTTATCTCTACAAAGCATTTGTCGCTATTGTTCAGGGAAGACTCTGGTATTTCTCGGGTTTTCTGCCGTTTACCATAGTCTCGCCCTGGTTTGTTTTCGCGCCTCCCGATGAGCGAAAGAGCAACTCGCTCGCCAAAGTAAAAGACGCAATCTGGGTGCCGATATTTTTCGGACCGATCTTCGTAATCTGCAGCGTACTCTGCTTATCGGCAGGAGCAGATCTTGCAAATTTACCGGGCACTTCCACCACCAACAGAATTCTGACTTCCTGGACGTCGGATAAAACACCCGTGATCGTCTTCGACAAAAAACACTACAAGATGCAATTTCCAGCCATGGTAAAGACTGCCAATAAAATTTCGAAGATGTTCTTCAATCGCACCGTCGAAATCAAAGAGCAGGACAAATTATTGCCCGCCGGCGGATAGTTTGTATGATGGCGTCCCTTGTATCGAAAGAACTTTTCTATTCTCTGTGCGCTGTGATTTTTATCTCTGGGTGCGGCACAGCTGCATTTTCTGAAACAAGCAAACATCCAATTTTTCATCAAGTTGCCGAAACAAGACCTCGAGCCGATACAGTTTCTTTGCTGGTCAAGAAAACAGAGCTGGCAATAAACATTCAGCACATTGGTGGCATCGGCAAGACAAAAATAGAATTAGAAGCAGGCGACTGGCCTGATGGCTTGAAAATTGCTTTTAAAGGCTTCGGAGGGCTGGAAGGGTGCACAGTGAGCACTGCCACGCGGCAGTTTGACGCATCGCTCCCACACTCCAACAAAGAGCGTGTCATACAACTTGGAGAGGGTTTCTCTGCAAGGCGCAGAGGCAAAAACATTTTTATAACCGCACCGCCCAATTTTGTGCGAAAAAACGAAAAGTTTCTCCAGCTTGCATGGGTCGATTTTTACCGCCACTGAGCCTATTGTGTTTTGCAAACAAGCTGCTCGAGATCTTCACGTAACTCGGCTGCATTTTGATAACGGCAGTCTGCATCCTTATGCAACAGTTTAAAGACGATAGTTTGCAGACGCTCCGGAACATTGCCATCGTCGCTCAGGAATGGTATTCGCGAAGGCGGTTCATTCACATGTTGCCACATGACGTTATAGGCATTCTGGTTCAGGAAAGGCGGATCGCCGGTGAGTGCGTTATACATCACGCAACCAAGTGAATATAAATCGCTGCGAAAATCCACATCCCAACCGATGCATTGCTCAGGGCTCATGTACGTGGGAGATCCGAACATCTGTCCTGCGGCTGTCAACCTGACTGAATTGTTGCCTTCAGCGACTGATTTAGCAATACCGAGATCAACCAGGGTTACATGCGCGCCACCACTCTTTATCTTCACTAGAACATTGCTTGGTTTGAGATCTCTATGAACAATTCCTTTGTTATGCAAGGCCGACAGTGCATCGCACATTTGCAAAAACACCGTCACGCAAAGTCCCGCATCTAATTTGCCGGACTGCTCGATCATATCTTCAAGCGTGTCGCCGTTTACGTAGTCCATGACGAGATAAGGCTGACCATCGCTATCTTCACCAAAGTCATGCACACCGACAATATTAGGATGATGCAGAGAACTGGCCAGTTTTGCTTCTCTTTCGAAACGCTGCAATGTAGACCCTGTTGCCACCATGTTGTGATGCATCATTTTGATGGCGACGAGCTTTTCGAGTACGACATGGCGAGCCAGATAAACTACACTCATTCCGCCTTTGCCTAATACCTTTTCGATGCGATATTTATCCGAAACCACAGTTCCAAGTTTTCGCTCATTGATATTGAGAGTTTTGGTGGCATCTGATCTTTCGAGCATCGATCGCAAATTGGACATTATGCGTGTTTTTTTCTCGAGCGAATTCGGCTCAAGACAGTCTACGGCCGTGCGCAGATTGATTTTCACATCCGTTATGTCATCGCCGAGTTTGTCAGCGATTTCATCGATGCTCAATCCATCTTCTATCAAATGGAGAATCTTCATCTGGTCAGAATCGATTAAGCTCCTATCCAGGCTATGTCTGGACGTTTTTGGTCCCACAAGTACGCGATTGGCCAACCCGCTGTCCAGCCATTTTGCTCCTTGCAGCACTGCATACATCGCGCTTTCCAATTGTTTTTCAGTTGCGTCTTTCAGGCAATAGCCATCAGCACCTGCTGATAGTGCCGATAAAAAGGCACCCTCATCATCGTTGGATGTGAACATGATGATGCGTGTCTCCGGCAGCTTTACTTTGATTTCTTCGGTGGCTTCTATGCCGTTTTTGTTGGGCATCGAAACATCCATAAAAATCACGGCCGGTCGATGCTGAGTCGCCAATTCGACGGCCTCATTGCCATCAGTTGCCTCAGCAATGACTTTTACTCCGGGAATTTTTTCCAGCGCAAACTTCAAACCGACGCGCATAACCATCTGGTCATCGACAATAACAACTGGAATGTTCAGATCACTTTGCAATCGTCCAGCCTCCAGCTCTATTCGTCTGGGGTTTTCCTGCAGGCAATTAATTATAATGACAGTTATAACTCGGTTCTTCATCCCTTACCAGAGGGAAATCAAGCGCCCGCGAACCTGGTACTCATTACGCCTTCCCTCTTCATGTCGCAACCAATTTTTACGATCGATCTATCAAATTTAGACTCCCGGCAGAATTTCCGCTCGCTCTATTTTGCGCTTGTCTTGCTGCTGGCGACGGGGTCTATTGGTTCTCAGGCAATGGCGCAAACTCCACCGCCGGCCGATCCTGCCGGAGAGATGCGCGAAAGCTTGAAACAAAAACGCGAAATTTTTGCAAAATGGGAAAAAACTGAAGAAGGTCTTGCCTATTCGGTTTCAGGAAACAAAAATACAGCCGCGAAGACCAACTTCATGGCAAAGCTCAGCCCGGGCGGGAAGATCTATTTTTTAACTTGCAGGCAAGATTACAGCGAAGCGCTAAAACTACTGGACGCCTTTGCAAAGCGCGACACTGGCAGCGGATTGTATGTCCGGGCAAAATGCTTGGACGGCATGCACAGGCGCCTTGAGGCAATCTCCGCATACACGAAAGCGCGAGCAAAAATCAGCAAAAATTTCAACCCCGGGCCTCGATTTAACTTGCATTTCAGCGCCGCACAAGCTGCAGCCGGTCAAGATATTGAGGCAATCAAAAATCTCAAGATTGCCATAGACAAATCGCCCACCTCCGACCAATTTTCAACATCACGCTCTGCTGTCGTCAGTTCGGCCCTGAAACGGTTGTTTTATTTGGAAGAGAAGAAAGGCAAGTATCAAAGTGCTTTCGAACACTATCTGTCGTTGAACGGAACGGACAAATCTCAATTTACTTTAAACGAACCTATCACCGCCGATGGTGCCATTAAGGCGAAAGCAGTGCGGTGGTTGAAAGAACATTCTGTTCCACCAAAAGCTAACGATCCTCTGGCGCGGTGCAAATATTTTACGACTGCCGCCAAAGCTCACCTGGCATCAGGAAATATCGCAAAGGCAAAAGATTGTCTGGTTGCAGCGCTCGAACTCAGGGAGCCTTCTGTTGCCAATCTTCCAGTCGAACTGACTGCCGATCCCTCGAGCCCATTCAGGCAAGCGAAAGAGACGGCCGGAAATCTGCTGATCACACTAGATCTTAAGGACAAAGATTATAAGTCTGCTTGCAAACACATTCGTGCCACCTTTGTCACTGATCCGGCGAGGGAAGATCAAATGATGCTTGTGTGTTTGTCGATGAAAGATGTTGCCGAACTTGTGACGCCACGTGATCGCGCTCTTCATTCTACTGTTGCGGAAGAACGTCTGGATTTTGGAACGCTTAATTCAAAATAGCTGCCTGAGTGTTCGAAATAGCTGTTTGATATCTTACAGCGGCATATTTTTCGCATCACGTCTGATCTGATACCAACTGATCAATACGGCTACCGCACAGACTGACACACCTGTGAATCCAACAATTTCATTGAGACCAATGTTTAACCACAAAACCGGCAAATGTGCAAAACTCAAATTTCTTGCCCCCGACTATGGATGACACGGTGAATTAGAAGCATTCTGCCTGTCTAACATCGACTGGTAAATGGGGGAAATACGCTTAATGTTAACAAGCCCAAATAGAGCGCGCCAGGTTGTCTGTTCGTGCGGAGATTGGGAACTGTTGGCTATTGGCAGTGTCTTTCTAAGCAGCAGAAGGAGGAGAAAAGATGAAAGTTGCACCCACTACAAAAGCACCTGTAGGCATGGCATTACTCGGAATCGCATTTGTTCTGGTTATGGCACTGGCTCTTGTTTGGCCGAAATCGCCAGGCGATACAACCAAGGGCTATACAGAAGACGGAACAGCCGTTCAAAGTGACACAATTAGTCCGCAAACGGCAGCCAAAGACGATTCCACCAGATAGTCTTACTTTGAATCTCGTTTGATCAATTCGGTGTAAAGCGCCTCGCACCCATGATCGGTACACCGCGTTATTTGTATTTTGCCGCCGATAATTGGGACGCGAATTTTATGCATGGTCACTACCTTGCCACCAATCACGATGGCAACATTTTTCATGACATTATCGCGTGTGAATTTTTCCAGAGGTTCGACTTGCTCTTCTGCCAGAGCGATGGATAGTTTGGGCTTTCCTTCGGCATCCATATTTTTGACGGGATCATCTTTAAGCACCAACGGAATGAAAGCATTTTTGTCCACTACAATATGCGATGTTTTGCCCCGTTCTTCCGGTGAAAGAAATTCGTAATCGTTGATGAGCAGGATCTCCGAGTCTTTCAGCGGTTCAAGGCTATTAGGTGCGACCGCTTCTCGCTGAATCAAATAAAGACCGTCCGGAATGAGAGTCCGTATCTGGCTTTTAGTTTGGTCCTGTTGTACATCAGATGTGCTTCTAGGCAACTTTGAGACAAAGTTGGTGGTTGTGCTTTCTGGCACAACTTTGCTGTCCTGCGCATTTGCTATCACGCAATTCAAGATAGTAAGAGAAATAGCCAAGCTAATCAGAAGTTTTTTCATTGATCACCCCGTGCGATTAAATTGGGTTGCAACAACTTCCCTCACCTTAGCGTTGCCAAATTCCGATCGGTATTTTCTTTAGAACACCTTTCGAATTTGCTGCGAGTCAGTCTTCTGCCACCCCCCTATGCTGAAAGTGATTAATTGGGTGTGACGCGATTTCCTTAGTCAGCAAAGTAACTGCAACACTTCTGTGAAACAATGCCAAAGAAAGCCGATTGGAGCACCTGAAATGACCAAAAATGTCGCTCTTCAGCGCATCGTTATTACACTAATCGCAGTGGTTGGAACCATATGCCAGGCTTCGACAGAAGCGCAAGCCGGTCAAAATCTGAAGAACATGCGAGCCCGCGTGCCCAGCATGGGGGAGGGACCGGGAAATTGGGTCCAATTTCGCAACGGCATTGGCATTAAGACAAAGGCGGTACCTTACGCCGAGATGCGGACTGTTGCGACAGGACGGATTGGCAAAGTACCGACTTCAGTCGCACACGTGACCTGGAATACAGGGGGCTCGGGCAATTGGAGCGCTTTGCTCATGTTTGTCGAGTCTAAAGGCAAACAGGTTCAGGTCGGCAAGTTTACGCACTATATTGGCAGTACAGACAAACTCGAGATTAAAAACAACCGGGTATTTGTGCATCTGGACGAGGAAGACGCCAACGCGTTTACGAGTGGCATGGGAGTAAAACGAGAAGGCAAAGGCTGGATCTCGATGGCTCCGAAGGAATTTGATAAATAGGTCCAGGTTCGCCCCTGAAAAGGCTTGCACTCCAAGAGTCTTGGGGAGTGTTGTATTTTTGTTGCGGTTGCCAAGAGATCGCTTTTCCGGTTATAGAATCGATAAATCGTGAAATCAGCTTTCACACCCTTATAGAAGGAACGATTTTAAAAACATGGAAAGTCAGTCAAAAGAAAAACGCAGCAAAGCCATCAAACTTATTGCGCTGGGTTCATTGCTCTCATTAAGCACGTCTCTCACAGGCTGCACAACTGCAACTAAGATTGCGCACAAAGGAAAAGAGAAAGACAAAGAAAAAGAAGAGAACAGTTCTTCTTCCAGCGGCTCGCACTATTACGGTGGTGGCAGCTACAGATCTCGCGCCGCTTTAAGCAGCAGCGCGACAAGGCCGGCATCAGGAACAGTCTCGCGTGGTTGGTTCGGCGGATTCAGATTCGGCCTCGGCTAGTTTCTCTGGGAGTTTTAAAATGAAATTCGAAAAAGTGAAAGCACGCCGCAATTGGAAGCAGCGTGCTGACGAAGCAGGCTATCTTGCAGCCATACTGGACAATCCGCCCTATTGGGTCGAAGCTCTCGAAGACCCGTTCTGTTGCGTGCTATCACTTGAAGAAGTTGAAGACGTAATCGAATCAGCAACGAGCGAACTCTACGACATGGCTCTGAAAGCAGTCGACTTCGTGGTCAATGGCTCTAGCTCAGAGCGCTGTTTTGATGCTCTCAAGATCGAACCTCAATATCGCAATGCAATAAGAAAGTCTTGGAGGCGCAACGATCAGTCCATATACGGACGTTTCGACTTCGCATACAGTGGTGGCGAGTTGAAACTTTTGGAATTGAATTTTGACACGCCCACATCGCTCTATGAAGCTGCGATTATCCAGTGGTACTGGCTGGAAGATTTGAAAGTGCAAAAGGCAATTCCGGAATCGTCGGACCAGTTCAACAGCATGCATGAAAGACTGATCGAATGCTTTGAAAAGGCAAAAAAAGACAGCCAAATCATTCACCTCGCCAGTGTCGAAGATTCTGCAGAAGACGAAGACACTGTGCGCTATCTTCAATCGTGCGCACTGCAAGCAGGAATGGATGCTCGTTTCATTTACATGAAAGATCTCGGCTTTGACAGCTTCGGACAATTGATCGACCTCGAAGGCAACGTTATCAATCAATTGTTCAAACTGTATCCCTGGGAGCAGATTATGTATGAAGATGCCGAAGTAAAGGAACAATTTGGTCGCCAGATATTCAGTCCTCTTGCCGAATCCAGCTTCACCAAGTTCATCGAGCCCAGTTGGAAAATGATTTTGTCGAACAAAGCAATTCTGCCGATTCTCTGGCAGCTGTTTCCCGCCCACAAATTCTTGCTCGAAACTGCATTCGATGACGAATCAGTCGAGGCCCAATTTCTGCGGCAATCACCCCACGTGCGAAAACCCATATTCGGTCGCGAGGGCGCAAGCGTTGCAATCGTCGATCCGACACACCCTGAAAATTCGATTGAAAAGGATGGCGTTTACGGCAGCGAAGGTTTCATACTGCAAGCGTTGCATAAATTGCCCAAGTACGAAAACTATCATCTGGTGATGGGCAGTTGGATTATTGACGGACAGCCTGCGGGCATCGGATTGCGCGCAGACAATCATCCCATTACAGGCAATACGGCAATCTTTGTACCGCACTACATAAGGAATTAGTTTTAGATCCACACGCAAATTTCACACTTGTCGAAACACAACCACAATTCAAAAGTGGTGGCATTTTTGCATGAAAGGAGCTTGACAGTTTGTTGATGATTGATAGAATGAAAAAGTAACGACTCAAGTAGGTTCCTCCACCCAAAGTAGTGAGGTAACGATCATGCATCTCCCGAACTCTGAAAACTAGCAGGAAACGATTGTGGCTGTTTATCTCAGCCTCTGCCAGTGCAAGGGATCATGATCTGACAGGAACTGCGAGTTCTTGAATGTTCTTCCTAATGCAATAGCCAATCGGTATCCTGCCACAAGGAGCACGGATAAAGAATTTGGCGTAATGCCTCGTTGTACGTAAATACAACAAGAGACAGACGCTTTGATTCTCAACGCGCTCCAGGAGACCCTGTAGCTATCAGTGTCAGAAACTTTTGCATCAATGGTGCAAAGGCAATTCTTGACGCGTATGAAAGGAGAACTTTTCACATCTATGAACCCGAATTTGAAAGAACAATTTCGAAAAATCGGTGCTCGGGTGAAATTTGTTTTTGTAGATACCGAAGAAAGAATTGGTTTCACAAGAGTAAACCATCCACCTGCAAGCCTCGATGTTGTTGAGGATAAAGAAGGAGAGATTTTTCAAATCAACATCCGTAAAGATGTTTCCAAAACCCTTGATATATCCGTTCTTGAGGTGTTGCCAAAAGACAAACACCTGGTTCTTCTGGCACGTCAAACGGACGAGGAAGGAAAAGCGATCTCAAAAGATCACTTTCTTTGCGGACACGATGAAAGACATCTGTTTGTCGCCGGTGTGGATAAAGTTTCCACAGTAGCCGCAGCCAAAGCGTCTCTCAAGCCTGCGGAAATCCTTTCCCTCGAAACCGGCATCACCAACGAAAAACGCAATCGCAGAAAGACAAAAGTCTTTAAGCGCCAGGGAGAATGGTTCTTCATTCCCGCCGCTCTCGTTGCAAATCCGGCATTAATACTCAATGACGAGCCAATGCGTCGAAACAAAAGAAGCAAAGCACACATTGCAGAATTCGCCTACAGAACAGGCGGCGAAAATGTAAGAGTGTGCAGCCAATACCCGAATGGACTGACGCAGAAAGAGTACAAGACCTTGATCGCAGAGAATCCAAACGCCAAATATTTCAATTGGAGAGATATGAAGCGCAACGCTTCTCTCTACGTCAAGGGAAAAATCAGGCATGCCGATCATGCTACCGTGCATCTCGACACCTGGCATCGCGTTCTAATGAATACCGAGCGCTTTCCAGAATCAATAACTGTCGTTTTTCTCGACTAGCATTAAGTATGTCCTGGAATAAGAGGACTCTGCGCGTACATTACTTTTCCCACCCAACCGGTACGCGCAGACAAACCTCCGTTTCATCACTTAATCGCATCAAATACAGTGCAACGCGCTGGAAAGAAAACATATATGAGTATCAGCATTATTTCATCGAAGAAAAATTGGATTGAGAGCCGCGCCGTCGATCAACTGCAAAAGTGTTTTGAATTGCCGGGCATGAAAGCAGCCATCGGCATGCCCGATCTCCATCCTGGCAACGGAGCACCGATTGGTGCCGTATTTGCCTGCGAAAGATTTCTCTATCCACATCTGGTCGGCAGCGACATCGGCTGCGGTATGGCGCTTTTCCGCACCAACATGAAGAAAGGCAGAATCAGGATCGAGAAATGCATTGACAGCCTTAAGAATCTAGACCTTCCATGGAATGGCGACATCGATATATTGCTTCAGGAAGAAGGAATGAAAAGCTCCCAATTCGATAACTCGCTCGGAACCATCGGTGGTGGCAATCACTTCGCCGAACTGCAGTGCATCAATGAAATTCTTGACGAGGAAGCGTTTGCTCGGCTTCAACTGAACGCATCAGAATTACTGCTTTTGGTTCACAGTGGCTCCCGCGGGCTTGGAGAATCAATCCTTCGCTGGCATACGGCACGCTTCAGTGCCCGCGGTCTTTATGAGGACTCCGTTGATGCCGACGATTACTTATGGGCGCACAATCATGCTCGCACCTGGGCAAAGCTGAATCGCAAAGTGATTGCTCTGCGCTTTCTGCATTCACTTGGAGAATCCGGCCAACCCATACTGGATGTTTGCCACAACCATGTGGAAAAGGTAGAAGTCGGTGCAAGCAGTTTTTGGCTGCATAGAAAAGGAGCAGCTGATTCGAATAAAGGTCCCCTGGTAATACCAGGCTCAAGAGGAACACTGAGTTATCTTGTTGTGCCGACTGAAGATCAAAGCAAAAATCTTTTCACTGTTGCACACGGAGCCGGACGAAAATGGAGTCGCTCCGATTGCAAACATCGACTGCGCCGTCGCTATTCAGAAAGCAGTCTCAGGAGAAATAAATTCGGCGGTCGCATCATTTGTGCCGATAAAGAATTACTCTACGAAGAAGCGCCCCAAGCATACAAAGACATTGATGTCGTGGTCGGCGACCTGATTGATGCCGGATTGGTCCGTCCTGTAGCTTCTCTGGCGCCTGTTATCACCTTCAAAACTAACGCATCATAGATGTCCCGGCCGGAACGCTACTGTCGTTAGGCATTCTGATTGAGTCGGATGCCGTGTCCCGCGTCGAAGAATTTGGAAGACCCGGCCAAACGTTGCATAGAAACAGCAGAACACCAATAGACAGAACCACAATTGCTAATGGACCTGCGGCTGGATTATCCGTACTGCTGACTTTCATCGAAACAAATTCCGTGATGGAAAGACTGATTAGTAGACGCTCTCAACAGGCAAAGTTTCCCAGTTTGCTTAATGTTTTTTCGCAATCACCTTGCCAATGTCCGTCGTTTTTTCGTTACGGATCACGCGGTACATTCGCAGAATGTCGCCAATCGGTCATATTTGCGGTCAGATCAGCCCCCCCGAAAACCATTTGAGGCAGAGGAATACAGACGGCGATTCTTTCTCATACATTGCAAAACTGCCAGTAATTGGCTGTCAATCGGGGTTTTCCCCAGAAAGTTAGGCATTAGCCCGGACAGACCAATTGCAAATTCAGTAATACACTATATGCGAAGCGAATATCGACGGCAGCCCTACGCTGCAACGTCTTTCCAGGAGCGTGTCTATGTTTACAGATAAAGTTTTAAGATGTTGCGATTGCACCAACGATTTTGTTTTCACTGAAGGCGAGCAAGAATTTTTCCACGCCAAAGGGCTGAGCAACTTGCCCAAAAGATGCTCCGATTGTCGCGTCATCACAAGACTCCGCAGAGCCGGACGTGCAGTCGACAATGTATCGCAAGCGGTTTGCGCCAAGTGCGAATCATCATTCACCTTGCCTTTCAAGCCACTCGGATACAAGCCGACCTTTTGCAACACGTGCTTCAGGCTACACCGCGCAGAGATGGAAGCATCGCGCAGCCAAACGGTAGAGCTGGCCATTCCCACGGCCGAACCAGCAGTCGCAACGGTTTGAGCTGAACATATACGCTCAACAATTCTCAATGGCGCAGTATCGGCTGCGCCATTTTGCTTTTCTCGACACCCAGTTTGTTTGCTAAATCAAACGTCCGTAATTATCACGCACTGCGGCATAGCATTCGCAACTAATACCTTCCAGTCCATGGCGATTGGTGATTGTCATTCGTCCGTGCTTATAGCTGACGAGCCCATTGTCTTGAAGCGACTTCGCCACCAGGCTCACGCCCGGTCTTCTCACGCCTAGCATGGTCGCCAAGAATTCGTGCGTCAGCGAAAAAGTGTCGCCTTCCACCCGATCGTGCGTAGACAGAAGCCATCTGGCACAGCGTTGCTCGATTGTATGCAATCGATTACAGGCTGTCCCTTGAGCAAGCAACTCAAACAAAGCCTGAGCGTACTTCTTGAGCACCAGGCTGAATTCGGGATTTGTTTCCATTGCCTGCATCAACTCTTCCGCCGGCACTTTCCAAGCCGTTCCGCCAATCTGGCAGACGATTTTCGATGGCATGTCGATCGCAGCAAGTATAATCGGAACCCCGACCATACCTTCGTTTCCGATGGTGGCGGCTTCAATTTCGGTGCCGTCTTCAAGAACAGTAATCTTCGACATCACGCATGTTTCGGGGAAATATGCATATTTCAAAGCTTGCCGCGGAGCATAAACTACTTCTTTCGGCGAAATTTCCACAAGCTCAATGCTTGGAAACAAGGCTCTCCGCTCTGGCTCGGAAAGACGTTCCAGCAGGGCGTTGCGGGTTTGTGAATGCGTTTGTGTTTGCGTTTCCATGTGAGATTCAATCATAAAAAACTAGCCCAAATAAGTTTCCATCACACGTAAAACACGTGAACCCCTCGATGGATTTGAGAATAACAACGACACCTCAAGTGTAACCTGTTTTTTTTGAACACTGCCAGCCAGCATAATAGTGATTTTTCAACACTTAGTTTGTTCGCTACCGAACAGACCGCAAAAGCTCTCCCTATAAGGCTTTTCATAATCATCAAATTCGCTGGATTGCGACCGCCTTAAGCATCTATCCAATTTATTGCAGAACAAAAATTACTGTCACAGAAAAACGATATGGCAGCATTGAGTACGCAGAATGCGCTCAGCAAGAGCCTTGCCGTTCAATTACACAACAACGAAGAAAGCAAAAACAAAAGCACTTCTCGTCACGCGGGATAACAGTTGTGTAAAAAATAACGAGCCTTAAGCGCTGGGCGACGCGGATTCAGCCTGAGAAATCTCAGCGCCTTCGTCATTATGCGGAACTCTTAGCTTTCTTGCCTGTCCTATCAGCGGAAATCACCGAGGAAGCCTGAAATGAAAAACAATGAACTACATGTAGTGCCGACGACCGAGGGCTGGCAAATCACCCCTGCTAACAAAGAAGACGAAACGTTCGATACACGAACAGAAGCAGTAGTCGCCGCATTGCAAGTCGCGGAGATCGAAAATCTCGAAGTAATCGTACACTCAGATGACGGTGAAATTGAAGAAAGACTCACAGATTCACCCGGTCAGCTTGCCGCCTAGATTTGATGCTGTAGTTCCTTAAACTTGCATCTAAGTCAGCTTTTTTGACCTTTTCATTGGAACCCGCTGAATTTCAGGAAAGTCTAATGCACTGTCAGCTAGAGGTGGGAGCAATGGACGAACGCGAATCGGAAAGAGACAAAGAAACAACGCAAGGTAACGTTGAATCGACTACACGCGACGACAAATGCATGGAAGAATCTCGAGATTTCGAATCGATGATTCCGAATGACTAAGAGGCATGTGCACATACATGTGCGAAGCAAGAGACTAGAAAGATGAACAGTAAGAAAAATGAAGCCTGCAGGATTGTAAAACACACCTGGACGGTCAAACACAACGAAGACGAATTCAATTTTGAAACGCTGGATGCGGCCGTTTGGTATGCGACCGGCGTCGAGTCAGTATCGAATTCTGTCACTCATATCAATGCACGTTTGCGTGTCATTACTCTTTTACCGGCAGCCACTCTCGCCGTTGGCAGCAGCGAAAAACTGGCAGCATAAACGCAGAATTAAACTATTTGCTCTCAAGCAACAGGTTTTGTTCAAACATCTCGTGCCATTGAATTTGTAATCAAACCATATTGCCGACTATGCATTCTTCCGCGAATTCAGTGCTCTGCTGATCAAGGTCCGGTTTTGAGGCCATCCAAGAACGGATAACAACTTCAGTACCGGGATGTCGCAAATGACCAAGTCCATGAAGCGCACCATGCTGGCAAATTTCAGAATCCAATTTCAAAGTCTGACAGAGAATTTCAAACATTACGTTTTGAATGCTGGGTCCTTCTGCAGTTTCCGAGTGCACTTGAGTAATGGAGTATTCATCCGTAAAGGAATCCCACCACATATAACAAGCAGTATGCAGAGGCTTAACTGCAAAGAGATCTTTATACAAGTGATACATCGACCTCACGCATTCTTCGCGCAATGCCGGTGGAACCTCTTCTTCCCACAAAACCTCAGACACCGCCCCCGGCATCAGGCATGAGCGCATAGCCGCTAAGCCGTGCTCAAGCTGCTCATCTGAGTATTTCTCAGTGAGCCCTTGAGGGTTGGTAAAAAGCTGGGTGTAAAACTCGACGAGCTTTACCGGCTCATATTTCACTTCCAGATCGTCGGCCCAATACCAGTACTCTTCCTCTTCAGTAGCAGGTATCGGATGATTGAAAATGTAATCGACGAATTCATCAAATGAAGCATTGCAGAGATCGTAGCTTGGCATTTTGCACTCTCACCAAATATGCCGGAGTCGACAACTCAAAAGTCAGCAGAAAACGGGATGCCTGGATGCAGATCCTTAATACTTATACCTTTATACCCTCATGTATACCCGCCGGCGCCGACAAGCATTGCATGACCGCTGTGCCCAGCCAGTTGGTCGTTTGCGGATTTAATCTTGCTTTTTAACAGACCACCGCGCCGGCGGTTCCTCCCAGCACAAGGCTGGCGGCTCCCACAATTGCCGCATCGAGTCCTAATTGCGCATTGACCACCTTACAGGTGGCGGGTCCGGGCAGGGCTCTTTCACGAAGCACATGCCTGGCAGGCTCGAGAAGTAAATCTCCCAGCTCGCCAAGACCACCTCCAATGATAATCAAATCAGGATCGAGCGCGTTGGCCAGGCTGACCAAGCCAAATCCCAGATATTCACCTGTTTTTGCAATCGCTTTGCCGCCCGGTCCATCAGGATTTTGGCTGGCATCTTTGACCACGTCGCGCCCGGTTATTCCTTTCTGGTTGTTGCCCGTTATTTCCCGCCATGTCTCAACCAATCCCGGTCCGCTGCAATACGCCTCCAGTGTTCCGCGGGCACCACCTGTATCGCGTCTTGCATCGGCATCCATCGTAAGAAGTATGTGTCCAAACTCGCCGCCGCTCCAGTGCGCGCCGTGATGAATAGCGCCTCTAGACAGCAATGCGCCACCTACGCCGGTGCCCAAAGCGAGAAAAACAACAGTGCCATTGGCGCACTCGCGCGCAGCGCCGAATCGAGTTTCTCCTAAAGCCAGAACATTCACATCATTGTCGACGGCTGCATGGATCTCCAAAGCATTACGGAATTGATCAGCTATTTTTATGCCTTTCCAACCAGGAATCACATCAGTTGCCGAAAACACAATACCGTTTATGGCGTCGATTTGCCCACCCGCCCCTATGCCGACGGCCTGGATGTTTCCATCTGATTTGGACTTAAGAGATGCCGCTACTGCAATAGCTTCTTCAAGAATTTTTTTGCCGCCATCTTTTACAGGCGTGGGACGTTCTTCTCTAACGATCACTTTGCCTGTCGCAGAGACAATCCCTCCTGCAATTTTTGTTCCGCCAATATCAATGCCAATGCAGTGCATACTGTCACGCATCTTCGTCAGCTATATTCTTCTTGTCGTATTGTCCGGAAAACCAATACAACGCAGAGCGACGCTGCGAATCATTTGTCTTTGGACTGTTGACCAGAAGAAAGAAAAGACGGTTGCAAAGTTTCGGGGGCAGAGATTTGATTGTCTCAAGCAATTCCCTCATATCCAATTCGTGTGATTCATTGGCAGCAATAGATTCAAAAAGGTCGGCTGCTTCATCCAGAAGTTCCGCACATTTTTTTGAAGAAAATGGACCGAACATCGCAGCAAAACTCAGCAAGAGATGAAACCGTCCCTTATCGGTAAACACCTCTTCGACCATTCGCATGGTGCTTTCACACTCTTGTGAAGAATCAAGGCCTAGCTTTTCCATGGTTGCCGCCACCAGCATTCTCGATTCGGCACGCAATTGCTCGGACGAACATTCGTGAGCTCTCTCCTTGGCGACTGACAGCAATTCTTTTGCGCACTTTGAAGAATGCTTGCTCAATTCGCAAGCGAAAGTACAGAGCAAAACCACTTCCCTTTCTGGCAAGGTAGAGGCTCTGCAGATGCTGAGGATCGATGTGAACCGTGCTTCGGCAACGGCCGGATTGACTTTGACGAATGGGATAACCGGGCTGCGCTCACCAGTTTCAAAACGCTGATTCAGGAAGTACGAGTCACTGGAAGTGACTTCTTCCATGCTCTTTTTAAATTCGAACCAGAGCTCTTCGGCAAATTTTTCATTCTTAGAAGCATCAATAAGCGCTGCTTCTTCTGCGATGTGCGACAGGTGCAGAATTCTGTCAAAGCCTTCTTTATCGTGCTCTTCGCTCAATTCCAGCGCATGGCGCAAGAGATCGAGGGCAGCATCTTGATCGTAAGCCGCGACATACTTAGCCAACATCGTTTGCGATAAAATTGCACGGCGCGGACCACCGAATCCCCAATAACCAGGATCTTCAGTTTCCATTGCAATAGCGTTTTCGATTGCTCTTTCGGTAAACTCTTGCAATTTTTCCGGCGCGAATTTTGCCGTCAGGTTAAGCACGCGCCAATAAGTCTGGTCCTTTGCATCAGCATCAGGAATTTCTCGTGTGTAAGCTTCTGCTTCAATCAGCATTTCGTGTGCAAATGCGGGAAACAGACCAACAATGTCTTTAGCCAGATCGCAAAAAGAAGATGCCTTGGAGAATTCCCTCTCTTCTCCCTCAACAATGTTTTTGCGTGCTTCTTGCACTAATTGCATTGACAGCTCGCGATCGCTTTCTGCAAATTTGAGCGCTATTTTTGCCAGCACCCTGTGCACCAGCGAATACTGTCTGGATTGCAAAACTCTGGCAATCTTCAGCGCCTCGTCAGGCGCAATTTCCACCAAACTTTCCGCAGTAGCGCTAAGCGTTGAGAGATCTTCTTCGGTTTCCGGATAAGAATCGCTCCAAAATTTGTTAAAGGCGAGAAGTGCCGCTTTTTCATCAATATTGGTCAGACGATGAGCAAGTTCGAGGTAACAATACCCTCCTTCAGACATTTCGGCCAGAGCGAAAAGATAATCCAGGCAAAACTGTTTCAACTCGGCGGATTGAGGTGGAATATCAGAAAGATGCCGAGCCAGGTGATAGAGGCGAGATGACGTTTCGTGAATCGACTCACACGTTTGCCATATCCTTCGCAAAACTTCGTCGTTATCATGCTCATTTTCTGCCGGCTCCGGCATAGGCACCGCTAATGGTGACGACAGAATAATAGAGCTATCCGCCCACTTCGAATATTCTTTCCATCCCTCGTCCTTTCTGATCTCGACCACGGGATTCAATTCTGAAGCGTCTTCCAAAATGTGACCCAGTGCTTCCCGGGCATCTTCTTCGTTTTTGGCATAGTAGAGCAAGACTCGCTCTCCGCGTGTCTGCAATTCTCCAAAATAAGCTCCCACTCCGGCGCGGTGCAATCTGGCCGCCACAGCCAGTCGCAAGCTCCAGATTTTCCATCGCACCGCTTTCGATGGCACATCGGCAGACTTATCCGTCGGTATGTGAATTGATACCAGCCATTTCATTTCGTGCGGCGAAACGCGTTCTGTCAGCGACCTGTAAATATTGGCCAACCACTCGCGTCCATCCGACTCGCGTTTTTCGATATGCCAATCGGAAAATTCGTAAATTGTGATGCCGACGGACATCACTGCATCCTCTTCGGAAATCCACCGCCCCCAGACTTCTTCCGGTTGCTGAATGTCGGAAACTGCAGTTTTGCGCACATTGGCCCAGCGCTTGCTCATTTCTGAATCGTTCAGCTGATCGTAAATGTCCGTCAGACAGGAGGCAATTTGAAAGTATCTGCTCATCAGCTCCGGGTTAATCGGAATTCTTGCTTCCGGAGCAGCCCACGACGGCGTGTCAAAACCGTAGTATTGGTCGATCAGCTCGATCATTCGGTGGCAATCGGCAAGCGCCCCTTCCAGATCACCGCGGCTTAGCTTGACGGTCGCCAGAACACCCCAGGCGTCGATTTCTTCCTTGGTCAAAATGCTTAAGAAGTCCGCTTCGAAAACCTGGCGGTCGAAATGCTGGCGGCGGCAGTCCAGAGCGATGGGATCGTTCTCCAGAGCTTCAAAAAACTGGGCAACCGAAGTTTCAGCCGATTCGAAATCTCGGCTGTCGATCGCGTCTAAAGCTCGATATAAAGGTACCTGGTGTGGGAGAGCCATTGAATCAGGACCGCGAACTCGATGCAAACGGCGCTGGGCCGCGCTTTGGAGACTAATAATGCTACCAGAGCAAGGCTTTTCGTGCGTTAGAATCCGACACTCCTCTTGGCATGGCGGTCATTATTAATGCGCCCCAGCGTATAATTCGTCCTCAGTCTGTTTTTGTCGGGGGTGTTGGCATGAGAAAGTCAGGTTTTGCAGTCCTTTTTGCGGTGTCGCTTCTATTTTGCAGTTTGCCGGTCAGTGCCGACAACACGGCACAAGCTGCTGACAAGCGTGAAATCGCACAAGCTCAAACGCCTGACTCCGCAGGCACCGGCGCTGGGCTGATCGTCACAACGACAAATTCGGTGGAAGGTTTTCGTATAAGAGAATATCGCGGTATCGTCCGCGGTGTCATGGTCCGGGAGCCAAACACAATTCAGCAATTTAAAGCCGGATTTCAAGGAATGTTCGGCGGCAAAGTGAACGCCTACATTCGCAACTGCGAAACTGGCAGACAGGGCGCCTACGACGCTATGGTTCAGCAAGCTCTTTCCCGCGGCGCCAACGCTATTGTCGGGGTCAAATACGACTCTGATGCATTTCAGGGCGGCGCCAATGATTTCGGCACCGAAATCGTTTGTTATGGTACTGCCGTCATGATCGAGCCTGCCAAAGCGCCGCAATAAATCTACGGCAGCACTTTCACCAGACAGAACAAGAGCGCAGGAATTGCGCAAAGAACCAGCAGCAGAACAGAAACCGCGCGCCCTAAACCGCGTGGTATCACGAATGACATAATCAAGAAAACAAACGTCAGTATCGTGAAAACTATTACCGGTGCAGACATCAGTATGAAGACAAACGTCTGATCGAGTTTGTCCATTAGTAGCCACACGACAGCGGGGCGCAAACCGGGCTCGCCCTTGAAGGGCAGTTCGCCGCCTTCTAAAGGTCTGTATTCCTTGCCGTCTTCCAGGGCAAACAAATAGCAGGAATGCGGGTGCACACCGCTTAACGGTTTGGCGTCCTTACCTATTAGTTGCACAACAAAACCTTCGATAGTTCCTCGAGGGCTCAAAAAATCAACCGCATAGCAGCGTATTTCACCGGCATGCGGCTTTGGCGTTGACGGAGCGACCTGCCCCGACAACAGCGTATCGTAAAACTTGGTGCGCGCCTTATCCGCGTCATGAGAGGCCAGATCTTTGCCAATCACCACTTTGAAGAATGAAGGCGCTTCCTTCTTTTTAGTGTACGGATTTAGATAATGCAGATCAATTGCAGGATTTAAATTAGCCTGGGCTGGATAACTCTTTACCCTTTGAAATTGCATGGTGGCATATTGATTGATAAAGTCGATGCGACTGGCAAGCTGAAGTTCGGGTCCGCCATTTACATATAATTTCACCTGGTCTTCATCGACAATGCCGTCACCTGTGCCGATCATCCAAATTTGCTTTTCCCCTACGCGTCCAAGCGACATGTCTACAGCATCACGCCAGTCGTCTAGATAAAAACGCAATTTGGCGGGCATCTTCTTTTCACCGACAGTAAATTCGCATGTCGCTGGATCGGTCAGTACGAAAGTTTTGGTCGAATCAGCCGAGACATATTTATGCTGAATGGCGCGATAAGCATCTACAGGAGTGAGTTTGCGCGGCATGTGATAGGCCGCATAAGTCAATCCGACCACTGCACCAACCATTACCAGTAATGCAGCGGCTGCTTTAGCAGAGGTAGTGCTCGGATCAACCAGCTCTTGCACCGGCTGATCGGGATTTCTCTTGCCGACGAAAAATTGCGCAAACATTCCAATCAGTCCACCCATATCAGGAGCGCCAGCAATTGGCGGTGCCGCCATGTTTCTCGATGACATCGAACGCATGCTGCGAACGCTGGAAGCAGTGTTGGACTGGGAAGAAATTGATTGTGCTGGAAGAGACTGTGAAGAGCGAGATGCAGAAACTACGTTCTGCAATTCATTTGGATTGTAAGGTTGCGTTTCAACCATGGGCGAATTATCGGCATCTTTTGCTGCAGATAATTCAATGCCTGATGATTCGGAGCCGGAATCAGCTGGCGTGATTTCGGGCTCCTGCACATCGGGCTGCTGTGCCGATTGTAGTTTGATTGCCGCCGCCGTCTGACTGATTGTTGCAGGGTGCTGCCACTGCTTAGACGGAGCTTGAACAGGAATCTCAGGCGCCCCCCAAGTATCGGCAGGGAGTTCTTCAGATTGTTCAGCCGGTCCCCACTCATCATGTACATCAGCAAACTCACCAGAGGGTGGTCCCCACCCATCGGCAACGGGAGATGGTTCAGAGACATCGGTTGGAGCAGCCATATTGACTGCCGATGACGATTCCGGTGGTCCCCATGGATCGGCAGGCACTTCGGCAGGCGGTGTTGCCGGTGGTACCGCTTCAACTGGTGCCGCAGGCGGTGCGGCAATGGCAATCTCTTCGTCAAAATCCGCCAGCTGATAGTCGGGTATTTCTTCCTGCCTTACACTTGCCGGCGGCACTGCATTTGGTGGCACACTCGGTCTGGAAAACATTGCTGTTTCCTTAGTTGGTCTGGCGAGCACATCCGGCGAGGGTGAAGCCGTCGGTTGAGCAGCTGGTGGTTCAGGCGGAGCAAATAAGGTAAAAGAATTTGGCGGAACCGCAAGGCCCGGTGGCACAGCCTGTACGCTCTGTGATGAAACGGTCTGGGAAGTCTCCGGTGCGAGCGCTGGAGCCGCCGGGGCTGCCGGTGTCGACGTCACAGACGTGGGAGTCGTCTTTTCCGGTGGCGGAGAATCAGGACCAAGAGCTTTAAAAGTATAGGTGTGCTCAGTTGTAGGAGGAGCCATCGGCATTTTTGCTTTTTCTGTAACAAGCGTCTTGACGTCGATCTTGCCCGCCTTTACGGAGGCTGCTAAGCGATTGAGCTTGTCTGACTGTTCCTGCTTGCCTACTTTGAGACTGATCGCAGCGATGCGTTCCAGCGCACTACCCAACGCATTTAGACTTTGCTCCGGATTAGTCGCCGTCATATTAATCAGGCGCTGATTGAGCTTAATCGCTTCAGAAAATTTTCCCCAGGCTGTATAAATTTCCGATAGACATTCTGAGACATACGCCATCTCAATCGGATGCGTATCCAATTTCTCGAAAATTTCTCGCAACAAGGGTTCGGCAGCAGCAAAATTTCCGCTGCTGTACGATTGTTTCGCCTTCTCCAAGTCCTGGAGAACCATGTTGGGATCGTTTTCAGACATCTGTCACACGGCTCTAGCATTGGTGCAGGCATAGCCTACCCCTCAAGCTTAGCAGCCCTGGGCGCTCTGTTAAATGCCAACCGGCAAATTCAGGATGTTTATGCAGCTTTTCGTATGGGCAGGCGCTTGTCCGGCAGAACGCTTCTTTGAGTCATTCTTGGCGTCACCAAACTCTGCGGGTTTTTTAAAGGGTCAAAACCTTTGGAGGATTGAAGAAGATCTAAAGCTACATCCTGGGATGAGTGCTCTGTGGCAAAAAGTTCGACAAACAACTTCTTCAGATTGTCCAGCAAATGAGAGGACTCGCTTTCGATGTTCACCGTACTAATTGCTGGATTGTTCGATTGCATTCTCATTTGGACCTCCTTTTGCTTCGTCTCAAGATGCAACATCACCTTCAACGCCGCACTATGAGTTTTTAGACACGGAGTGACAAAATAAAGTTCCGTCCAAAATCCGCTTGACATCACGGATTTATCTAATACTTTATCCTCTCCAATCTAGTCTAAAAGAAGGCAAAAGCTCAGCCAGCCGTGAGTTGCCAGCATAGCTCGAGAACAAACTCAGCCACTCTTATATGCTTTCGATATACCAAATCGAGTTATCTACCAGAGATAGCAGCGCTTCTCTTTCGGCAGCATCATAGTGCCTGCACCTTTTATATCGAATGCTTTTTCGAAAGCATCCATATTGGCAAGAGTTCCATTGACCCGATATTTTGGAATCGGATGCGGGTCTGTTGCCGCCATCATGTGCTCTTTTTCGGGTCGAATATTGGTCGCCCAGGCCTGTGCAAAGGAAAGGAAAAATCTTTGCTCAGGCGTAAAACCTTCGGCATCGGGAGTACGCGGTTTGTCCTTCAGAATCTTTTGCAGAGCTTTGTATGCAATCGTCAATCCGCCCAGATCGGCAGCTGCTTCGCCCGCAACCAATTTACCCTTCAAGTGAGTATCACCATCTACGGTGTATTGATCATATTGGTTTTCAATCAAAGCGATACGCTGTTTGAAACGCTTTTCGTCTCCTTCCGACCACCAGTTCTTCATATTGCCCTGGGCGTCGAATTTGCTGCCCTGATCGTCAAAACCATGAGTCATTTCATGACCGATTACCATGCCCATAGCACCGAGATTGGTTGCATCATCAGCTTTAGGATCGAAAATCGTCGGCTGCAATATCCCGGCGGGGAAAACAATTTCATTCATCTCGCTCCAGTAATACGCATTAACTGTCTGCGGAGTCATGAGCCATTCCGTGCGATCGACCGGTTTGCCGATTTTGGCAAGGTTGCGATTGAATTCGAATTGCTCGGCGCGAATGACATTCCATAAATATGAATCGCGGTCGATCTTCAAGGCACTGTAGTCACGCCACTTATCCGGATAGCCGATTTTAGCGACGAATGCCTCCAGTTTCGAAATTGCATTCTTGCGCGTTGTGTCATCCATCCAATCAAGTACGCCGAGATCTTCTCTCAAGACTTCTCTCAATTTGTTCACCAATTCCAACGCTTTGGCTTTGGCTTCCGGAGTGAATGCGGTCTTCACATACTGCTGACCAACGGCTTCTCCGATTGCATGATTGGTGGCGTTCACCACTCGCTTCCAGCGAGGCAGATTCTCTTTTTTGCCGGTCAAGACCTTGCCGTGGAAATAAAAATCCTGATCGACAAAACGGGAGGAAAGATATGGTGCCGCCGCATCGATAAGATGCCAGCGCAAATAGTCTTTCCATTGACTGAGCGGCACATCCGAAATCAGATGATCCATCTTCTTGAAGAAATCAGGCTGCGCGACATTGACTTCATTGATGCCAGGAAAGCCAATTTCCGAAAAGTAGAGCGACCATGAAAATCGCGGTGTCATTTCCGTCATCTCTTTGAGATTCATCTTGTGATAAATCTTTTCCGGATCACGCAGATCAACATTATTCATTGACGCATCGGCCAGGCGCGTTTCAATCTCCATGATCTTTTGCGCTTTTGTCTTCGCATCGGCTTCAGAAACACCTGTCAGCACCAGCATCTTCGCTACGTGATCGACATATTCGGTGCGGATTTTTTTGAAGCGGTCGGCTTGATTGAAGTAATAATCTTTTTCCGGCAGACCCAGTCCGCTTTGACCGGCCTGACCAATCACCTTGGTGGCATCTTTGAAATCCTGTCCGGAGCTGAATCCGAAGAGTGCGCGAACACCGAATCCATGCAAGCGCGCCATTTCGGCTCGCAAGTCATCAAGAGTTTTCATGTCGTCGATGCGTTTGATTTCTTCGGCCAGGGGCTTTATATCATCAGCTTCCAGCTTTTTAGTGTCCATGCCGACACGGTAGAAGTCGCCGATTTTCTGAACAACCGTACCGCTTTTGGCAGTTTTCTTTGCGGATTCTTCCAAAAGACCGCGCACTTGCGTCAAATTCTTGTCATTAATGATATTGAGAACGCCCCATTTGTCGTACTCAGGCGGAATCGGCGTGTTTTTCAGCCAGGTGCCATTGGCGTACTGATAAAAATCTTTTGCCGGTGCGACGTTCTTATCTATAGAAGCGCTGAAGCTTCTTGGCACGGCAAGCTTCCCGCCTTTCGGCTCAGCATTGACTTCTGCTTTCTTCGGTTCTGCTTTGCGCTCAATCTCACCCTTGGTTGCAGCCTGCAAAGAGCTCGCAGCTCCTGTCATCACCATGATTGCCAGGCTGGCAGCTACCGCTGAGTAATAACGTTTCTTTCTAGACATCTTTTCCACCTGAAGCCGAACAAGCCAAAGTCTAACAGTTTGCTCACAAACCCGCTCGCGCGCTCAGGCCCCAGCAAAAGGGGTTTGGAGCGGAACCTTTTGAGACTGGAAGCATGCTGGAAACCAGACAATCTGAAAACGAATTTTAACCGAGCGGTCGCAGTCGCTTGGCCACCCCGAAAGCCTGGCCAGCTAGGCGGTTACACTCGGTCGTTTAGTGCCTTGTTAAAAAATTGATGTGCGTGTATCCAGAAACGAGATTTAAAAAGGTTGGAGACGGTCGCATGCGTGCGATAATGACGCGCAGTGTTACATTTTTTCCGGTATTTCGCATGAACAATAAACTTTTCGTAGGTAACCTCTCTTTTAAACTTTCCGAAGCAGAACTCGAGTCACTGTTCGGTGAATTCGGCACAGTCGTGTCCTGCTCGATACCGACAGACCGCGAAACCGGTAGAAAACGGGGATTCGCATTCGTTGAGATGGGCAGCCAGGCAGAAGCCGAAGCAGCCATCAAAGGTCTCAACGGCAGAGATTGCGAAGGTCGTCAGATTGCAGTAAGCATCGCTCAACCGAAGCCGAAAGGCGGCGGTGGTGGCGGACGCAAATACTAAGTCCGGACCAAGGTTTAACGAAAGGGCAAGTCACTTGACTTGCCCTTTTTGTTTGCGCAGCTTGAAAAATCCTGCGCTGAAAGCCCTGGCATTCTCAATGCGGAGGCATCGGAATCCAGACAGGCGGCTTGCCCGGAAACTTCATTTTGCCGAGAATAGCTTTGTCGTCAGCATCGTGAGGTTTTAAGTAAACGTAATAACTGTCATTGCGTTCGATCAAATCGTCTTTAGGTTGGCTGCGCGGACTGATCAGCATGTCATTGGTAAAACGAACGTGCATGTAATACGGCAATAATTGCGTGAAATTTGGAACGTCGGGTTCTATCTCATAGGTGAGCATTTGCGTTCCTGCGATTTTCAGCACTTGTGCGGACGCCGCCTTAACGGGCTTGGTCGGAATTTCCAACCAGCTCGTACCAACTTGCACAAAAGTTCTAAATGTCGGCGACATCACATACAAAGGATCATCACCTTTGGTGTTGCGTAAATAAATGGTGACTAAATAAGTCTTGCCTTTACCGAATTCGACATTCTTCACATCGGCGCGCAATCCCTGCATGCCTAACTCTTCAAGTGCCAATCGCTGCTGCGCTTTGGCCTCGATAACATCCGCTTCGTATTTTTCTACCGCCCAATTGAGCCCCCAGGCAATAAGACAGGTCGGCACCAACCACATCACAAAACGTCCGAGAAAACGCTCCAACCCTTCGCCGAGTTTGACTCTGTGCGCAGATGCCTGCTGAGGGGAAATCTCGTAAATGCTGCGCGCCGTTTCTTGTGGCGAAACTACATCTGATGATTCCGTTTGAGATTTTGCCGGCGCTGCATGATCGAAAACTGCCTGTTTGGAAACTCCTTGCTTAACGAACGACTCTCCCTTGCGCATTTCCATGATGCGATCGGCGCGGGCCGCTATCTCGGGATTGTGCGTTACTACCACAAGAGTTACATTCAAAGCCTTATGAATGTCCATCAGCAAATTGAGAATTTCAGCTTCGGTGATTTCGTCGAGATCGGCCGTGGGCTCATCGGCAAGCAACAAGCTCGGCGAATTTACCAGAGCGCGGGCAATTGCTACCCGGCGCTGTTCACCACCGGATAACTGCCCGGGATAGGCCTCAGCTCTGTGCGCTAGACCGACTCGATCCAATAAGGCTCGTGCGCGGGCATAGACTTCTTCGCCTTTGAGCTTTCCTGAAATCAAGCCGGGCAATGCAACATTATCAATTGCTCTGAGCGAAGGAAGCAGACTGGCAAATTGAAAAACAAATCCAAGTTTTTGATTGCGTAATTCAGCTCTAGTATTGTCATCAAGGGACCATTGATTGACACCATCGATAATAATTTCACCGGCTGTGGGCCGGCTGATGCCTCCGATCATACCCAGCAAAGTAGACTTTCCAGATCCTGAGCGTCCGACTATGGCCAGAGATTCCCCTTGCCCGAGCTCCAGGCTGACGTTTTTCACTGCGTCAAGAGAGCGCTCGCCACTGTAATTTTTGGCTACCGATACGACTGAAAGCATTAGCCGCCCTCACTCTGAATCAGCAAATAAGGCTCCTCGAGACTAGCTCTCCATGCGGGCACCAGCGCACCCAAGAGGCCAACCATTGCCGATACGACAGAGCAGCAGATACCAACACAAACAATTGTCGTCGCTTGCGGCCAAACAAACTCGACATGCAAAGTTTCCAGATAATAGACGAGCGAACGTTGAAAAAGCAGCAATAGGCCGGAGCCGAATATGATACCGGTGATGCCGCCCAGCGATGTCGTAAAAACAGCTTCAGCTAAAAGCATTCCCATCACGTCCGCATGTCGTGAGCCGATTGCTCGAAGCAGTCCGACTTCACGCCGACGCTCTGAAATAATTCCGGAAAATAGAAGACTGACCATGATCAACATCGCCACCAGCATCATGGCCGTAAAACCAAGCATACCCCCTAAAAGAGCAGTTGTTGCTTGTCTGGTCGAAGTAACAATCGTGGCGCCGCTGACGACTTTCACTCCAGGCAATTTGGCTATGGCAAAACGAGCCTGTTCGGGCGTGGCGCCGAACTTTAGCTTGACTAATATCGCGGAAATTTTTGCTGGGTCGAAAGTTGCCAACGAATCAGACGGATCTTCAGTTTTTTTCACACCTGAGGAATTTTGCAAATCGTTCGAACGACCGGTTCGCTCCTTCACTTTTGCTTGCAGGAGCTTTACCGTTTCGTATTCGGCAAAGAAAGAATCATCAACCGGTCCTACTCCGCTGCGACCCAGCTTTGCATAAATATTGGCAGGTACATTGCAGGGGGCAATTTCATCACCAATAGCTTCAGAACGCCTGCTGCCGGCAAGAATATCGCCCGGCACCATTGGTCTGGGTGCGCGTGTCACCACCCACGGCATGATCGTAAAATCCCTTTTGGCGTCGAAGCCGATGAGATTGGCTTTGCACTCGGGCATGCCCGACATGATCGGCACTTGAAAGTAAGTTTGCGGTGCGGCTTGCGCGATGCCATCCATCTTCTCGATTTCAGCGACGAGCCCGGCATCTAAAGTCTCATCCGTCGGCTGCACGGTCAGCAAGGCACTGGTTATATTGACCATCGCATTTGCAGGCACGACGACCAGGTCTGCCCCCATACGCGAGAAACTGGTATCCATGCTGTCTTTGATGCCGTTTGCCACCGTATATGATGCAAAAACGCCGCCCGTCGACAACGTAACGGCAAGGACAAGCATGATTGTTCTGGCCGGCTTTCTCAAAACATTTTGCAGCGCCAGCCGAGAAAAGAGAAACAATGCGGCACCGGGCCTTCGCCCGGATTGCTTGCCTGCGTACTGTGATACCACTGCCTGCCGCCTCAAATAACCAGTTTAGAGAGTGGTGCAGCGGCTGTTTTTAAGCTGCTCGGCCTTTGTCGGCACGATTACGCAGTCATGGTGCCCGCCGAAATTAGGCAGATATCCAATTGGTTCGAGCGTATCTTGAGTGAAGATAAACGCACCGCTGGACATTCTTTGAAATCCGCTAAAAATCTGAAAGACATATTTGCCGTCATAAGTGACAGCCATCGTCTGACAATCCGGACCGATATTCTGAAATTTCTTGATGATTTTCCATGTCTTGGTATCGACTACGCAACAGCCACTGTTAGCTGGTTTTGGATAGAGCACGGAGACGAACATCTTGCTTCCGTCGACGGAAAAACAAAGATGGAATGGACTCGGATAATCACCGCTCCAGGTGGGGTCTTTTACGAAAGTAATTTTCTTCCAGTTGCGAGGATCGGCATCAGCAGTATCGAATACTGCCATATTGTTCTGCTTGATGTTATTCATCATCAAGAAAGATTTGCCGTCAGGAGAAAAACCGGCTTCGTGTCCAACGCATTTCACGTCATCGAGCTTGATCTCCCAGGTATCAGGACCTGAGCTCACTTTGGCTATAGGCAAATTGCCGGGCGAACCTTCCGGGCAATGAAGACAGCAAACCGGCTCCCAATTCTGCCTGTCGACTATGATTGCACAGGAAAGCATGCGGATAATCAATGCTGAATAGCGTCCACCCGGATGGTGCACGACCGCATCCAAACCGGAAAGAGTTCTGGGCGAATCGCCCGGCAATTGTCCGGTATAAACCAGATACTCGGCCATCGGCACCATTTCCCAATCAATCTTGTTGCCTTTGGTGCCTTCCAATTCGAACTTGCCGGTTTCTTTGGCAGCATTCAGTCTCGTCAATCTGATCTTGCCGCCTTTCGACCAGTTTTCTTCCATGCCACCATTAGCAGTGGCACCGATCCAGTCGGCGCGGAAAGCCATTTGCACTTTGGTCTTTTCCGCTCCTACAGCTCTATTGAAAAATGCACAAACATCCTTCTGTCCATCCGCTCCGGCAAAACCTGAAGCATCAGGATAAATCGTCGTGTGAACACCCAACCCGATGCCGGTTGTTTCAGCAATGTCTTCCATCAAATTCATCGCCGTTCCATCGAACTGAACACGATAGATGTGATTGCCCATACCCCATTTGCCAAGCATGCCGCGTTCTTTGATTTGAGTCGGCAAACCGTAGATCATGACATTGTCGCCGCCCTGGGTTGAATTGATGAACTCAAAGCCTTTGTACGGGTCGGGTGACGGATAGGCAGCCAAATGGTGCGAAATCGGACAAGAGTCGCCGTAATTCCAGTAACTTATCCACGCCAACGTGCGACCCGAGTTGAGATCAACTGCGTGAGTGCCGCCGCCCAGTTTTTGGGGTGTCAAGTATATATATTGCCCCAACTGTTCGAAAGATTGCTTCAGTTTGCCGGCATTGACTATCTCGGTGCTGGCGGGCAATTCGTTAGAGCCGACGCCGCCGGCACTCCATTTGCTAATACCTTCACCTGCCTCAGACAGGAGTTTGCGCCCGAACACCATCCCTGCAGCGCCAAGGGCAGCTGCGCCCAGAATCTTTCTGCGACTGAATATACGGGACATGTCTGGCCTCCTACTTGAAACCCTTAGCTCATTGCATATTCTTGCACAATTCTTAGAGCAATGAATTCTATATATACCTAGCGATAAATATAGAGAAAGCAGTACACGCGCCGCGTCAAATAAAGTTCTTTTCCAGACTGCAAGCCGGCTTCAGCGGAAATTACCGCATATGATCTTAGGGTCGCATCAACAAAACCAGGCACCCGCATGCAAACCCTCCCTTCGCAAATTTCACAACTGAATGCGATCGTGGAAAAGCACTGGGGTATACACAAACTCAGGCCGCTTCAAGAGCCGGCCATGTGTGCGGTACTGGAAGGGCGCGACTCACTGGTCGTAATGCCCACAGGCGGCGGAAAGTCGCTTTGCTTTCAAGCACCCGCGGTTATGCGTGGCGATACCACGGTAGTAATTTCTCCGCTCATTTCCCTGATGAAAGATCAGGTCGACGGTTTAATCTCATCGGGAATTTCCGCAGTTCAACTGAACAGCTCGCTCACCCCGGAAGAAAGGCAACAACACGAGAAGGATATTCTTGCAGGACAGGTTCGTCTGCTTTTCGTGTCGCCCGAAAGATTGGTGCAGACAGACTTGCAGGATCTGCTGCGCAAGATTGATGTGCGCACATTTGCCATCGACGAAGCACATTGCATCAGCCACTGGGGTCACGACTTTCGCCCTGAGTACAGGCAACTGCGCTTGCTCAAATCAATGTTTCCCAAAGCGTCAGTTCACGCATATACAGCAACAGCAACCGAACAGGTTCGCTCAGACATCATCCAGCAATTAAACCTTACCGACCCGGAAATTTTGGTCGGCAATTTCGATCGCGCCAATCTTACGTATCGCATCATGCCGCGCCGCGGCGGTTTGTCAAAGCAGGTTCTTTCAGTCATCGACCGTCATAGAGGCGAAGGCGGAATAATTTACTGCATTAGAAGAGCAGAAGTTGATGAGCTGACTGCTGAACTGAAACAGATCGGCATCAAGGCAATGGCTTACCACGCCGGTATGACTTCGCAAGAAAGATCGCAAACGCAAGAAGCATTTTCTGAAGAACACTGCGATGTTGTGGTGGCAACAGTAGCTTTTGGCATGGGCATAGACAGATCGAATGTTCGCTATGTCCTTCACACGGCAATGCCGAAATCTTTGGAAGCATATCAGCAAGAAA
>PNKB01000029.1 GCA_013997645.1 Cyanobacteria bacterium PR.3.49
AGTTCGCCGTGGAGCTTTCCGATGATGCTTGCTTGCTTTTGGATGCTGAAACTGACGAATCAGGACCGACCATCTGCCCGGATGTGGCAGGATCCGACCGGTTTCCCAGGGATGGAGATGCCGTTTGCGCTGTCGATTGGAGCTGGATAACGGGCGCTGAGCTTACTGACATCGCCTTCAGCACAGAGAAAGTGAAGCTCACTCTGTCACCTCAAGGTCCGGTAACCATATCGGTCGGGACCTGGCAGGGCAAACCCTTTCTGTCTTTCATGCCTTATAAGGCGCCGGCAAAATAGGCGTCTGACTTAGAGAGAAAAAGAGCGCCACTTACCTTGTGGGGGGCGATTTTGCGTATTTTCCACATATTTCACCCTTGAAATATGGGAATTACCGGTGCCTGTTGGGATTTCCACCAATCGATACTTTTATGGGATTGGTCTAATATTTGGACATTAGACGGAAACCCCGAGTGAAGAACGGAGATTCGACCATGAATCCGACCACGATAAATACTAAAGACGAAGTTGCTGATTCCAGAAATTCGAGCGAGAGAGCTCAATCTGCCGCTGGCGCAAGCGCAAACCAAAATCCCACTCCCGTTTGCAAGAATGGAGTATGCATGGTCGCCTGGAAACCTACAAAGCCGCAAGCTGCTTAGTCAGCCGGATTTCATCAATCAGCGAGTTAAATTCGCTATCTAAGCTTCAACAACCGCTCGTTTCCGCTTTGTCGAAACGGGCGTTTCTGTCGATTGGGCCTTGGCTTTCAAACGTTTTTCGAGTTGGGCAACCGAAAAGGGATAAGGACACCATCCGGCTCCACCAACTGGACAAGTTGCAAGCGCTGCGCTGGAGACTTTTGCTCTTCGTGGCTTCGTGCGCTTTGGAGCGGTTTTTGTGGTCGGTTTTTTCATGCCGCCTCCTTCAGAGTCTATATTTGGTATACCACCAAATGCAGATTTGGCGCGCACCTCACTTTAATTTGTCGGAAGATATCCGCAATTTTCTTCTTGTGAAATGCCCTGAAAGGTAGACTCATTGTCCGTTTCCGAGTTCCGATAACCCGCAGAAATTTTATCTTTCTCCGCCACTGGTTTCGTTGTTCGGCATCAAAAGCACGTCTGAGATGTTTGAGTGAATCGGATCTATTTGAGAAGAAAATTTCGGTTATTTTCGAAGCCCTTGAACTGCTACTGTGTTAGAGCATATCGAGGCAAAGTGTCGAGATTTCGCAATTTAAAATGCAATTTGTGCGGGGCTCAGTTAGATATGGAGAGTAAAGGCGAGGCGACAGATTCCGGCATGCCGCATAGTGAAGAAGGTGCCGGGGGAATTTCAGCGGGCAGCGACGTTCAGGTAGAGCATGCCGACGGACGAGTCGAGCTGAAAGATTCTACTGTTATCGAGTCAAGTCCGATTTACAACCACGATCTTGCGCCCGTACCTGTCGCTAAAAGAAATTGGTCGACCTACAATTATGCGGCTCTCTGGGTGAGCATGTCCGCCTGCATTCCTACTTATATGCTTTCTTCCAGCCTGATTGCCAATGGCATGAATTGGTGGCAGGCGATTATTACTATTTTGCTGGGCAACGTCATAGTTCTTGCCCCAATTCTTCTCAATTCTCATCCTGGTACCAAATACGGTATCCCTTTTCCCGTTTTTGCTCGGGCATCGTACGGAACAATCGGCTCCAATTTGCCTGCTTTGATGCGTGCCGTTGTGGCATGCGGATGGTTTGGAATACAAGCCTGGATTGGAGGGCAAGCACTGCATGTCGCCTTCAAGTCGTTCTTTCCCGCTTGGGAAACGGCATTGGGCGGACCTATTTTGAAACACTTGCCCGGAGAATGGATCGGCTTTGCAATTTTCTGGGCACTGAACATACTGATCATCTACCGAGGAATGGATGTCCTGAAAAAGGTAGAAGGATTGGCAGCTCCTTTCGTTATGGTCATGTGTTTTACCATGTGCATTTGGGCAGTAACAGCCGCCAATGGCTTTGGTGGAATGCTTGGCGATGGTGGGAAATTTCAAAGCCTGTCCGAATTTCTGCCTGTATTCATCCCCAATCTGACCGCTATGATTGGATTTTGGGCAACGCTTTCACTGAATATGCCTGATTTCACCCGCTTCGGCAGGAGTCAAAAAGAGCAGACAATTGGACAGGTCGTAGCCCTGCCGACTGCAATGACGCTGTTTGCTTCGATGAGTATCGTCATCACTTCGTGCGCTCTTGTGATTTACCCGAATTCCAATGCACAAGAATTGTGGGATCCCGTGAAGCTAATCGGACATTTTTCCAATCCATTTGTAGTCGGAATAGCAATGTTTACTGTGGCAATTGCCACCCTTTCGGTCAACATTGCAGCCAACGTAGTTTCGCCCGCCAATGATTTTGCCAATGCATTTCCTCGATGGATTAGCTTCCGAACGGGCGGTCTGATTACCGGCATTCTGGGGATTTTGATGCAGCCATGGCAATTGATCGAAGACCCCACCGGCTACATATATAAGTGGTTGATCGGGTATTCGGGTGGGCTGGGAGCGATCGGCGGAGTGCTGATCGCCGATTATTGGATCGTGCGCAAGCGAAAGCTCAACCTCAAAGACCTGTATCTGATGCAAGGCGAATACACTTATAAAGGCGGTTGGAATTGGAAAGCGGTTGTTGCTACCGTGGTTGGTTGTTTCTTCGCTTGGATTGGTGTTCTGGTACCGCAAATGAAGCCTCTTTATGATTACGGCTGGTTTGTCGGATTTGCAATGGCCGGCGTGAGCTATCTGGCACTGATGAAGTCCTCCGTTTCCAAGTCTGGCGAATAAGGCGAAATTCAACAGTCAGCAAACTGTTAGCAGGCAATAAATTTTCGCTTCTTGAAGCGGTAGATTTATCTTGTGGGCAGAGCTAAAGCCTAGCCTGAATGGACCAGCAATTGAAAAAGAAGGAGGAGAAGCGATTTGATTCGCTTCGGATTTTGCATGAAAGAAAGTCGCAACAGCAAGTTGTTAGTAGATAGGAAAAACTGGTTGGGGGCAGCTTTTCTCGACCTGGTTAACGAGATTGTTCTGCGTTTTAAATTTCGACGAATCGAAGTCTATGGGCGAGAGAATGTCCCAGCCAGCGATCCGTTTATTCTAGTCAGTAATCACTCATCGCGATTTGATGGTCTTATGGTTTTGCGCGCCTTGAGGCGAAAGGCAAATTACATGGTGTCGCCTGCAGAATTGTCCGGCTATCAGGGTGTCACACTGCCGTGGGTAGGTGCATTTCCTGCTAATCCCAAAGCCGATTTAATCGGTTTTGCCCAAGAAGGTTTTCGCAAAGGCGATGGTCTGGTGGTCTTCCCTGAAGGCACTGTTTATTACGACGGAATTCTTCATTCATTCAAGCCGGGTGCGGCTCGTATTGCCTTGTCTGCGCATCGGGACGGCATACCGGTGAAGGTGATTCCCGCCTCGATAATGTACGAATGGGAAGGTCCTGCGGTTGCCAGAATAATATTTGGAGAGCCTGTTGATCTGTCTGCTTACAGTGCTCATTTTGAAAAGAAACCATTGATTGCCGCGCGCAATTTGAGTGATAGCCTCTACCGAGAGGTGGCTGAGTTGCGCTCGGAAATTTCGGCTCGCCCTTCCATTGCCTATCTGGGCGGTGAAAAACCTTGCAGATCTTGGGTTCAGCAATACGAGCAAGAGATTGACCAGGCCTTTGAAAAAACTGCCTGATTTTGTGACTAAACTTTTGAACTTGATTGAGTGGCAACCAAAAGTTCACCCGCAAGCCAGAGTTTGACGAGATTGTCGAGAATATTCTCGACACGAATGGAACCCTTCAAAATTGGATAATCACGCGATTCGACAACCGGCAGTTTTTTCAATCCATGTTCTCTCATGCATGCAAGTGCAAGACTTGTGGTTTCACCTTCGGATATAAAAATCGGCTCGGGCACCATGATGTCGCGCACGCATACACGCAGGCTGCGATCTTGCACGGCAAGTTCAATAGCGCGGAAAAGATCGGAGCGAGAAACAATTCCAACAAGAAGATTGTTATCGTTGACGACGCAAATGAAATCCAGCTTGTGAACATTGATCATCTCAATTGCAGTCTCGGCTGCATCTGTCGGTTTTAGAGGTGGATGCGACAAAGGTTCGATAAGGCAAGCCAATGGAATTGTCTCCAGGATTTCTTTGGCTTCCGGCAAGTTTTTCCAGATATTAGTCCGGCGTTTCATTGCCTTTGCAACTGCGTCACGCAAGGGTGCCAGGCAGGAAGAAATTTGCGTAAAGACATTGCGTCCGAGCACAGTGACTTCGACATTCGAGCGCGCTCTTATAGATGCGCTGCGAGCTCCGCTGTCGAGCAATGCGCCTTCACCGAAGAAATCACCAGGACCGAGAATGGCGAGAATCTCTTCTCCGTCATTGGCGATGTTTCCTTTGACGACTTCTACCTGCCCCTGCTGAATGACATAAAATTCCGTAGCCGGATCGCCCTCGTGAAAAATATAGTCTCCTGTAGGATGATACGCACGACCAACTCTCCTTGAGCGATCAGCTTTCATATGCGCAAGCGTGCGCGGAAAAATCAAATCGCACATCCACTCCATTCCGACTTTTACTTGTTGAGAGAAAGAAGGTAATTTCATCAAATAGACGCCGCGCCACACGAACCAAGCGGGCAGACCACTGACTCTCAAACCGGCCATCTCAGCAATAGCGTTTCGACCACCAATAGAGCACATCGAGCCCATCATTTTGTAGGAGAAAGGCAGTGTAGGCTCGCCTTTCAATCGCCGGATAATATTGAGAGCGACTTGCGAGCCTTGTCTTTCGGCAAATTGTGCCACGGGCGGACTGAGTTTGCCGTCTTCTGCATTGACGACAGCGGCGCAGTCGCCGATTGCCCATGTATGAGGAAATCCAGGCAAGCTCATGTCGGGCTCAGTCTTCAATCTGCCCCGTTCTTTCGGCAAATCGATACGGTTGATCACCGGCAAAGTGGTAGTGCCAATGGTGCACACAACAGTGGCTGCTTCCAAAATTGTTCCATCTTTCAAAATTACGCCGTCGGGCGTCGCTGCAGCGGCCATGGCATTCAAAGCCATGGAGACTCCCGCTTCCTTCATCTTGCGCTCGGCAAAAGTTCGCAGGGACAAATTGACCTCGGGCAGAATGTGTTCGCCCGAGTGAACGACTGTAACGGTGATGTCTTTTTCTTCTATCGAGGAGAAGAATTTGCGGCTCTTTCTGACCAGATCGTTGATTTCTCCGGCTACTTCTACGCCGGAAAAACCTCCGCCTACCACGATAAATGAGAGATAAAAGCGTTTCATCACCTCGTCTTCGCAAACTTCCGCCTTTTCCAGCATCTCCATGATGTGTGCTTGAAGCGCAAGTGCGTCGCCGACCGTTTTTAAAGCATAGGCGTGATCGTCCATGCCTGGCACGAGCGCAAGATTAGCCGTATTGCCGCAGCTGATGACAACGTGGTCATATTCCATTTGGCGACGTTTGCCGTCGTAGCCTTCATATTCGACGGCTTTGTTGGCAATATCTATGGAGAGCACATCCTCTGTGCGGCATTTCACCCCGCGCAGCAATTGTCTAAGAGGCGCAGCGACGTCCTTCGGTTGAACGGCTGCACTGGCCACTTCTGCCAGCAGCGGATGGAAAACCATATGGTTTTCGCGGTTGAAGAGGACAATTTCATACTCGCTACTGGAGAGGTGCTTTGTCAAAGTGCGTGCGCACTTGACCCCGGCAAAGCCTCCGCCCAAAATCAGTATTCGTTTTCTGCTCTGTTCCTGCATTGAATTCACGGACGAGCTGGATATACGCGACGATTA
This sequence comes from Cyanobacteria bacterium PR.3.49, assembly GCA_013997645.1. Taxonomy (GTDB): domain Bacteria; phylum Cyanobacteriota; class Vampirovibrionia; order Obscuribacterales; family Obscuribacteraceae; genus QKMZ01. Next base: position 5,852 of record PNKB01000029.1, read on the forward strand.
TATATTGAATATCCGGTTATTTCTCTTCCGAGAAGCCGCCTTCGCCTCTGGTGTAATTGAGAACAGCGGCCATTTTGGACATGTCGCTCAGTATGCGCCGTTCTTTGACACCTGTTGTGTTTTGCCGGATGTCAGCGATTAGGTCACTATTCTTAATAGCACTGTCGACTGAAAATTCGCTGACGGCCAGGTGACCGCCTTCGAGAAACTTGAAGTGGCGTCTGGCGATGCCGTCTTTGGGACGTAAATCGAGCCCGCCCAGCTTGCGATCGCCGGCGACGAACTCAAAGCCCGGCGCCAATTGAATCGTTTTCATTTCCGTGCCGGGCGGCTTAACTTGAGCGCAGACGCTCTTGCCGAGTCCATCGATGTTTTGCACTCTGAGAATGCCGTTGTTGAATGACACCACTGCGTCGCCATCGGATGCGATTGAAACTTTGCCATAGGGAATCGTCACAATGGCAAGATTGGAGGGACGTTTGACCGTCACCAGAATGTCGCCCTTGTTGAGCGTGACCGAGTAAACGGAAGGGCGGTTATATTCCGCTTGCGGGCGAGCCCTGACAAGAATCCATTCGGACGAACCCTTCAGTTGATCTTCCTTGGGAAACGAAGTATTGGGAATTTGCTGAATGCCGGACAGCGCGAATAACGCCGGCGTGCTGAAGGGCACGGTCGGATAGGTGACATCAGTCGGCACGAAGACGGGAACTTTTGGATTGAACGGTATCACTGGCGGTATCATGCCGTACGGACCGCCCTGCGCCACTAACTGTGGTGAGGTCGCCGCCAGTGCAAAGCAACCAATGGCGATTGCAGTCGTGATCACGGTTGAATGCGTGATTATTCCGTCTGAAGTTCGCTTGTTGGCTGACATGTTTTCCTCGAATCAAAAAGACTATTGAAGTATAGCCTTATTGACTTCTGGGAACATCAGCCAAGCTTTTTTTTCAATTGAATGGGAATCAAGCGCTGGCCGCCAAGCGGCACTTCAAATCCTGCAAAAATATTTGTCCGAGCAAAGTATCTATACGCGCAATCTCGTAAATGACCGAGCATTTTCCTGGAGTTTCCAATTGATCAAGCCTTAAGACAACACTTTCGTCGCAGCCGAAAAACACTGTGTTGTCTTGAGGAGCCTGAGCATATCTCTCATGTTTCATGGAAGCTTCCCCCATCGGTTTTTTGTGATGCAAGCCGCCAGCCGCCACAAGGAGATCTGTGGCAGCAAATAAATTCTTGACATCCCCATGTTAGGTTTCCAGTAACGCAAATGCAAGGGGTAAACAATTAAGCTAAACTTTGAAGAAATGGGCTTGCCATCCGTATTTGCTCTGCAGCAAAACGTTTTCAGTTTCGTCATTTCCAGGACATGAAAAACGATTCAAGGGGGGACTTTCCCCATGCAGTGGAATTCGGTAAAGCAGCAACAATTTTCAGTCAGTATTTCTTGTTGAAAATGGCTATTGAACGAACGTTCAACAAATGAAAGGGTAAAAAACTTGGCGCAAAATATCGATGATTTCGAGAAGCTCGGCGTTTTCTATTTGGGAAAACCGTTTGATCTGGAAAGCGAAAAAGAAGAGCCCGGATACGTCTTATATGAATCTCGCCATTTGACTACGCACGCTGTAGTAGTTGGTATGACAGGCTCCGGCAAAACAGGTCTCTGCATCGACCTCATCGAAGAAGCCGCAATAGATGGTATCCCGGTTCTAGCCATCGATCCCAAGGGCGATATCGCCAATATTTTGCTTGCTTTTGAAAACCTTTCGGCTCATGAATTTCAACCCTGGGTCAGCGCCGAAGAAGCATCGCTGAAGGGTTTGTCCGTCGAGCAATTCGCCGCAGAGCAGGCAAATTTCTGGCGTGATGGACTTGCATCCTATGGACAAGATGCGGCACGAGTCAAACGCTTGAAAGACAGTGCTGATTTTTCCATTTACACACCTTTCAGCACCGCCGGAATCCAACTTTCAGTGTTGAAGTCGTTCTCTTGTCCGGCAAAAGAAATTTTGGAGGATGGCGAGACTCTGCGCGAGCGAGTCAGCGTGTCCACTCAGAGTTTGCTCAACCTGGCTGGAATCACCAGCGATCCTTTGCGCGGGCGTGAAAGCATATTCCTGGGCACGATTATTCAGAACGCCTGGCAAAACGAACGCGATCTTTCTCTAATTGACCTTGTGCGTTTAATCCAAACTCCGCCTTTTTCTCAAGTGGGCGCACTTGATCTCGAGTCTTTTTATCCGAAGAAAGAACGCTTCGAACTGGCGATGGCCATTAATAATTTAATCGCCGCACCAGGATTTGAAACATGGATGCAGGGTGAATCGCTCGATATAGGCAAATTGCTCTATACCGATTCCGGTAAGCCGCGCGTTTCCATAATGTCCATCGCGCACCTGGAAGACAATGAGCGCATGTTCTTCGTGGCTCTCTTCCTTAATCAGGTAATTTCATGGATGCGAGGACAAGCCGGGACCTCCAGCTTGCGGGCCATCTTGTATATGGATGAGATTTTCGGCTACTTCCCTCCTGTGGCAAATCCGCCCAGTAAACAGCCGCTTTTGACTTTGTTGAAGCAGGCACGCGCATATGGATTGGGAGTTGTTCTTGCCACTCAGAATCCTGTTGATCTCGATTACAAAGGATTGGCAAACGCAGGCACCTGGTTCGTCGGACGTTTGCAAACAGAGCGCGACAAAATGCGATTATTGGACGGCTTGGAAGGTGTTGCCGGTGAGAAGGGAAACAACTTCGACAGGCAAGCACTGGACAAAATGTTGGCGTCGCTGAAAAAACGAACTTTTCTCCTGCACAATACGCAGGGCGATGGTTTGCAAACTTTCAAAACGCGCTTCAGTCTTTCGTATTTGCGTGGACCGCTGGGGCGCAATCAAATAAAGACACTAATGGACGCAAAGAAAAAGGCGATAGTTTCAAAAAACAACACCGAACTCACGGATGCTGCAAAAGGTGCAGACTCGAAACCTGCTGAAGCTAAATCTGCCGCTCCAAAACAGGCAGGACCGACGACTTCTGCTCCCATTATTCCTTCCGACGTTTCACAATACGTTCTTCCTATCAAAAGACCGCTCAGCCCAGACCACAAGCTCGTTTACGCACCTAGTATTTTGGCTGTGAGTCAGGTGCGTTTCACCGATACTAAAACGAAATTAGATCATGTTGTTTCTCGCTCCTGGTTGCTTCCCGTTCGCGAAGATCCCGTCTTCATCATGATGGATGAAGGCACGGAAGAAAAAATCAAAGCTGTAGAGCTGGAGACAAAACCCGCAGAGAATGCGGAGTTTATTCGACCTCCGGAGTGGACATTTCAGGCGAAACAGTACAAAGCCTGGACGAAAAAATTTCAAGATTGGCTTGTTCTGAAAGAAAAATACTTCGTGCTTTCTTGTCCTGCACTCAAACTTACTTCCGTCAAAGATGAGTCGGAAAGAGACTTTCGCATACGAGTGAAAGAGAAAGCGAAAGAGCAAAGAGATGCGGAGGTTGAAAAACTGCGCGTCAGGTATCAGGAAAAATTGGATACTTTGGAAAACAAAATCCGTCTGGCTGAGCAAGCTGTCGAGCGTGAGCAAGAACAAGTGAAAGCCCAAGACATGCAGACTGCCATATCGGTCGGAGCAACAGTTCTAGGTGCATTCCTTGGGCGGCGCCGAATCGGTTCTTCAACAATAGGAAGGGCCACTACCGCCGCACGGGCAGCCAATCGCTCTGCATCATCGAGAGCCGACGTGGAGCGTGCCAGTGAAAACCTGGAAGCGCTCAATGGAAAAATGAGCGCGCTCGAACAGCAGTTTCAAGCTGAGGTTGCTGGAATACAGAGCGAACTGGAACGAGCCGCAGAATCTGTCGAAGTAATGAACATCTCGCCCAAGAAGACTAACGTGAGCGTCGATGTTTTTGCATTCGCCTGGGCGCCTTATGAACTAGTAGAAGGTAAGTACATTCCACTCTGGCGAAATTAAGCGAGATTAGCAAGCCACGGCTCACAAATCGCAAAATAACTATTGCTGTTTGTAGTTGCGCAGCCAGCCTTGTGCTTCTTCGTAAACGTTCGGATATGCGTCACGGTGCTTGCTCAAAATTTTGAGGGCATGCTCATAGTTTGCCCTGGCTTCATTCAAATCACCGGCTCTGGTTGCGCCGATGCCGATGTTAGCCATGTCCTTGGTTGCTTCAGTGCTTTCCGGTCCTTGAACTTTGATATACAAATCTCTGGCTGTTCTGAAAAACGGCATAGCGTTAGGCCAGTGATTTTCCACTGAGAGAATGTAGCCGATTACGTGAATGTTTCTCGCCGCGCCAAGGTCGTCCCCGCCTGCCATTTGACGCAAGATACTTTCCGCCTCAGCGTACTTGCCTTGCATCGCCAGCGAGCGCGCCAATGGAAAAATTGTTAGATTGACATACTTCGGATTTGCTTCCGCCACACCTTTCAATAATTTCTCTGCGGCCGCATACTTCCCGTTTGCGTAAAGTTTTTCCGCCGTTTTGATGCTTCGGACTGCTTCTGCTACAGTCGCATCCGGCATCAGAAATGATGTGATTGGATCAGGGAGATCCATGTGTGCAATCAGTTGCGCTGATTTCAGCGGCTCGGAGGCAATCGCCAATTTGATAAAAATGATGATTGATACAGTTAGGACTGAAAAAGTATATCCAAGCAACTTTAAGCTGTTTCGCTTACTTCTCCGCACATAAACGCCACGCCCTTTGAGATATCCAGCCAGAGCGTTTTTCATCTCGGTCATTGTGCGGAAACGGTCGGATGGCTGTTTTTCCAGCGCGCAGGTGACAATCTTTTGCACGTCGGCAGAAACATTCAGCGCGTTTGGGAGCGGCGCCGGCTTTTCCTTCTGATGTTTGATTATCGTATCGGCATAAGTTTTGCCGATGAATGGCGTGTGTCCTGTGAGCGCTTCATACATTACACAGCCAAGTGAGTAGATGTCCGAGCGTGCATCGCACTTATCACCTATGCACTGCTCGGGGCTCATATATAGTGGACTTCCAAGGAGCTGTCCGGTTTGAGTCAGGCTGAGCTCGTCCTTATCCAAAAGAGTTGCTTTGGCAATTCCGAAATCGACAACCCGCACTACAGGTGGTGCATCAGGAATTGTTTTTACCAGAATATTGCTTGGTTTGATATCGCGGTGAATTATTCCAAGTGCATGCGCGTGCTCGAGCGCTTCTGCGACCTGGCGGCAAACTTCGGCCGCAAAATCAGGATCGAGATTTCTCTTTCGCGAGATTATGCTGTCCAGCGGCTCACCGTCGAAATAGTCCATGACCATGTATGGTCCGTATTCTGTCGACAGTCCAAAATCCATCACCCGAATAATACCGGGATGATCGAGTCTGGCGAGCACTCGCGCTTCTTGCTGAAACCTCATCCAGCGCTGCTCTTGCATGTTTTGATTGGGTGCAAGAAACTTAACTGCAAGTTCTTTTTTTGTCAGAATGTGTTGGGCTAAATAGACATCTCCCATACCACCCTTGCCGAGTTTGGACTTGATGCGCAAAACGTCCGAGATCATCTCGTCGTTTCTGATCAAGCGCCTGCGAGTATGTGCATCCTTGCTGGTATGTCCGTCAACGGAATCTGTTTCGCCCAGCAGTTTAGTGGCATCGCCGTCAAAGGTTTCGCCGCCGAGCATTGATTGCTGCGGATCAAATACCTCATCGTCGTCGACATCCGCGTCAACTTCGCCCAAGACTAAATCTGGAGCAGCGTCTTTAACGGCGGGTTTTTCTTCGAAGTCCATCAGTCTGTACCCGATGGGGCAATAAGTTATCCTGCCATGGACGTTTTGAAGTCACGCGAAAATTTTTCAATGGTCTGATGGCGTTTGTCTGGGGATTTTTCCAGCGCCTTGAGAATAACGGCATCGACATATTGCGGCAGTCGCAAACCTGGCGACACTGTAGATGGTGGCATCGGCTTTTTGCTCAAATGTTTGTTTCGAATTTCGACTCCGTTAAGCCCTTCAAAGGGCGCAACGCCGGTCAAGGCTTCATAAAGAATACAGCCCAGAGAATAGATGTCGGAGCGGTCGTCCAGCGCTTCTCCGGTTAATTGTTCCGGACTGGCATAAAGGACGCCTTTCGAGACGTCACCGAAATAGTCCAGTTCCGGCGGATCTTCTTGCTTTACGCCTAAAGACTGAGACCGCGAAAAGTCAATCACAGTGACAATATCGGCATTGCCAGCCGGCGTGAGCATTAAATGGTGAGGGAAGACAGCCCCGTGGATTTTCATAAGTTGATGTACGGCTGAAAGCGCGCTGCAGATTTGTGAGAAGAGCACACCCATTCGCCTAGGATCGACTTTCTTCTCGCTCTTCATCAATTCCCCCAGGCTCATGCCCTCAATGTATTTGAGCGCCATGAATTGGGTTCCTTCCTTCGTGATTCCAAAGTCGTGAATGCTGATTATATGAGGGTGCGTGAGCGAGCTGAGCAAGTAACCTTCGTTTTGAAAACGAGTGTTGACCGCTCTGTCGGTCTTGTGCTCGGCGTGCAAAACTTTGAATGCGACGATGCGGTTGGCTTGCACGTCACGTGCCCTGTATACACCGCAGTGGCGTCCGACTTTGGGAGGGGACAAAATCGTATATTTATCAGCTACTGTCTGCCCAACCGAATAACCGGTTGTTGCCGGCTTGCCGCCCGCAACTTGAGGCGAGGCTAGCATGCCCCCATCGAAAGGGCAATACTCGATGTCCGCGCCGTAGGAGCGTTCGCAGTTAGGGCATTTTTTTTCCTGGCTCTGATCGACGGACAAAAGAAATTCCTAAATAGACTTGAACATTGATCACTAAAAGAATTCCCGATATTCGAAGTTTTAATCTAACCGGATATGAAATTAGGGTTAGAGGGATTCGAACCCTCTTCTCCAGATTGAGAGCCTGGCGTCCTTCCGGGTAGACGATAACCCCACGTCGGCACGATTCGGATGGAACAGAATAACTGGGCGGCCAGGATTTGAACCTGGACTTGCAGATTCAGAATCTGCTTTCCTGCCAGTTAGAAGACCACCCAAAAGCTGTCCTAATTCGCACGCCGAATGTGACTTACACTCAAGCAGCGTAAGCAAGAATCAGCAGGTCCGAATAGGCCCGAATAAATCTAAGAGACGACTTTGTCTTTTTTCGGTTCCCAGGTAGCTTGTTTGGTTGGTTTGACCGCCAGGTTGGAAACGGCAGGCAAATCGTGGATTGTTTTTTGAATCTGACGTCTGGCTTGGGTTTTCCAGCCGAATTTGTTGATGATTTCCGGCAGGCTTGAACCGCTCCATTGCCAGTGGTGCAGCGCGACAATCGCTTGTTCGACGGAAAGAGTGCCTTCGTCAATCATCGCCTGGCAACGAACGGCAATGTGCAGAGTCGCTTCGGAAATTTGTCCGGCGTTGAGAAGAATCTCCTCGAAAGGTTTGACTTTGCGACCATCGCATGTTATCGCTCTTCTCAATCCGTCGTCGCTCAACAAGCCTGCCAGTTTTAGAAGATCGACAAGACCGATGAGATTGGTCGTTTTGAACTGAACTTTGTTGATTTCACTCATGCAATTTTCGACGTTCCAGCCGTGCTGATGAATCAAACTCAAAGCTTCTGCCGCTTCGTCCGGCGTCATATTTTCGGCTCTCACCATCTCTTGCAGACCAAGAGCGGCATCGAGCACGCCTTCGTTGATGAAACCCGATTGCATGAGGGCCTGACCGATCAACATATCGACGGAAAGTGCAAATTCCAGAGCTGTAATCAGATCGGTTTCGGACACTACTTCTGCCAATACCAAAAGCTCGCCGAGGCGAATATTCGGTCGGTCTGGCATTCTAAAACCGGCTGCTATGAGCGCCCCATCGAGAGAGAAATCGGCAGCCTTTGCCGAGCGCATAATTTTCACGCTGTCTTCGCGTTCTACCACTCCGTCGCGCACATATTGCTGCATGGTGAGAGCGGCTTGCACAACGCTCGAAGGAAGGAAATTCTTGAGCACAAGAATACGTCCAAGCGGTAAGCCCAGATGCTGACTGGTATGCAATGCGTCTTCCACTTGCTTGCGTGTGACCAACTCGGCACCCACCAGCAAGTCGCCCAGCTTGTTGGTGTTTTCGCAAACGTCTTCCAGGCAGCCCAGATATTCCAGTGAATCGGTCAGACTGAGCCGGCGCGCCGCGGCAACCTCAACGGCTTTCACTGCTGTCTCCAGGGTGAGCAATTTGTCTCGCACAAGTGACTGCGCGAGAATCGCCGCTTTGAGCGTATCGTTTCTGATGATATCCAGCATGACGAGAACCCGGCCGATTGGCAAACCGCTCTTGCCGGAGACTTGCATTGCGTTGGCGAGATCTTCGACCGTAACGAGCTTGGCTCGTCTCAGAAGTTCGCCGATAAGCATGGTTTCGCCTGGTTTGTTCATGATCTACTCTTCCTGAGGCACGGAATATAACTGCAACACCAAATACTAAGTTAATGACGGCCGCCGCATGACATTTAGACTGACATCCGGAAAGCTCTGCAAAAGTGCAGACTATGACCGTACTACAATCATGCGTGGCTGAAGGCAAGCCTCGATATCGATTTGCCTGTAATTCGTATAGGGCGTTCCTATATTTAGGTGACGCTTTCCAGTGCGTTTTTCATTGCAATGGCAGCATTGTCGGTTGGATCAGCTTCAAGCGCACGCTTTACGCACTCTTTGGCGCCGTTGAAATCCAGGTCCATTCCCTTGGCTGCAGCCAAATGGAGCCAGCCGTTGACATAGTCGGGATTAATTTCCAGAGCACGGGCAAGCAAGTCCCGCGCCTCTTTTGTCTGATTGTCCTGCAGGTAAAGTACCGATAAATTCCCGTAAGGCCATTCGAAATCAGGGAATTCGCGGATCAGGGACTTAAAGGTCTCTTTGGCGCCGTCGCAATCACCCAACGCCATCTGGTTAAAACCTTCGATATTTCTCTGTTCGGCCAGAAGCGGAACCGGAAACCTCGGCAGCTTGGTCTTTAGGAAACGGCTGGCCACTTTTGCGACTTCGGACTCTGGTTCGAGCTCCTGCGCAAGAATCAGTGCATCTCTGGCCTGTTCGGTCCAGCCCATAGACTTATATTTGATGCCCAGCTCGTAATACTCAGCGGCAGAAAGTCCTTCCGGGACTTCTCTTGGAGGTAGTTCCATTTGCTTATTTTCCTGCTTGGCCAGGCTCAGCGGCGGCCGTAATGACAATTGTAATGTCTATTTTCTTTTTTTGGCGAGATCCAAGAACGAGACCCAAGATACGGAAGTGATTTAAGGCTTGATCTGCGTGCTTGCCGGCGGGCTGGTCTTCAGTAAATAGCGCAAACTTTTGCAAACCTCCTCCATTTGCTCTTCTTTCAGTGCCGGCTCCAGCGGATATGACATGATGCCGCGTCCTCTGTAATAGCGCGGCAGGCTGTCGGTGCGAGGAATGACGTGCACATGAAAGTGCGGCACTGCCTCGCCGAGCGAAAACGTATAAATGCGCTCGGCGCCTGTGAGCTTGCGAATCAAGGACATTACTTGCTTAAGCAGCGCACCGTAGCCCAGGGCCTCATCATCGGTGCCTTCCGTCAGGTCAAGAATGTGCCGGCGTGCTTCGATGACAAGGTAGCCGAGGATATTTGTCTCACTGGAATGGCGCACCACAAAAGCATCGGTGGATAAAATTACAGCCTTTTCCTGCTCTTCTTCCTGTCTTTTGCAAATTGGGCAGCGGGTATCTTCACTCATGCGAATTCAAACCTGGCGAAGTTTCATAACAAATGACATTACATGTCCATACTCAAATATGGATCAGAAGAGACTTTATAATATGGGCTCGGCGAAATCACCTAAATTCGTTTATCCATAAAAAAATATGCCAATTTGTTTTCAAGTAGTCGTCCGCAAACTTCAAAATACGCGTATGCACAGATTCGCAGCTTTGATACTACTGGCGGTGCTGGCATCGATTGTTTCGGCAAGCCCGTCATTAGCCGACGAGATAACGAATTTTTCGACCAACCTGCGCATTTTGCCTGATACAACCGTGGATGTGCACGAAGATTTGACGGTCCGTTTCTCCACACCCAGACACGGAATAAAGCGCTTCATTCCAGTGGTTTACAGGCGCAACGGCAACGATTACAAAATCGACCTCAAACTGCAGGGAGTGACTTCGACCGGCGGTCAGTACGTCCCGTACAAAACTGAAAAGCAAGGACGTGACTTCTTTATCGTCATCGGCAATCCTGATAAAACAGTGCTCGGATTGCATCAGTATCACATTCACTACACGGTTCGGCGTGTAGTCAATTTTTTCGAGCAAGCACCTGAACTTTATTGGAATGCCACCGGCAATGAATGGCACATGCCGATAGAGAAAGCGGTTGCCAGAGTTGATTTTCCTCGCGTACAAGACAAGAGTGAAATTCGCGCCAAGGCTTTCATTGGCGAAGAAGGTTCGGCAAAAACAACGGCATACACACTCGATCTGAACAGCGCCACTTTCAGTTGCAGCAGGCTGGAGCCCGGCGAAGGATTGACGGTTGTTGTGGGATTGCCGGCAGGACACATTTTAAAGCCGACCCAGTGGCAAGAGTTTCTCTATCTGGCTGCCGATTGGTGGCCCTTAGTGATATTGCCACTTTTGACGTTCTCCCTTTGCTTCAATGTCTGGTGGTATCTGGGACGAGATGCTATCAAAAGGCAGGCTGTATCTGTTGAATGGGAGCCGCCTAAAGAATTGTCTCCTGCAGAGGTGGGCACACTGATCGATGAAAAATGCGATCTCTCTGATATCGTTTCGACCTTAATAGATCTGGCTGCGCGAGGCTATCTCACCATTCGCGAGTTTAAAACCGATTCGCTTTTCTTTTTCAGAAATAAAGATTACGAGTTCACGCGCTTGCCGGAAAGTGAGCAACAGAAGAAGTCTCCACTGAATATTTACGAGCGACGTTTTCTTGATGCGATGTTCGGCTGGGGGCGTAATGACCTTAAGAAAGTCAATCTTTCCGACCTGAAATACAGGTTTTACAGGGAGTTGAGAAAAATCGAAAGTGACATTTATAAGTCGATGATCGACAAAGGTTTGTTTCTGCAAAGTCCGGATGATGTGCGAATGAGCTGGTATTGCATCGGCAGCGTTCTTTTCATCGGTGCATTTATAGCAGGACCGTTGCAAGCTTCATTCGGTTTTGGATTCTTACTTTCAGCCGTAATCGTCTGGTGTTTCGCGCGCACTATGCCGGCTCGCACGCGCAAAGGGTGCGAAGCACTCAATCAATGCTTGAGCTTTCAGCGATTTGTAAAACTGGCTGAAAAAGAACGAATCAGAAAGTTGGTTACCGATGATCCGACAATCTTCGGGCGATTGCTTCCCTATGCAATGGTTCTGGGAGCGGCGGATCAGTGGGCCGATGCCTTCAAAGATTTGATCACGTCGCCGCCTGATTGGTACATCTCCAACGGTTCAGGATTCCACACTCACTCATTTGTGCGTGACCTGGGCGATGGTACTCGTACGATGGGTCAAACTTTCACTTCCATTCCATCAAGCTCGGCCGGCTCGGGTGGGAGCGGATTTTCGGGCGGTTCTTCCGGCGGCGGCTTTGGCGGCGGCGGTGGCAGCAGCTGGTAAAACAGCCGGTGAAACAAGCAAAAATGCTTGCCATAAAGCTATAAATTCGCAAGATTTATCGGCTGCTCGCCCTGGTATTTTCTAGTGCTGTCCGTGAAAAGCACTGCTCTTGGCGGGTTTTCGGAGTTCGGTCTGTGGGTAAACTGAAGTTGTCAGTGTGTTTGGGCATTGTTTAGAAACTCCCAGTAAGATGGAAAAATGGCATTAGGCCCTCTGGGATATTGACACATCCCTGAAACCTGACATGGACGTTCGCGGATTAGGAGCACTTGGAAAAGATGGTGAATGATAGAAAGCTGCCCGGAATGAAGAACCGGCTCAAGCTAGGTATGGCTCTTCTCGCTTTTGGAGTGGCATTTGCGCCTGCAGTTTTGGCGCAAGACGAAGGACCGTCTGTCACCCTCATGAAGTATGTCGGCAAGGCGCAAGACGCTATGAAAGTGGGGCGCTATCAGGAAGCACGCGATGAGTATCGCAAAGCCATCGGCTTGGCTCCCAAAACGCCCGAGTATTACATCGGTTTGTCCGACGCTTGTTACCAAATGAAAGAATTCGATCAAGTCGCCTTCGCTCTGCAAAAGGTGATCGAGCTCAATCCAGCAATGAAGGACGAATGCGCTGGCGAGTATGGCGAAGCACTCTTTCATCTTGGCCGCTACGATGAAGCAGTCCCTTTGCTTAAGGCCGGACTGCGATATATTGACTCTCCTGCGGCAAAAGCAAGAAGAACCGCTATTGCTGCTGCTCCGGTTCATGTAGCACCAGCTGCTCCGCCGGAGTCGATCATCCGTGCGACTGCTGCACCTCCCGAAAAGAAAGAAGCAATTCCTCTGGCTTCTATCGATCCAGCTTCTTCTGCCGGTTGGCATTCAATTGCGCACAAGCATCAAGAAGTAGATATCAATAAAGCCAATCAAACACTTGCCGGTGCGATTCGTTCGGAAGGTGTTGTTATTGCCGAATATCAGGGTTATGAAAAGGGAGATATCAACTTCTTCCATCCTCCCAAAGCTAAATTCAGAATCACTAAGATTTTGAAAGGACCGCCGCTCAACAAAGATTTGCCGGTGCGATACGAATTCAAAGAGCGTTCTTCTAAAGAACCAGCGCCAGCTGGATGGAAATTTTCGGATGACAAAATGCCTGCTAAAGGTAGTTCCTGGATTATCTTCCTGGAGTGGTGCGCACCTCGTGACGGCATGTTCGACACGTACGAAGGCTCTTTCGGCCGATTGCCGGCGAATGATGAGAATTTGAACCAGGTTTACGCGGAGCTAGAGAAGCACAGCAACCGCTGAGCAGTTTGCTGAGCCCATTACTTATTTCTTCCATTGGAGGTTTTCCAAAATGAATTTTCCAGCTCGTCCCCTGAGCATAGGGCTTGCGCTGGCGCTCTGCGTCTCATCTCTATCGTGCGGAACGGCCGCGTTTGCGCAAAACAGCAAAAAGATCGAGTGGCATCGTTGCTTGATCACAATCTACAAATCGAAAAACCAGGTGCCGCAAGCGTGCGAAGAGTACGCTGCGCTGGTCAATCTCGATCCTAAAGATGCACAGATTCGCTTCGAATATGGTGCCTATTTGCATAAAATGGGCCGCGTTAAGGAAGCTATCGTGCAGTACAAAAAAGCTGCCGACACTAACCCTGGCAATCCTGATTATCAGGGGGCTGTAGGCGATGCTCTCGTCTCCTTGAAAGACTATTCGGGCGCGCTTGCTTATTATCAAAAAGCCGGCCCGAAATTCGCAGGCAAGCTCTCGACCACGTCTGCATATGTCAATCAGCTGCGCCAGATCAATCAGTACAATGCTGATTTGAAGAAGCGTCAAGCCGAAGACGATTAGAGCAAATCAGTTCGGAACGATAGAGAGCGTCGCATTCGCAAAGAGTGCGGCGCTTTTGCTTCGCCCTAAAGCGGCGACAGACTGTACTGCCGCAAAGACGGTAGCAAGCTAAGTCTTTGCGCAGCACAATCTGCCGCCGTCCAGACGCTTCTATCGGCTCCGCTAACTCTATGTCGAAGTAGTGACGCTCTTTTCTTTATCGTGGCTCAAGATGATGCGATTGCGTCCTTGTTTTTTCGCTTCGTAAAGTCGTGCGTCCGCTGTTTGAATTAGTTCGTAAACCGATTCGCCATCTTCGGGGTAGCTGGCCATGCCGCCTGAGAAGCTGACTTTGAACTCGCGACCGTCGTCGCCGGTGAAGATCATTTCTCTGAATTCGGCCAGTACACGATTGATGGCTGCGTGCATCGTCTCTTTAGACTCGCGCCTGAAACCGAGGATAAATTCTTCGCCGCCCCAGCGACCACGCAAGTCCTCTACGCGGAATCGGCGCGCCAGAAGCTGTCCCAGACCGGCCAGAACTTTGTCGCCCGCCAAGTGACCATACGTGTCGTTGACGTTTTTGAATTTGTCCACGTCAATCAGGCAAATGGTAAAGACAGTCTTGTTTCTCTGTCCTTCTGCCAGCAATTGTGCAAGCTGCTCCGAAAACGCTCTGCGCAAGAGCAATCCTGTGATGGTGTCTTTGTCCGATCTGTCTTTGAGCATACGTGCACGATCAAGACGGACTTTCACACGTGTAAGCAACTCTTCATTGACGACCGGCTTGGGAAGGTAGTCATCGCCGCCCGAGCGAAATGCTTCCAGTCGATTTTCGACACCGGTTTGTCCGGTCAGGAAAACAATCGGCAGGTCCTGCCAGCGTGGAATCTGCCGCAGCATGCGGCATACTTCGAATCCGGTGATACCCGGCATCATGACGTCGAGCAGGAGCAATTCCGGCGGAAAGTCTTGCATCACTTCCAGAATTTTATTGGGGTCTGTGAGAATCCTCACAATGACGCCTTCATTGCGGAGAATAAGGGCGATCGTGTTGGCGAAAAACTCATCGTCGTCGACCAGCAATATGCGCGGTCTGCCTCCGGTGCGGATTGACACCAGATGTTCAACCGCCTTTTCGAGCGAGTCGGACTCCAGCGGTTTGTCCAAATACAGAGATGCGCCTGCGTGCGCTGCTTCCACGCGATCTTTTACCAGCGCGTTGCCGGAAATAAATGCCAGGGGCAGCGTTTCGTATCCGGGCAAATTGCGCAATTCGCGTGCCAGTTTAAATGACTCGTCAGGAGTATCCGCGTGAACATTAACAAGGGCTGCATCCAGAGGCAAGATGCAGGCTCGGTCCAGAGCCTCTCTGAAGGTCTTGGCGCGTACGATTTCGACCAGTCTTTGTTTGCCCAATGCTTCGACAATATCGAGAAAACCATCGTCCGAATCAACGACCAGAATGCGTGCCATCGAAGCTGGTGCTTCCTGTCCGGCACTCTCTTCTTCTTTGGAATTGACTACCGAAGCCACATCAGCCGCTTCTTTTTCGCCGAGAATTTTGGCATCGGCCAATTTTCTTTCTACATCAGCCCAGAGCGCAGTTTGCTCTTTAGCCGGTTTTTCGTGCATTGTCGCTGCTGCATTTTCGATGAAGAACATGCATTCGGAAACTTGCCTGAATCCCAGCGAACCGCCGGTGCCCTTGATTTTGTGCGCTTGGGAGCGCACTTCTGCAACCAGCGATGCATCGTCGGGATCTTCTTTGGACTTGGTGATAGCCACCGCCAGGTCATCCAATTTGGACGGAAGCATACGCGCGTATTTGGAAACGAGCGCCAAGAACATGGTTTCGAAATCTTTCAGTTTGCCGGATTGCGGGTCTTCCGGCGAGAGCTTTCCTTCCAATTGGGCACCGAAAACAAACGGTATGACCGGTTTGTTGACCGCCAGAACAACTCCCAATTCGCGCTCTAACCGTTCTTTATTGGCGTGCAGTTCCGGTTGGCTGGAAGCGATATAGGTGACCGGAATTTTGTTGCCGGTAGCGCGCAAAGCCGTGAGCCAGTCCAGGCAATTGTTGTCCGGCAATGGCGACCCCAGAATCACCATGTCCAGATTCTCTTTCTGGATGAGGCCCTGACCTTCTTTGCCGTTTTCCGCCTGAAAAACCTTGTGCCCACGCCCTTCTAACACAGGCACAATCAGCTTCAAGAAGGTTTTATCCTGCTCAACTAAGAGGATGTTTTTCCCCATCAATACCGGTCCTTACGCCCTTTCCTGAGTCAAACTATACCCAACCTGCGTCCATCCTCCGCGTAGCGTCGGATAAGCCCCGTAAAAACAGTACAGTTAGGTTGATACTGTGCGTTTTAGCCCACTTGACTGATGCTGATTGTTAACTGATTTCGAGCAGGCATGCCCCGCACCTTAACTTTGACGGGCTGATAAAATCCCCAGGGCTCGCCGCCGTATCCAACCGGCGCCACAACCGTAATCGAAGTTGGTGAGACGCTTACTATTTCGCACTGCAGTGGACCCACAAAGACGCTGATGTCGGATGCGTTTTGGGAAAAGCCCTGTCCGTAGATGGTGAATTGGCTGCCCGGCGGCACCCAGTTGGCGCTCAAGCTGCTCAAATATGGATAGGAGGCGACGGTAGCCGCCACCGTCCCGGCCGCCAGTCCGCCCACGCTGACTGACACTGTGGCGTTGGAGCTGTCTGCGTAATCTGGCACCTGGACAATCAGTTTGTCACTGGATGCGGACAGGCAGCGCGCTCTATGAGTGCCGAACATAACGACATTGGCGTCGGGATCCGAGGAAAAACCGCTGCCCAAGATTGTCGCCGAGTTGCCTGGGCTGACTTTCGCGGGTTCGATGCCCGAGACGCTAGGCTGGTTGGTGGTAAGTCTCCAACTGAATGTTGATCCTCTTACGCCTCCGGCTGTGATCAGCAGTTCATTGCCGCCCCACGTGAGTTCGCCCGTGACGTCTACGCTATAACTGCGCTTGCCGGCGAATTCGCGCTCCGAGACGAAATGCATGGTCGGCGATGCGATGCGCAACCATTTGAATCCCGGTGCAGTCTCTGAGCCGTTGTAATAAGTAAGTGTCAGCTGCAGTTTTTCTTGTCCCTTTTGCAAATTGATCGTTTCATTCAATCTCTGAATTTGATTGTTCGGGGCAACCAAAGGCTGCGATTGTGCCAGAACGACCTCATCTGCAATCGAGGCGGGACAGGCGAAAAGCAACAGAGCAAAGATCTGAGGAAGGGCGCTGCATATGATGTTTTTGAAGATATTTCTGTCTTTCACTATTTCAACCTTTTCCAATTTGCTTTTGTACTTTTTTGAAACTTGCGCACGTCGTTTTTCGAGATGCCGCTTATCTCTTCGCCGAATTCGTCGTTGCTTGCTTTTTCCACTGCAAAATAATGGTAGAGCAAGTAGCGAATCATCGATTGCGCTTCAGGTGGAACCGAGATATCCAGCTGTGCGCGCTTCAATTCTTGCTCATCGATGAAACCGTTTTTGTTGACGTCCAGCTTATCGAAATAGGCCAGAAACAATTCTTCCGCATTGGCAGGACCAAGTATGTCGCCTATGTTTTTCAAAAGTTCCGCCGCTCGCCGCTCGGCTTCGGCATTGTTTCCTGCGCGACCTTTTGTCTGCGCTTCAATTGCCAGAGCTTGCTCTATGACTTCTTTGGCTTCCGGCAAAGCATTATGTCGCGCGTAAAATCCAGCCAACTGCGTTCGGGTCAAAAACGGCAGCGAGAGTAATTCGCGATAGGCTGCGATCAACTCAGTCAGGGCTTCTTCGGGCAAATATTTGTTTGATTCCGAAACGCCGTTGCGCTTGCGATCGAGAGCTGTATTGAAATCGCGCATGTATTCATCGTGCGGCAGAGAGTCAGCTGCTTGCACGGCTTTTCTGTACTCTTCTTCGGCTTCCTGCAAGTTTTTCTTCAGTTCCAATTGCTTTGCTCGATTGGAATGAGTGTATGGATTAGGAACGTCTTCCACGCTGCCGCGTCCTCGCATTCGGTATCAGTGCCGGGATTCCTAAGACCGTAATGCTTATCGCTTTCTTGGATTTGGCCAGTTCAACTCAGCACAAGCATCGTCAAAGCTGGTGCGCATGCGGCTGCAATACTGCAAAGCAATGGAAATCTGTTCGAGCTTCATGGCATTTTCGCGCAAAAGTTGAACGCAAGTGACCGAAGCTTCAAATGTTTTTTCATCGAGCTTATTGGCTGCAGCGAGGATTTTGGTGATATCGCCGCCATGCTTTTTGCGCACTTCGTTGGCTGTTTGAATATCGTTGTCGGTGAGTACGCCGGAGCGCACCAATAAATCAAGTGCGTCTTTGACCGAGACCATTTGTTGTCCGCCAGCGCCGGCCGGAGCACCGCCTGCGCCACCGGGAGCGGCACCCGGTCGGGCACCATCAGCTAATTCCTGCATGGCCTGGCTGACAAATTGTTCGATTGTCTTTCCTTTGCTGTGATACTTCGCAAGAACGCGCGCCGCATCCCTGGTGCTGATCTGCTTCTCCTCGACGAGGTCTTGCATTCGTATGGCTGCATCGAGAGATTGGCTGTTGAGCAATCCGGATTCGAGCAAGAGATTATTGAGGGTGACATCTGTTCGCTTGGAAATCAAACCCATGTCGATGGGCATCGGCGCCGGTCCGCTGGGCGGCGCAGCTTGAGGCTGAGGCCAACCGGGCTGTTGAGCGCCCGGATACTGCTGTTGCGGGTAGCCTGGCTGTGGAGGCATGCCGGGGTAGCCGCCGGGAGCCATGCCCGGTTGCATTTGTGGAGGATAAGCGGGTTGCGGCGGCGGATATGCCGGCTGAGGTGGGTAGCCCGGTGCCGGAGGCATGCCTGGGTAACCACCGGGAGCCATTCCTGGCTGCATTTGCTGCGGATAGCCGGGTGGGTAACCGGGCTGAGGCGGTGGTGGTGCCATATGCGGTGGCATCTGCTGCGGCATGGGCGGCACCGGTGGTGGTGGCGCAGCCTGCTGCTCAGGACGCGGCAACGGATCAGGATAAACGGATGACTGCGCGGGCAACCCGCTTTGGGTGCTTCTGGAGAGGCTGTCTGAAACTCGCTGCTTCCAAATGTCGTCCGGTTTTTTCACTTCCTCTTGCTGCGCGGCCAGAGAATCGGCAGTCGGTCTCAATTCTTCAGGTATGAAGCCGGGAGCGCCTGACTGCACTCCTGCACCCTGGCCGGTCGACATGATGATCATCTCGAGCACGAAATCCAGTTCGGATGGCGAAAAGCCCTGACTGAAAAGCATAGCGTTATCGCCGCCTGCCTCGTCGTAGAGAGTCCAAATAGGCAGGTCCACACCTTTTTCCCAGAGAACCATGAGCAGGAAAGAGCGGCCGCCATGAGAGTACTGCAGCTCGATGGTGGTGCTTCGCCTGCGTTCGCACTCGTCAAACATAGTGCGCACCAATTTCATATTCGGCTGCTGCATCTCTTGAGGCAGCCTCATATTTTTGGGAGGCTCTTCCTGTTTTTGTTGTTTGGGCTTAAACATGGGATATTTCCAAGTGGATGTACTTAAATTAGTACCCCTAGATTGAGGCTTAGTCTCAAAATGATCTCACAAGCGGAGATTAATTGGATCGGTTGCTCTATCCCCCCTACGGGTAATAATGCGCCGATCAGCGCTTTGCCCGCACTGGAATGACTGCCTTTCATAAATAGGAAACGCCCACAGGTACTTTGTTTTCAACAAAGACCGCGGATATTTTGGGCGATGTAACCATTCTGCTGCAATTGACTGAAACTAATGGTTATCGGACGGCAAATGGAAGTCCGCTACGGGGTACTGTCAAGGGGATTGGAAGTGGCGAGGCAGCCCACTCCAACAATCGATGTAGTCGGCTTGCAAAATGCCGCCCGTGATGGCGAATTCCGTCGGATTGTAGACGAGCGAACTCTCGAACATGAAAGCCAGTGTGTTATCCATGCGTTGTGGTTTCAAATCGACACTGGAAGCTTTCTCGAAAGTTGCAGCATCCGGTCCGTGGGCCGACATCTGGTTGTGCAGGCTGCCGCCGCCGGCGACAAATCCTTCTTCTTTGGCGTCGTACACACCGTAAATCAAACCCATATATTCGCTCATGCAATTGCGATGGTAATAAGGCGGGCGGAACGTGTGTTCGGCAACCAACCAGCGCGGCGGAAAGATGACGAAATCGACATTGGCGGTGCCGGCAATTTCGGATGGAGAGGTTAGCACCGTGAAAATCGATGGGTCGGAATGGTCAAAGGTGACCGTGTTGACGGCATTGAATCTGCTTAAGTCATATTTGTATGGGAAATAATTGCCGTGCCACGCCACTACATCAAGCGGCGAATGATCCAGTGCAGCCGAAAATAGCTTGCCCTGGTACTTTGTAATTAACAAAAGAGGCTGCTCGATGTCTTCATAGGCAGCACAGGGAGCAAGAAAATCGCGCGGATTCGCCAAGCCGTTTGCGCCGATAGGACCCAGCTCGGGCAGCCTTAAGACCGGACCGTAATTCTCCAGCATGTAACCATCGGCGGTGCCATCCGGCAAGTCTACTTTGAATTTTACACCGCGAGGAATGACGGCAATTTCTCCCGGGGCTGCGGTCATGGTACCGAATTCGGTGCCGATCTTCAGCGTGCCCCCGCGCGGCACTATCAAAAGTTCGCCGTCGGCATTGTAGAAAAAACTGTCGCTCATCGACTGATTGGCCGAGTAAAGATGCACTGCCGAGCCGCGTACACTGGCTGAATCTCCGTTGCCCGCTATGGTGACAATTCCCTCAACGAAATTCTTTTCGTCCTTGAGCGCAGGCAGCGGATTCCATCTCAATTGCTCGGGCGTGATTGCCTTTTCACAATCGAAAGGGCGGCTCTCGATCAAGCCTTTTTCATGTGGTTTGAATTTTGAATGCAAAACAGACGGGCGAATTCTGTACAACCAGCTGCGCAAATTCTCATGGCGCGGGGCCGTAAATGCGCTGCCGCTCAATTGCTCTGCATACAGACCAAGAGGTGCCTTTTGCGGAGAATTCTGCCCGACAGGAAGAGCACCCGGTACAGCTTCTGTGCTGTGGTGATTGCCGAAGCCGCTCAAATACTGCAGCTTGCCGTCCGCCGCTTGGTCGGCGACATCCCTGGCACGGGTAGCTTTTCCTGCGGTCAAAATGTTTCTCCTTATTTGGCGAAAATGGCGCGAGCCTTAGCATCCATTTTGTCGGCTTCCGGTCCGCGACCGGCTGCGCGCAGCATTTTTGCGTAATTGTCGTAAATCGGAATCAATTCCTGGCAAGTCGGCCCTTTGATACGAGACATGGTTTCAACCGCCTTCTTATACATGGGCTCGGCATCGGCATATTTACCTTGCTGCCTGTAGCAATTGGCCAGCGCACTCATGCTTTGAGCAATCTTGGGTTCGTTGGGTCCCATGCCTTCTGCTTCCTGCAGCGCCAGCTTGAATTGGTTTTCGGCATCCAGTGGTTTTCCTGCCGACAGGGCTTGCTGTCCGGCGATGTTATAGCGTTCCCATGACGACATGAAATGTCCTCCTGATTGCAAGCAAAACTACCCAGCCACTTAATTCTCAGGCGTAAGTACTGGTCGTGAGAAAATTACTCCCTTCGCTGCCATAAGGCAAGCGACCGGGCAATATTTCTTGGCGGACCGGTGCTTAATATATGACATGTCTTAGTGTTACCTCTTGATTTGCCTGCGCTCGCAGCTTGCCTATTTATTAGATAGACTCTTGTCAGTCAGTCAAACAGGAATCGATACAGTGGTTTTGAATGCAAAGCAAAGACGGGCGCTCTTAATTGGCGTTGTTGGCTTCATTGCCATCGGTGGTTTTCCGCCGTGGAAAGATACCAGCCCGCCGCCGGCCGGCTCGCCGCTGCCATTTGCGCCCATCTCCATGCCGCCCTCTGTGGCTGGTCATTCCATTGAAATCGACATAACCCGGCTGGGCATCATGTGGATGCTCATGGTGGTGGTGACCGGTGCCTCAATATGGATGGGCAAAGACGCAGACTCGGCCGGGGCGGATCCGGAAAAGGATTTGGCCGCAGGCAAATTCAAGAATAATGTCGAGCCAATCCCTTCCTTGCCTATAGTCGGTAAGTCGTCGGGCGCCAAAATACTTGATTCGCTTACATCTGAAGCCCGCAGCTCCAAAGATTCGGCAGGTGGTCTAAAACTTAAGTTTCCGGAGCGCAAGGTCGGTGAATTGCTGAGCGAAAGCGAAGACGATCCTGAGTACTGGTCGCTTATCAGTGACGCCAGAGGGCGAGTGCTTTTGCCTGCCGACAAAAGATTGCAGTTGGAACTTGCCAAAGAAGGGGAGGCATCGCTCGATTTCCTCTCCAGCATGGGCAATAAAGAAGCTCGCTCCGCCATTGTTTCACTTGATCTGAGCGAGACTGAATTGAATGTGGAAACGCTCAGTTACTTGCGCTTTTTGCCGGCCCTTGAAGAACTCGATCTTTCCGGCACTGAAGTGGGCGATGATGATCTTGATGAAATCATCAAATTGACTCAATTGAAAAAACTCTGGTTGGATGATACAAAAACTTCCAAAGCTGCTGCCGAAAAGCTTTCCGCTTTGACCAATTTGAAAAAACTGTCGCTCTCTCATCTAGATGCCGGCGAATCCGAAATTAATTCGCTCAAGTTGCGCATCCCTTCATGTGAGGTTGTTGTTAGGGAGGGCAAGAGTTAATTGACGGCGAATTGAATTCACTGTGAGCAATTAATCTTGGCTGCTGACAAAAACGAACCCATCGATGTGGAAGTATCTGATTCGCCCGAAAGCGAAGAGGTAGAGATTGACGTTCGCCCATCCACGGACCGCGCGCCTGCCCTGAGAGGCAATGCCGACTCGCAACCGACCCCCTCCAACAAGTCGATGAAAGACGAGATGGACGACACCCTGGTCGGCACTACTGTAGTCGGACGCTATGAAATTTTGCAGTGTTTGAGCAAACAGCCGTCAAGCTCGCTCTACAAAGCGAGACATTTGCTCATGGACCGTCCTGTAACGATAAGACTCTTGACCGCTACCGATATTCAGAGTTTGAAACGTTTTCAGGTAGAAGCGAAAGTGGCCAGCAGCCTCAATCATCCAAACATAATTACAGTGCTCGATTTTGGTGTCTCAAACGGACGGCCGTATTTGACCACCGATTATTTAGAAGGAAAAACTCTTTCTGAATTATTGAAAGCGCATGGCAAGTTGCCGCCTGCACGAACTCTCGACATTTTTTCGCAAATTTGCGAAGCCGTGTCATATGCGCATAAGCAGGACCTGCTCATTCGTTCATTGAAGCCGTCGCAAATTTTTGTTTTCGATACACCCGATCGCCAGGACTTTGTAAAGGTAGTTGAATTCGGCATCTCCGAGAGATTGATTGAAGATGGCGAGGAAGTGAAGAATCTGGCTAACAAAGCTGTGGTCAGTGGAGATCCTCATTATTTGAGTCCTGAGTCTTGTCTTTCAGTGAAGCTCGATGCGAAAAGCGACGTGTTTACGATCGGATGCGTGATGTATGAAACGCTCGTCGGCAAACCTCCCAGCGAAGGCAGGACAGCCCATGAAATTATGCACCGCCAGCTCACCAAGGTACCACAGGCGGTGCGGGAAGCGGCCGGCTCCGCTGAGATTTCCGAAGGGGTGGAGCGTGTGGTCATGCGCGCCATAGAGAAAGATCCCGACCAAAGATATCCATCAATGGAAGCATTTCTGGCCGACATCGAGGTCTACAAGCACGGCGCCAATCAATTGCGCATGAGCAAGGAAAAAAAATCAGGATTTAAAAAAGATCCTGCTCTTGCGAAGAAAAGAGCGATGCGCGTGCTCGGGCTCTCCATCTCTCTTTTTCTCGGTGTCGCTCTGGGTATTGCTATCGAGCCGCTCAAAGAACTGCTGCTTCCGCACGAGAAAAAAGTTCCTGTTGTCGTCTCCTGGCAAGAATTGAACAGGCAAGGGGAAGAAGCATTTCATCGCGGCGACTATGATGAAGCTGAGTCTTTATTTGGTCAAGCGCTTGCCCGGTCGGGCGGCTTCGAGCCTGATGATCCGCGCATTG
Source organism: Cyanobacteria bacterium PR.3.49 (assembly GCA_013997645.1). GTDB lineage: Bacteria > Cyanobacteriota > Vampirovibrionia > Obscuribacterales > Obscuribacteraceae > QKMZ01. Next base: position 29,455 of record PNKB01000029.1, read on the forward strand.
CCGAAACTTTGAATAATCTGGGCAATTTGTATTTCAATCTCGATCTTTATAATGAAGCGGAAAATTCCGTAAGACGCGCACTGGCGATCAGAGAGAAAACAGCAGGCCCTGACGCTCTCGTTGTGGCTGACAGCTTGAACGATCTGGGCATGATCTATTTGACCAAAGGAAAAATTGCCGACGCCAAACCATTGGTCGAACGCGCTCTTACAATCCGTCAGAAAAAACTCAAACCTGATGACGAGGACATTGCTTCCAGCCTGCAAACAATGGCCTCGATTTACCATAAGGAAGGCAAGCTGAAAGAGTCGATGGCTGCTTTGAAGAAGGCACTGTACATTCGCAAGCGCGCACTTGGTGCCGACCATATAGATGTGGCGACAACGTATAACAGTCTGGGCGTGCAGCATCAGATGGCAGGCGAAAATGGTGAAGCGAAGCAGTGTTATGAACGTGCGCGCGGCATTATCGAAAAGCTTTATGGTGACAGGCATCCGTCCATGGCCGACAGTCTGGTCGGTCTGGCTACCCTGGAATTTCTCGACGACAATTTCCGGCAGTCGGAAGAAGATTTCAACAAAGCTCTCGAAATACGAGAGGCTGCTCTTGGTGACGAGAGTTTCCGTGTTGCAGAGGTATTGTCCTGCCTGGCCATTTTGAAAGAACACACAGGCAAGCTGAAAGAGTCTGAAGACCTTTTGCGCCGCGCCATTGCTATCGATGAGCAAGCAGTGGGCTCTTACAATCCTGAGACTATAAGAGTAAACAACAATCTTGTGCGCGTATTGAAAAAAGCGGGCAAGCGCGAAGAAGCAAAACGCATTGAGCGTGGATTGATTCAGGTTAAGAAAGGCGAGCAAGCTGCAGCGAAAAATGCTGCCAAGCGCACCACCAAATAATCAAGCATCCCGAACCGTCAAATTGACGACGATGGCCTGGCTGGCTTTAACCAGATTCTGAGGGGTGATGAGAATTTCGTTGCCCCATTTTCCCGTGCCGACTCCCAGCATCGGTTCGTCCATCAAGGCCTGGTCGAGAAATGTCTTGACGCCGTCTTTCTGCCAGTGAAATGGCGGAATCGAGCCGATTACATAACCAGTCAATGCGATTACCTTCTCCGGTTTGGCAAGCGAAATATCGCGAGAGCCAAGCGCTTTTTTCAGCAAACCGGAAATGGCATTTTGATCACCACCGACCATGACCAATGAACAATCGCCTTGAGCAGTTTCGAAAATCAGAGTTTTGATCATCTGGCGTTCGCGAAAGCCAAGTGCTCGCGCTACATTGGCCGCGCCCTTCTCTGTTGTTTCAGGAAAAGTTGCTGTTTCGTATTCGATTGCCTGTTCGTCTAAAAATTTATGCGCCGGTAATTTTACTGTCATGTTCTTTCTGCTTCTAAACCATTTCGTCGGCCATAAGTTGTATCACTTCTGCATCAGAAAGTAGATGAGCCGCACGCCATTTTATGTAGTCGGGCATCTTGACGGCATCGAATAACTGCTGCAAAGTAGCAGCGTTTTCCAGTGTGGAAACCAGAGCTCTCATGCCGTTCTTCTCTTCTTCGGTAAGGTCTGTGCGTCGCGAAAAAAGCTTTTCCATTTGTTCTTCCGGATTGACTGAGATGATGCAGTCATTGAGCCGGAGCATCCGTTTTGCCACCACCATATGATCTTCGGCAACAGCCGCGTCCATAAGGCAGCGCTCTAAAGAAAGCGGCCGTTTCTCTTTGATGATTACTTGCGTGCCTCGAGAAAAACCCCGCTCAACGAAACTGAATTTGCCTTCTTTATAGGAAATCAGGAAGTCTACTAGAGCTTCGCGACCGGTCAATTCTCCGAAAGATACCTCCAGCGGTTTGCCGTCCTGGAAGAGCATTCTTAGAGAAACCTGACCTTCCTGGCTTACAGTAAGTTCGCCTGTCTTGTTGCTGACCGCCAGCGATTGCAGCAAACCGAATCCACCCAGCACTCCCAGCTCGCCTTTGATGGCTGCTTTGGAATCTGTTTTTTTATAGTCGGAGGGAACTTCCGAGGCCACCTTGATAGCGCCCATTCCAAATTCTCTTTCGGCAAACATTAGAGCCGAGTAGGCGCTGGCAAGCAATGATGAAAGGTTTTCACCTTCTTGCGGATAGGAAGAGATCCCGACGCAAGGCTTCATTTTGGCATCCAAACCCTGCGCTGCCATGTATTGCGGGAAGGAAGCAACGATGCGGGTAGCCACTTGTTTGGCATTACCCGGATCAGCCCAGCCGAGCACTATGGCCATTGTATTGGATGTATACCTGACCGTGTAATCGGTGTAGCGAGAAAGCTTATTGATAAGAATTTCGTCTGTGCGCACCGACGCATTGATTGCATCCGCCAGCGCTTTTATCTTGCGGTCGCGCAGCACATGATCTTCACTGTCGCTGACCTTGATGCTGACCAAAACGACTGAATACGGGTCTTCGTTGGCAGACCCGTTCTTCGACGCATCGAACGTCGGCATTAAATGCTCGCCGACGAATGAAACTGAGAGCAAGCCCGTTAGAGGGTCGATGTATTTGGCGACCGGATTGACTTCTTTGCCACCACCGGTGATATCGGACCGTGGTGACGTGTGCCGCACTTCTTTTTTCTTCATCAGAGCAGGAATGCGATCGCTGGTCGCATCCTGTATCTTCATATCGATGACTATCTCTTTCGAGAGGCGGCGATTCTCGACAAGCAATTGTTTGATTGCAGTGCAAAGCTCTTTCAAGTCGCCGATCTCATAGTCGAATCCGGAAAGTGCATGCTCGAAATCACCGGTTTGCTTCACTTGCATAGCACTGCGCAAGCGTTGCGCCATGCGACCGATAGGAAATGCCAGCCAGATGTAGCTGCCGATCCAGGCTGCCACGAAGGCACTGGAGATCGCTAGAAAAATCGGCAAAGATGACGAACCTGGTTTAATCAGCCGCTGGTCCAAATAGTCATTTCTAAAACCGACGTGATAGGTCCCATACTGTGTGGAGCTGGTGGCGTCAAAAAAGCGCTCGCCCTTATAAGTGTAGATATGCGGCGAGGCGGAAAACTTTTTGATAGGCGGCGGAGGCATGGGAGCATCTTTGTCGATTTTCCCGGACGGGCTGGCAAAGAACATCCAGACACAGCCTTTCTTTCTGGCTTCATCAATGAAGTCGAATCGCTCCCAGTCTGCTTTCGGATTCTTTCGTCCGGAAATGTCTCGCACAAAGCTAAGAGCATTTTTGGGCAGGACCTGATCCTGATAATAGCAATCGAAGGCTAGCGCCACAGCAAAGACGAAGGCGACCAGGCAGAACATGCGCAGGGCGTAAGACGTAAGAATTTGTTTGGCATAACCGCTTGCAATAGCGGTTTCAGCTTTCCGGCTCGTTGCAGTCTTCGCCACGCTAGCTTATTTCCAGGTTTGCCCAGCAGCACCGTCACAAATAACTATAGATATTTCTGCAATTACTTACCCCGCCTGAAATAAGAGCAAACTCCTCCATTCGGGCGATGGAAAAAAGTGTCGCCAGATTAAATTGAACCGGAGAACTCAAAACTAGGATTTGTTTTTCGAGTTTTGCGTATTGACCAACTCGCGGGCTCTCTCGGCTGCTTTGACCACAGCCTTAATGAGAGTGACTCGCAACTTGCCCTCTTCCAGCTCCATCAATCCATCGATCGTGCAGCCGGCCGGGGTTGTCACCATGTCTTTGAGAAGGGCAGGATGGGCTTTAGAGTCAAGAATCATCTTGGCCGAGCCCAGCATCGTCTGAGCGGCTAAAAGGGTTGAAACTTCCCTGGGAATTCCCAGTTTTACACCCGCTTCAGCCAGTGATTCGATGACGACGTACAAATAAGCCGGTCCGCTAGCAGACAAAGCAGTGACGCCGTCCATCAAAGACTCGTCGACAAAGACGGTTTCACCAACGCATTTGAATATTGCTTCGGCCATTTGTTTGTGCTCGTCGCCGGCACCAGATCCGGTGCACAATCCGGCCATTCCGGCGTTCATGACTGAAGGAGTGTTAGGCATGGCGCGGACTACAGGAATACCTTTAGGCAGCCTTTCTTCAACAAAACCTGTGGTAACGGAAGCGGCCACTGAAATAATCAGCTGATCCTTTGTCACAACCGTCGACAGCTCCTTCAGCACACTGTCCATATTTTGAGGTTTTACAGCCAGGAGCACGACATCTTTGCCTTTAACCGCCTTTTGATTATCGAGCATTACTTCGATACTCAATCTTTCTTTCACTCGTGCAATCGAACTTTCGTGGCAAACCGTGCCGCAAATATCAGCAGCGCTGACCGCGCCCTTCTTAAGCAGACCGGAAATCAGTGCTTCTCCAAGCTTGCCGACGCCGATGACGGCGAGCTTCTTATTTTTCAGCATTTTTGTTGTCCTCTTCTATTGGCAATCTTGGTGCTTAAAGCAACGGGCGTTGTCTCCGGAATATTCCGCGACTGTTTGTCCCCGGCCTATCAGTTTGTACTTATAGGTGACAATGCCCTCTACTCCCACTGGTCCGCGCGGGTGAAGCTTTCCTGTGCTGATGCCCACTTCGGCACCGAATCCATAACGAAATCCATCGGCAAAACGTGTTGAAGCATTGCAATAAACACCGGCTGAATTTACTTCTGCAAAAAAGCGGTCGAACGTTTTTTCATCTTCTGTGACAATGCAATCAGTGTGGCCCGAGCCATAAGTGTTGATGTGGTCGATTGCTTCATCGAGTGAGTCGACAACTTTCAAAGAGAGAGTCAGATTCGAATATTCAGTTGCCCAGTCGGTATCGTCGGCGGTGCAGACATCTTTCAAGTTGAAACTGTCGATTGCCGATTTCTCAAGACGCACTTCGACATGTTTCTCCCTCAATGCGGCAACTACTTCAGGCAGGAAAACATCGGCAATCATCCGGTGGACAAGCAAGGTTTCAATAGCATTGCAGGCTGCCGGATATTGCGCCTTGCTATCCACTGAAAGTTTTACTGCCATCTCCAGATTTGCTTTTTCGTCGACATACAGATGACAAATTCCTTCTGCGTGGCCGAGCACTGGAATGCGCGTATTTTCCTGAATTTGCCTGACCAATTCGTTGGAGCCGCGCGGAATCACCAGGTCTACGTAGCTGTCCAGTTTGAGCAGGTCGGCCACTTCTTCTCGTCCGGTCAGGAGTGTGAACGATCCCTTTGGAAATCCGTGGGCGCTGAGAGCTTTCTCAAGGCAATCGAAAATTGCCCGATTGGACAATTCAGCTTCCTTGCCGCCCTTGATTAGGCCTGCGTTTCCGCTCTTGACCAGAAGCGACATAATTTGCGGCAGAGCGTCCGGTCTCGATTCGAAAATTACAAGAATAACGCCAATCGGACAGATGACGCGATAGAGTTGCAATCCGTCGTCCAATTCTCTGTTTAAGGTCGTCTTGCCCAGTTCGTCATTCATCTGAGCAATCTGGCGAATACCGTCGATTACCGATTTTAGTTTTGCTGAATCGAGATGCAAGCGATTCAAAAAAGATCTCTGCATCTTGCCTTCATTCACCAGCGCTTCGGCTCTCGAGATATCTTTCTTATTCGCCTCGAGAATGACCGACTCGTTTTTGGCCAGCTCGTCGGCCATGGACAAAAGCGCGGCCGTGCGTTTTTCTTTCTTCTGGCGGGCCATTTGCGCAGCAGCAAGTCGCGCTTGCCTTGCCCTTTCCTGCACCTGCGTTAATAACGATCCGCTCATTTTATGCTGTTTCCAAAAGAGCGATATTATCACGTGTGACGATGGCGTCATAATTGCGCACTTCGATTTTGGCATCGATGGCATCCGAATGCTGACCGGATATCTGGCGTGTTTCATCGCTGGAATAATTGGCGATGCCGCGCGCGAATTCCAGCCCGCCGCCATCGACTATCCCCACCACGTCGCCTCTTTCGAATTGTCCTCGCACTTCCACAACGCCTGCAGGAAGCAGGCTGGCCTTGCCGTTTTTCAAAGCTGTTTTGGCGCCGTCGTTGACGATGAGCGCGGCTTTGACGGTGGTTGCAAAGGCGATCCAGCGTTTTTTGCCGGTCAGCCCTGGTTGAGCAAGAAAAAGCGTTCCGATTTCTTCATTTGAGAACAGTTTCGGAATGACATCAGGCACTTTGCCACCGGCGATTATTACAGCGCAGCCCGACTGGGTGGCAGTTTTTGCTGCTTCCAGTTTGGTTTTCATGCCGCCCCTGCCCATTTTTCCCGGCGCAGCCGGATCGGACGCCAGTTTTTCGATATCGGCAGTTATGGCAGGCACCAGGGGAATCAGCTTTGCGCTCTCACCTTTTCTGGGGTCGTCGGTGTAAAGCCCGTCTACATCAGTAAGAATGACCAAAAGGTCTGCCTCGACTTTGCTGGCCACCAGAGCGGAAAGCTTGTCGTTGTCGCCGAAATTGACTTTTAAAAACTCGTTATCCTTTCCGGATTCGATTTCCGCAGTAGAGACGGTGTCGTTTTCATTGATAATCGGCAAAACCCTAAGCCGCATGAGCTCGCCGATAGTGCTGCGCAGATTGAGATAGCGGGTACGATTGGAAAAGTCTTCTTCCGTCAAAAGTATCTGAGCCGTGATGATATCGAGCGCTTGAAAGGCATCCGAATAGAGCGCCATCAGCCTGCCTTGTCCCACCGCCGCACATGCCTGCTTCATCGGCAATAGCTTGGGCTTCTTGTCGAGCGCAAGCTTTTGAACGCCCAAACCTACAGCGCCCGAGGTGACGAGCAATACCTCTTTGCCCTCTTTCATCAGATGGGCGATGCCTTCAATGAAAGAATAAAATCGGCTCAGCGCTATGCCGCCCTGTTCTTTCATGAGCACGGCCGTGCCAAGCTTTATGACAATTCGCCTTGACCCGGCTAAAACCTCTTTACGGTCCATTTTGCTTGCCTTTCAGGGATTTGCACGCGGAATAATTCTGTCCGGCTGGCCGGGTTAACAGAATTACCATTGATTTTAAACTCATATCCGCTTTCAATTGTGTGGATTTCAATAGGCTGGATGGTTGTGACCGCAGGTCGGTGAATCTCTAAAGCCTCACAGGAGTAGACAAAGTGGTCGAACGCGACAGGAACGGCAAATACCCGGCATCCATTCAACTGGGCTCACTGGAAAACCCTACAGGCGAAAAGGTCAAGAGAATCACGCGCGAGCAGGTGCGCTCTTTGCGAACTCAAGAGTTGCAAAAGGTCGGCGTCCAATTCGGATTCAAACAAGTAGCTGTGAGATGGTGGAAAGAGCTGGTTGCCTTCTTCTCATTCAGTCCCAAGAATAAGCGACTGCCCCAGAATTGTGCTATTTACGGGCACACCGTCATCCGCACTCCGGGCGGATTCGAGCCGCGTTGCCGCTTTTGCAATACTGCCATCGTGGACACCGAGCAACTGCGCTCTAAAGTCTAGTATCGGATGAGAGCCCGGGGTTTTTCCCCGGCTACGATTTCCCATATACTATTTCTCTATGACTTTCTTGCGCGTGGCGCTAGCTATTTTGCTTGTCAGTGTTGTCTCGGCGGGTTTTTTCCTGTACGGGAAGTATCAAGCGTTGACAGAGCCGCATCAGCTGCGCCAACCGGTCGTCACAATTGCCATTCCGCGCGGCGCTACATTTGAAGACACGCTGGCTTTGCTGTCCGGCGCAGATGTCATAACGGATATATTGCCGCTCAGAGTTTATTTGAAAGTGACAGGCTCAACCCCAATCGTGCAAGCCGGCAATTACAAATTTGCCTCGCCCGTGTCACCCTTGGGTGCCATCGATGTTTTGCGCGGCGGTGCGCATTCAGACAAAGTAACTATTCTGGAAGGTTGGAATCGCTTTGACATTGCTAAGGCGATGCGCGGTGTTCCTGCACTTAAATTGAGAACGGATACCGAAGCGCTGCCGCTTTTAAGTGACGTGTCGCTGATCTCCGATATCGATCCTCTGGCGCGAAACCTTGAAGGTTATTTGTATCCCGACACTTATTTCATTGTCGAGCAAATGACCCCCAAGGAAGTCGTTAAGGGCATGGTTACCCACTTTCGCAAGGTCTGGAAAGAACACCTGGCCAAGCAGTCATATGAAAGAAAAGTTTCCATTCATGAGGTGGTAACCGTCGCCTCGATTATCGAAACCGAAGCCAAGCTCGATTCGGAAAGACCGAAGGTGGCATCCGTTATTTATAATCGCCTTGCCAAAGGCATGCCGTTAGGTGTCGACTCGACCATTGTTTATGCCGCCAAGATCGAAGGAAAATGGCGTAATGACGGCAAAGTCTATCAGTCCGACATCGATCGCCGCTCACCGTATAACACTCGAATTTTCAAAGGACTGCCGCCGGGTCCGGTCGGCTCGCCTGGACTGTCTTCGCTGAAAGCGGCACTTAATCCGGAGACTACGACATATCTCTATTATGTTCGCAATCCCTACCAAGACAACGGCGCGCATAACTTTTATTCTAGTGCAGCGGAATTCGAAAATGGCGTCACCATGTTGCGCAACTGGGAGAAAAAACAGGCATCGTCTGCTGC
>PNKB01000030.1 GCA_013997645.1 Cyanobacteria bacterium PR.3.49
AAGAATGTCACCGCAGAGCAATCTGGGTGACATTTTTGTTTTGGAGGCGCGATGGAAGTTGGCGTTGTCGGCCTCGGTAGCATGGGATTTGCGATGGCATCGCATATTTTGGCTGCTGGGCACGAATTGACCGTTTACAACAGGACCGAGGAGAAGGCTCATCCATTAATGGAAGAGGGCGCGACGTTTTCCCACGATCCATCCGGCGCCGCGCAAGGCGATGTGGTGATTACCATGTTGTCAGACGATTTTGCTGTCGAGAGCGTGGTGTTTGGCAACGGCGAGCAGGAAGGTTTTCTTGCGCACCAATCACCCAACTGCATTCATGTGTCGATGAGCACGATTGGTGTTGGCTTGGTGAAGCGCATGCAAAGCGCTTCGGAGGATCAGCATAAGTCTTTCATTAGTGCGCCGGTGATGGGGCGTCCTGATGTTGCAAAACGCGGCGAGCTGGTTGTGATGGCATCGGGTGATAAAGCACTGATTGAAAAGTGTCAGCCGGTTTTCGATGCCATTGGTCGCGTAACTCACAATGTTGGCGATTGCCCAACTCAAGCTGCAGTCGTCAAGCTGGCAGCCAACTTTATGCTCAGCTCAATGATTGAAACTCTTGGTGAGGCATTTGCCTTGGTTCGCAAAAATGGTGCAGACCATCACAAGTTTTTAGAAATCATGGCAAAAGATTTTTTCAAGTCGCCAATCTATGAAAAATATGGAGCGATTATCGCGAACGAACGATTTGGAGGTAGTGCTTTCACCGTCAGTCTTCAGGAGAAAGACACACGGCTTGCAGTTGCAGCAGCTATCGAATCGAAAGTGCCAATGCCAATTCTATTTGCAGTCGAGAATGCCTTTCTAAGTTCTATCGGTCAAGGCAAAGGCGATATGGACCCCTGCGCAATTGCGCAGCTAGCAGCTGAAAATGCTGGTCTTAGTTGATCAACTTATTTCGCAGGCGAGTGTTTTTTTTCGTGCGAATCAGTTTTCTCTTTGGCAGAATCGCTTGCCGGCGATGACGGCGCCATACCCTTTGCTTCAAAGTAAGGGTTAGGAATAATCGGACCCTTCTCCATGTTTTTGTCGCTCTTTTGCGTATCAAGTTCTTTGACAAGAACAGATGGAGTGACGATGCTCAATGCGTCTCCCTGTGACACAGTCGGCAATATCACAGGATAGGCAGCTGGATCATCACCAACCGCAACGATATCGCGCATGGTGTTTAATCCCACTCCATCAAATGGAGTTAAGCGCGCGATGGTTTCGTTGCCTGTTTCAACATCGACTTTATAGACCAGCGATGCCGGCAATAGCGTGAAGCCTGAGCGTTTGCGCATTGAGCCCATCATGCCCATAAAGATGGACTTCGGATCTAGTGCGGCAGTGAAGAGATTTTGAACTCGTTTTACGACAATTACGTACTTCAGCCCTTCCTGCTTTCCTAACTCGCGCAACTTTTTGTACATCTCGTCTTTGCTGGTTGTCGTCTCGGATGTCACAAAGAGATTTGTTGTAGAGGCATTGCCATAACGTGCATGTCCATTGCTCTGTTTCACGTAGCGGCTGGGGGTTCGGGTGGAGCAAAATGTTTTGAGAATCCCTTTATCAATGAGAGTGAGCTTTTGAGGTTTTACTCCCTCGTGATCAATCTTCATCCCGCCGAACAGTTTCGTACCCTTATAGTCTGTTGCCGCCGGGTCATCTATCACTGAAAGAAACGACGGCAAAACGCGCTGTCCGACCTTTTCTTTTAACGGATTAGAACTTCCCATCATGGCACTGAATCCGCCACCAAGCGGTTCTACCGGATTGCCAAAGTTTTGACCAATAGTTTGCGAGAAGAATTCACCCGAAGCTTCACCTTCGAAAAGGATGGGTCCGTTGTAGTCTTCAATTAGTGGAGTGGCAATTGCCTCGGTGAGACGAGTGGCCATCTCGCGAAGCTTCTTTTCCATCTCTGCTTGGGTAGGAAGTTCTTCTTCCGTCCGTCCAACAAAAACTTCTGCATCGCAAATTGTAGTACCGTCATCAGCTTTAGCAGATGCAGTCGAGATGATCACATACTCAGGTCTGCCTGAGAATGTTTTGGTGCCTTCGCTGTTGATGAACCAGCGATTGAGCGTGTCGAGACCGAACATTACGAGTGATTGGTCCACTTTGGGATAGTCTTTGAAAACTCCGGAGAGTTGACGTGTGACCGTGCTCCATTTTTCGGCATCGCACTGAACTTTCACCGGTGTATCAATTGATACCACTGCTGGTTCCTTCGTGAAATCGGCCGGACGATCCTTTACCGTGTTCTGCTGCAGGAATGCTTTCTTTGCTTCCAGTTTTTCTATTGCACCTTTGTATGCATCATCAGTTTCACTCCAAACTGCCTGACGTAAGACCTTGTAATCATCATCAATTGTGATGTCCTCGCCGCGCGACATTCGGCCGCCGAGCAGGGCGCCTAGGAAACCGCCGTCGCTAAACCTGGTGTTGTCCAGATCATAATCGCCAACGCGCAGTTCTACATTTAGATCGCGATCTCTATCGATATTTTTCGATGAAACTGCACCGAAGGATGCAGCAATTCGCACCACGTCTTTTTCCTTCACGGAGTAAGCAATAAAATATGGTGCCTCGTGCCCTTTGATTTTTAGCGAGCTCATCGAACGATCCATCTCGTCTTTGAGCGCCTTGAAAATCACATCGTCTTGCGCAAATGCGCCCGTGTTGCATGTGAGGAGCAGAGCAAGTGGTGCTGCTAGTAGTTTTATTCTTCTCATTTGCTTTCACCTTTGCCCTTTTCAGTTTCCGAACTTGTTTTATCAGGTTCAGAAATCGGTGATGGGAGAAGCGGTGGTTTGTCTTGCGCTTTGTGCTGGCGCTCGACTTCGATGGTACCTACGAGCAAACTTGGTGATGTCGCCGATACTGGAACCCAACCTGATTCGGCACCACATGTTCCGTTGAACGTGTCGTCATCGTCAGCTCCGCACAGGATACGCTCCAGCGAGGCGAGCGGCGTTCCTACAAGATCTGCACCACGCATTAGTTCATCCGGTCTTCCGTCCGCATAGACTTTCCAGACGCGTAACGGCAGGAGTTTGTACACCTGCGGCATGACCGACTGTGTCATTGTGAAACCACCGGCGATTTCGTCAAAAATCAAACCATACGGTTTGCCTTGTTTTTTTACTTCCTCAATAAGCATTTCGCGCAGCTTCGGATACGGAACGCGTTTGGTGCTGTCGATGATGAGATTCGCTTGTCTGGCGACAGGGTCGCGCCCAGGCGAACAGCGTCCATGTCCATTTGACGTTGCGAAATCTTTGATAGGCGATCGGCCCATCAAGAATGTTTTTAAAACACCTTTATCAACGAGCGTCACTTTCGCTCCCGGCACGCCTTCATCATCAAACTTATAGTGACCGTTGAGCGCCTTGGCACCAAATCGTACACGCGTCGGATCGTCGCTCACCGTCACGAATTCCGGCATGATCTGTTGACCGACTTTCTTGGCAAAGGTTCTGCCTTCGTCTTCACTCTTTTGCCTATGTCCTTCGATTCGATGCCCGAATGTTTCATGGAAGAAGACGCCCGATGCTTTTGCTCTTAAAATTGCCGGTCCTACATATGGTTCGGCAACAGGTGCCGTACGCAGCGCGACAAGATCCTTCGCAACATCGGTGACCAGTTTTTCCAATGCCGGTTCATCAGGAACATCGGTGAGTGTTGGGGCTTCGATGCCATCGTATAATGCAAGTCGCATACCATCTGCAGCCACTGTTTTCGCCGTTGTGAAAACGCGGTATTGAATGCGTTCGTCCTGAATTTCAGTTCCTTCGCTCGTCACTAAGTATCGAGTTGTTTTTGTTGCTGTAAACGCAACATCCGAATCTTCGATGCCCGGATAATTGCGATAAATTTTGGACAATTTTCTGATGCGGTTTTCCCACATCGCTTTATCGACTCCAAGTGATTCGCTCACTTTGAATTCTTTCTGCGGCGCCTCAAGCGAAAAATCTGCAGAAGCATCTTCTTCCTCGACTTTCACATCCTTGTTGGCGAGCACCATCATGTATTTTTTCTGTGCTGATTTGAATTCCTGATCGGTCTGCGCCCACAGCGCAACCCGCAAGGCATCTTCGTTATCTTCCATGGGGGTGAATTTAAGTCCGCCGCCGCCGCCGAAAATTGAACTGGGAATGTCGAAGCCGCCACCGCGGACCGGATGACTGCTATCTCTTTCCGGGGAGCCGACTCGCAAATCTATGTCGATAATGCGACTTTTTCTAGGTCTGTTGGCAGAAAGCAAACCACCGAAGGTGCCCTTGATATCGACCGTCTCAGTGTCATAGATTCGATACGCCAGATAGTAAAGAGGCGCAGAACCAGCGTTTTTTAGCTTGCTGAAGGAACGATCGAGTTCCTTTTTCATAGCTTTCAACACGATGTGGTTGTCTGCCAAAGCTTTGCCGGTGTGCTTTCCTGTCGAGTGCTTTGGATTTGGCTTCGCCTTTGAATCGGCAGATTTCGGCGGTGATTGGCTCTTTGAAGCTTTTTGGGGGGCCCCTAGGACATTCGGGCTGATGGAAACTGCCAGTGCCAGTGCTAAAAACAGGCAATTTCGCGCACGATTGGTCGCTCTCATGAAATCCTCGGTTTAGTTCTCTAAATAGATAGCTACCACTAATAAGGTGGTAAGAAACCCTGTTTGAAACCTATCACATGGTATGAATTAATGCTTGGGTGGGTACGGGATTTCGGTTATGGCACGCACAGCAATTGTCATTGGCTCCGGCATCGGCGGTCTGTCGGCAGCGATTGCCTTGTCGAAGGTCGGCGTCAAAGTTGAAGTATATGAGCGGACATCGGAGCTGAAAGAAGTCGGCGCCGGAATCATGCTCTATCCCAATGCGATAACAGCTTTGCGCAAACTTGATGTCTATGATGCTGTCGCGCGCGCAGGAAGTTTTGGACATCACGGAAAATATCTGACCTGGGACGGAAAAGTTCTGGTCGAGTTGAACTTCGAAACTGTGGGGCTGGCAGGCGAGTCAATCGGAATTCACAGAGCAGATTTGCAAGATGCGCTTGCTGATCACTTTGGACGCGACAGAATTCATTTAGGCAAGTCATTGGTCGGCTTTGAGCAAAACGGACGGATTCAGGCGAAGTTTGCCGATGGTTCGACCGCAGCGGCTGATTTTCTAATTGGTGCGGATGGCTTGCACTCTGCAGTTCGCCAACAATTGGTAAATGACGGGGAGCCACGGTTTTCAAACTGCTTTGCCTGGCGTGGAATCGCCCATGGAGAATTTGTAGATTTGCCGCAAGAAAGTGGCTTCATCGCTTTCGGAAAAGGTCTTCAATTCGGTGGCATGGCAGTTGGAAACAATAAATATTACTGGTTTGGTGCCGTTGCAGACAAACGTGGTGCTCGCGGCAGAACTACCAAAATGGATGTGCTCGACCTCTTCGGAAAGTGGGCTGCGCCAATGCCTCAACTCGTTGAGGCTACACCCGATGATGAAATACTAACTCATGATCTGAAAGATCGCGACCCGATTTCGACCTGGGGAAAAGGCGCGATGACCTTGCTCGGCGATGCAGCTCACCCGATGGTGCCATTTATGGGACAGGGTGGCTGCCAGGCTTTGGAGGATAGTATCGCTCTTGGTGCAGCCATGAAGGAGGCACCAAATGTGGAGGCGGGCTTGCGTAAGTATGAATCTATGCGAAAAGCTCGCACTGCTGAATTTGTAAAACAATCCCGTAAGGCACAAAGCTCATCTATGACTTCATCGCCGATTATATGTGGGCTACGCGACTTTATTCTGCCTAAGCTGCCGGTCAATCTTTTGTTCCAAACTTTCCATACACTGAACAGTTACGAGCAGCCTGATCTTTAGCGCTGAGCTACTTCACTTTGTTGATCGTTTTTGGAACATATCCCAGCTCAAGTGCTTTCTTTCTGTCCGCCGCTGCTTCTTTCATTTTGCCCATCTTTTCATAGACAAGCGAACGAGCAAAATAACTGCTGTCCGGTGATTCTGCGTCATTTTCTATTGCTTTCGTATAGTCTGCAGCTGCCAGCGCGTATTCTTTGAGCGCTGCGTGACAGTCACCTCGCAGCTTATACGCTTCTTCCTGGGTTGCGTCCATTTTGAGAATCACATCATAGTCTGAGATTGCTTTTCGAAATTCAGACGCTTTCAGGTAATAACTTGCTCTCTTAAAATACAAATCGTCAGTTGTAACTCGCAAGTTTTTGAATTGCAATTTTTTATTGATTAATTCAGAGATGTCTGCTGCGGCTTGGCGATATTGCCCTGCTGCTGCCTTTATTTCAGAGCGACTTAAATACAATGTGATCGGTGGGTTTGGATGTATACGTATCAATTCATTGTAATCAGCGATGGCTTCTGGGAAATTGGACAATCCTACATGCGAGTGCGCTCTGTGCGCCAAATAAAAAATTCTCTGCTCCTGCGATAGAGGCTTTTTGAGAATAGGCGAAACAAGCGCTTCTGCTTCCTTGAATTTCCGCTGATCGACCAAAGATTGAACGGCTAACTCAGGATGTACTTTTGGAAAATCAGTCGCTATCTGTTGAGCGTGTTTGTTTTGTGGAAGTCTTTTGGCAATTGCGATCAAATCGGTTCGAGCTCGTGTATTGCCCGGTGAAAGTTCGAGAACTTTCTCGCAATCCGCAAGGGCCTCTCTGAATTGTCCGAGCTTTATGAAGCTGGCGTAGCGCCAACTGTAATAATCCCAGCGGGGATTCTTGTTCAGTTTAATTCCGCGGGTCAAATCAGCTACCGCATCTTTATACCGCATTAGTTGGTAGTTGCATTCGCCGCGCTGTTTATAGAGTCCACTGGCCTGTGGGTATTGCTTGATGCGATTGTTTAATGCGATAAGTGCTTCGTCAAACCGACGCTGGTTCATCAGCTCGAAAGTATTTGGTTCCGCCAAACACGGAGCCTGCGCGACTACAAAAAAAGTAAGACCAAGCAGAATCCTTTTCAATGTTGTTTCACTAGTTTTGTTAGTTCTTCGAATACTGCCATTTCGTGTTTTTCGGGTTTGATAGCGAGCCAGTCCTTAGCATGTGCAAGAAGTTTGATGCTGGCAGGGTTTAAACGGAGGCTTTCGATGATTAAATTGCCAATGTTTGTATGCGCAGAGTAGTCCCAGCGTTTTATCAATCTCCCTTTATCCAAAGCTTTGGTTGCGAGCTTCAGAAATCCGTCCTTATCCATCGAAATGCTCTTGCTGCTCAGCAAAACTTCGAGAGAAATCTGGTAATGATTCAGATGGTTTAAAAGAGTCGAAAATTCAGCAGCTCTTTCTGTGCTATGAAAACCATGGAGCGCCTTCTCAATTTGAGCGCGAGATTCATGATGATTTTCCAGCCAATCATCAATTGTGGTTTCGTCGATTTTTTCGTTCTGGGACGTAGAGTCACCTTGTTCGAGAAAATCATCTTTGTAAATGTAGGTGCCGTGGATTGTTTTAAAGGCATTCTTCGCGGTTCTATCGAGTGCACTTTGCGCATACTTTTTCAGCTTGTGTTTTGCGTTTTTCCTTGTCCAGTCTGTAATGTATTCCTTAGCCTCGTCGTTTAGAGGGCACCAGGCGTTATCGAACATGCGAACCATCACCTCAAATCGGCTATCGTTCTGAGCGCCTTTTATGTACCATTGCCAGAGCCTGGCAGCGTTGCACTCACTTGGTTCGATAAAAATAGGTATTTTTATGCGTTTCGCAGCAAGATTGGTAGATCTATTCGCTGCAATCCAGTCACAGGCAAACTCAAGAAAGTCAATTTGCTCGTCACCATTCAGTAATGTAAAGAACGGTCGAACTGCATCTTTGTTCCTTTCGTCTGAAAGGAACAAATTGATGTGCTTCATGTTCGCCGTTAGATCGCTTGTGACCATAGCGCGTGCCACCATCTCTTTTAGATATGGATTTTCATCGCTTTCAATTACCTTTGCACCGAGTTCGTAGGAGTCCTTGTCGCCGCGATGTTCTATTAGCGGAACCAATAAAAACAAATCAAATGTTTGTTTTAGCGTTTCCTTCGCTATCTTGACGAGATTCTGATCCGGGTTAAGGCGTAAGAGCTCTTTAAGCACTGAGTTTATTGCCACGCTACCCGGTGTAGCATTCATTAGCCATTTCATTGCACCAGGCTCAATGGCCCTATGCCGAAAGCAGCGTAGAAGCCCACCCCAGATGTATCCGGCATCAGGGCGCGCTACGTTTTCGTTTAAAAATTCTATCAAAAAATCAAAATGCTCAATATTTTTGAGCTCTTGCAAATTGTATTCGAGCAATTCCCCATCAACATCTTTGAGACGAGATTTGAACCATTCTGCTTCAGTCAAAACTAGTGAATGAAAGAACACTTTTGAGAACACTTTGTTCGCAGATTTGTTTGTCGGCTTCTTCGTCTTCAACCACGCGATAGCAGTGGCGACATTTTCGTCGCTGAGATTTTCTTCGAGAAGCGAGAGAAGCTCTTTTGCCTTCATGCTGCCTGAACTTGAATTCCGAACTTGGTTGAGCTTGCGGCGGACTGCAAACCGCTTAATGCCATTATCCTAACAGGTCCGTAGGTTAGCTAAGAGGCTCAAAGTGGTAAACTCTTAGCTTCTTGCTCGTTTTGAGAGTTTTCTCAATGTAGTGGCTTGCGGGACCTCGGATATGACTAACTCATCGATAACTCGCTCAATTAAATTCTCGACTTTCCTTTCACTGAGCGCTTTCATTGCAACTCAGGGACTGCCGGCATTTTCTGCAGAAGAAGCAAGCGACATGCCTTCGGCCAAACCGCCTGTTGCTTTTGATGCGGTGTATAAGCCGGCCATTGCCGGTGCGAAGAAATCTTTGCAGGACAAGCTGTCTAAGCAAGCCAAAACCGACGTTAACGCCGCGGCAGATACCGCTTCGAAATTAGCGGCGTACGAGTTTGCTTCCGAAGATTTCAAAGGCGCGATTTCTCATTTGAATCAAGCGATAAAGCTGTTGAATACAGCCAGTCCCGACTACAAGACAAAGCTTGTCGGCTTGCACAAGCACCTGGGCGATTGCGACATCATCGAAGGTCGGACATCGCAGGCTATTTTGCATTACGAGGCGGCAGCGAAGTTGCTGCCTGGCTTAGAGCCGAATTCGCCGCTTCGGAAGAAAACACTGCGGTCGCTCGGTGATGCGCATTTGCGCGAGAAAAATTACAAGAAAGCTATAGAAGTATTTAAAATGCTTTTCGACTATCAAAAGCAAAACAATGACCTTTCAATCGGTTGGACCGCCGTCAGTTTGCGCGATGCTTATGAGCAACTAGGCGACAAGGCAGAAGCTGACAGATACTTCGATATTTCATCGGCAACTTTTCGGCCACTGGTAAAGAATGCCGGATACAAAAAGCACGATCAAAACCTATCAACGGTCCCGCTGGATATCTGGGAAGCGCTCGAGCAGGAGCCCGAAAGTGCGCCTGCCATTTCGTGGGAGCCTCCCGAAGGTGTGAAGCCATGGGCAATACTAGTGTGCGTGCATGGTTTTGGTTTGCACAAGTCTGCGTATGAAGCATTTGGAAAAGCAATGTCCAGCAGAGGAGTGCTAGTGTTTGCGCTCGATGTGCGCGGTTTTGGATCGTGGTGCAAGCTTGATCGTCCTAAAGTCAACTTTGCGCTCTGCACTTCTGACCTTTCACATATTTCTGCGATGTTGAAGCAGGGCATGCCTGATGTTCCAATTTTCCTGCTTGGCGAATCTATGGGCGGTGCCATTGTGCTTCAGTCCGCAATGGAATGCAAGGCCGTTGATGGCGTGGTTTCATCGGTGCCAGCAGCGGACAGATACAATGGCACTAAGACAAAAATGAAAGTGGCGTGGAGAGTTTTGAGCGGAGCAAAAAGTGATTTCGACATCACGAAAGATGTTGTCGAAAGAGTCAGTCGCGATGAAAAACTTGTCGAGGAATGGAAGAGCGACCGAGAAGCGCGCTTCAAATTGGGCACGGACGAATTGATTAAGTTCGACTCTTTCATGAATAGCACCAAAGAGAAAGTCGCGCGATTAGAGAAGCCGGTTCTGATCGTTCAGGGTGGGGCAGATCCGCTGGTGAAGCCGGCCAGTACGATCGAGCTTTATGATGCAATCAAGACCAAAGACAAGACGCTTATCATTCTTGGATATAAAGAACACTTGATTTTCGAGAACGAACAGTTTTTTCCTCTTATGTTGGAAGGTTTGACTAACTGGCTGCGTGGTCATGCGAAGTATTCGGAAACTGCGCTTTGGAAGCAGAAAGACTTGCCTGAGGGCGTTCACAGCAGCGTGATTAAACCTGCAGCTGTAGAGGCATCTGCTGTTGGTGCACCGGAATCCAAATAGCCGTCAGTTTTTCCTGCGTTCGGCTAGCATGTGGCAGATAGCTGGTGCTTCTTCGTTGAGGTGAAAACTATATGCAAGTTTTTCCGCGTTATTGTCGTCGATAGTTCCGCGCTGCATGTGGCGAAGGTATTCGCCCCAATTTTCGACAAAAAATGTTTCAACATATCTGCCCGATTTGGCAAGATCATTGAACAGATACCACTGATAGGCACCATTTCGTCGACGCAAAATTTCCAATGCCGCCATTGCTTTGCGATAGTCCGGCATGCGCTCAGGGTCGATGAAATATTCTACAGTCACAAGCACTGGTCCGTGATCCGGGTGCGGATTAGTAATAATATTCGGCTCCGGTGTTGAGCGTGCGGTGCGCAGATCGATGTTCTCCGAGGATGCGACTTTGAAGGGCGCAGTGCAAATGGTGCCGACCACAAGCAGTGCGGCTGCAGTCAAAATTGCCATCGGCATACTGGTGTAAGCGGCAAAAGTTCCCCATACCAAACTGCCTCCTGCCAGGCAACCCTGGAAAGTGAGCAGGAAAACGGCGATTGCGCGTGCGCGAACCCACGCCGGAACAGCCGTCAGAACACCGGCATTTAGTGAGGCGTTGACCATGATCCAGACAAGCCCAGCGAAGAACAGCGTGATCCCGGCGAGCAAAAAACTGTGAATGAATGGCAAGGCCGTCATGGTGCCGGCAAAAATCAACGCGCTTGTCATGAACAGGTGGTCCATGGAAAAGTGCTTGCGGGCAAATGGAAGCAGTGTGGCACCAAGCAAATTCCCTACGCCGAAAAGGCTGAGTACAAGCCCATACTCCATGGCATTCAGTCCGTATTGCTGTTTTGAAATCAACGGCAAAAATGACCAAACCGCGCTCGCGCATGCAACGAAAACGACCGTTTTTATAATCACCGCCCGCAGTGCTGCAGAATGACGGACATAGCGCATGCCTGCTTTCATTGCACCGACCACTCTCTCTGCCGGTTGATAGCTTTCAGCAGGGGCCGGTTTCCACCAGATGAGAGCGCACAGCATTGCGATCATTGTGGCGGCATTGATCAATATTGCTGTGCCCGGGCCGGAGCCAGCTACAACAACACCACCCAGCGCTGCGCCAATCCCGCGGCAAAAATTGAAGCTGGCTGCATTTAACGCGATGGCAGATTCGAGTTCTGCTCGCGGTACCAATTCCGGTGCCAGCGCATTCCACGCCGGTGAATACATTGCCGAACCGAGTCCGATTAAAAACAACAGCAGCAAGAGCATCCAGGGCGTCATAAACCCATAAATGGTGAGCAAGCCGAGAATAATTGCTCCCACAAATACCCAGACTTGCGCGCACAAGAGTACTGTTCGCCGATTGAAGATGTCAGCAAGTGCGCCGGCCGGCAATGAGAGCAGAACAAAAGGCAAATAAATTGCCGTTTGCAAGAGGGCGACCATAAGTGGCTCGGGCGCCAGCGAAGTCATGAGCCAGGCTACCGCAATGTCCTGCATCCAGCCGCCTAGCAGGATCGCCACATTGCCAAGCATAAGAATGCGAAAAGCTGGATGCCTCAACGGCGTCCAGACCGACTTCGCCACAGGCGTTTGCGCGGTCATTTCGTGACCTGTCACCCCTCGAGCAGGTGACAATTATACGCATTTCAAGAAGCGGTAGCTAACTTTCGAAACCCGTGGCTGACTTAATCAAGGGATAATCTCGGCGCCTTTTGGGGTGTCGAAAAAATGAGATTAATGACGTCGATGCGTCTTGCCGAATATGTCGCTGCGGTCAAATCAATCAGCTGTCTCAACTCTAGTGTTGCCGGAGCATAAATATACGAGTCAGATGTTCCTAGTTCACGCCGCAGCACTCCAAGCTCGGCAAATCGCTTCAAGGTGCTCTCGATTGCTGCCGGTGTCGAATAGAGCAGCTTGGCGATCTCATCGCATGACAAAGCTTGGTTACGCTCTCTCATCTGTACGATGAGTTCAAGCTGCCACACGGAAAAGACGTGATCCTTCAGGAATTTCCTGACTTCATGCGAAATCTCTGAAATAAGTGCTGCCTCTTTCTTCATTGGATGCCTCAAGCAGATTGACGTCTGCTTTCCACAAAATAGGAGGTCTATTCTGTGACTGGATGTCGCCTCTCTTCAGCGCTCCTCACGCGGTGCCCCTTCTTTTGTCACGCGGTAGGCTCAAAATCCTGCCCCCGTTACTCTTTTCAGTCTATGTCGCGAAGATTTCGTGAAGATTTCAAAGCCCCGAAGGGGCTGATTTGGCGTTACTATGATTAATGTAAGCAGTTGGATTTAGATATGAAAATACTTCTTGCCGAGGACGATAGCTTTCTGGCCGAGGGGCTCTCAATGGTTTTGAGAGACAACGGCTATTCTGTCGACGTCGAGCCGAATGGCTTAAACGCCGATTCCGCTGTGGGCATGAATCAATACGATTTGCTTATTTTGGACTTGGGGCTGCCGAAATTGGATGGTCTGGATGTGCTCAAACGCATCCGCGGGCGAGGTCAGACTATTCCAATTTTGATTTTGACTGCGCGAGACAGACTGGAAGACAGAGTCAAAGGGCTTGATCTGGGAGCAAATGATTACATCACAAAACCTTTCGAGCTTCCCGAGCTGGAAGCAAGAATTCGAGCGCTGATCCGCAAAGAAAGTTGGTCCAATCACACTGAGATCAGCTTTGGAAATTTGACGTTCAACACAGTATCGCGGGTGGCTTTCATTAAGGGTGAGCCACTGGAGTTGACGGCTCGAGAAGTAGCCGTGCTGGAAATTTTCTTGCAGCGTGTCGGCGCCACTATACCGAAAGACAGGCTTACGGATTTACTCTCAAGTTGGGATGAGGAAGTCTCTGAGAATGCAGTTGGAATAATTGTCCACCGGCTGCGCAAAAAGCTGGAGCCTTCCGACGTCACCATCAGGGCGCTCAGGGGGCTCGGTTATCGCCTTGAAAAAATCGTCTGAAAAATCCATTAGAAGTCAGCTTTTAGGATGGTTGCTGATTCCACTTTGCACAATTTGGTGCATTATTGCTTGTGCTGGTTATTTGATTGCAGATAAGTTTGCAAACGACACATTCGATCGCGAACTGCTTAACACCGCGGATTCGGTAATCGCCCGGTTGCGCTCCGATCATTTCAAGGTGTGGGTGGACTTGCCGCCCGCAGCGCAGGCAATTTTGCGACATAATGACCGCGATAAAGTCTATTTCCAGGTGTTGACTCGCGACTTGAGGAGAATTTGCGGCGATGCAATTTTGCCTAAGCCAGTTGGCCCCTTAGATGCTAGCGAGCCAAGATTTAGAAATTCGATTTTGAACGGACAAGATGTTCGCATGGTGCGAATTAAAGTGGATGTTCCGAATGTGAGTGAACAATCACTTCTGGTGCAGGTCGCGCAGACTCTCAACAGCAGGCGAGAAATGACTCATCATATTTTGCTGAGCATAGTTTTGCCGCAGATGATCCTGATCATTCTAGGTGCTTTCAGCGTCTCCTTTGGAGTTACACGCGGACTAAAACCTTTGAAAACGCTGGAGAGCGATCTGTCCAAGCGGTCGCAATTTGATCTGACACCAATCGCATCGGACGACACACCGCGCGAGGTGCGCCCCCTGGTCAATTCGATTAACGATTTGCTGGAGCGGCTCCGTGATGATATTGAGCACCAGCACAGGTTTGTTGCCAATGCTGCGCATCAATTCCGTACCCCGCTTGCCGGATTGAAAACATTTATCTATGCAGCTAAGCGTTTGCCGTCGGAAGAGAAAATGAAATCTGTTCTTGACAAAATCGAAGCAGGAACAGACCGAATGACGCACCTGGCAAACAAGCTTTTGATCCTCGCGAAGGCCGAACCTGTCAGTTCTGTAGAAAGGCACTACGAATGCCTTGACTTGAATTTTATTGCGTCAGAGGCGACGTCAGAATTCGTTTCAGAATCCGTACCGCGGAATGTCGAGCTATGTTTTATCGGCTCCGACAAACCGGCAATGATTTATGGTGAGATGGCAGATCTCACTGAGCTTACTTCGAATTTAATCGAGAATGCCGTCATTTACACGCATGAGGGCGGCAGTGTCACCGTGCGTGTCAGCAATGGTGATGCGGTGCGTTTGACAGTGCAAGACAATGGACCCGGCATTCCGGAAGACGAACGCAGTCGCGTCTTTGAGCGATTCTATCGAATCCTGGGAACAGAGGCACCAGGCAGCGGACTTGGTTTGCCTATCGTAAAAGAAATCGCTGCCGCTCACAGGGCGAAAGTTGCAATCGAAAGCGGCACGCTGGGAATTGGCACCTGCGTCACGGTGACATTCCCATTGCCTGATGGAAAAGATTTGAATTGATTTGCCTCAAGCGTAGTAACGACTTGATTCCAACTAAAGCCGTATTCGCACGGGTTTCCACATGCTGGTATCAAGCGAATAGCGGTCTGAAAGTTCTTTGACTGAGTCCGCATAGTACGAGCATAAAAATCTTTCGACTTCGATTGTCTTTTTATCTCCCTCGTCAGGAAGGTAGGAGTTGATTTTCTTATTCATTGAAGGCGGCGAAAAGCCAGACTCGACTTCTAAAAATTTGAACAAGTCGCTGATCGCTTTCTGATTGTCGAAGAGAGTTTCTGATATCAGCAGCTTTATCTGGCTGCGATCAAAATGCTTCAGGTATTGGTCGAGATAATTAACGTACTTTCCGCGCTCCAGATAATTGTACGGAGGACAGCCAATGATGCGATTCTCATCGTACGGGCGATCCTTCAAACTTTCATCCGTCAGCGCTTGCTCGAGACTCAAATCTTCTAGTTTGTTGCCGACACTGTACCAGTAATTTGAAATTGCTCGATCAACCGGATCGCGCAGGATGAAAATAATCAACGCATCAGGAAAAGTGCGAGCAATTCTTTCGATGACTTCTGAGTGTTCCATGTAACACACCGTCTTTTCACCACGAATGGTGGCATCGTCTCGAAAGTAGTATTTCTTGAGATATTCATCTTTGCGAGATGGAGCATCTTCATTGAGGAAAAACTTCGGCTCCGGCCACCAGGGCTGGTTGAGTTCGATTTCCGGATGCTCGGTGAGAATCGTGTGCAGATAGGTAGTGCCCGATCGCTGTGCGCCGGCGATAAAAAAATGTCTAGCCACCTTTTACGATGCTTCCGATTTCGTAGTTTGCACCAGCGGATACCGACTGCGCCATCTTCGCGCCGTAGCTTGCGAGAATTCCAACGAGTAATGCCAGTATTCCGCAGCAGCCGGTGAGCACTACTAAAATTGGTGTGAATTCAGGAATTGCCGAACTGAGGAAATAGTGCTTGGCGATAAATGCTGTGGTTAGAACAAAACTGAACCAGGCGGTGCCATATCCTAAGTTGGAAATAACCCTAGGCAGCTGCGCGTAATTGAGCAGGATGATGCCGACGAGTTGTGCAATTCTCAATGGCGTGTAGGTCGAGCGGCTGCCTGTTCGCTTGTGGTGCTCGACGAGCACATTGGCACGCTTGTCGGGATGGGAGCACTGCAGTGCCAGTCCGTTGATGTATGGAAATGGTGTATGGCGCCGGCACATTTTTGCCACTACTTCTCTGGACAGCAATCTTACATTCGAGATGGTCAGGTCTTTGGGTTTGCCGAAGATCACTTCGTTGAGAAAGTAGATGACATTGCTGCCCAATCGCCGATAAAGTGCGTGTCGTTTTTTTGTGAATTTCGCGAACACGACTTCGAGTTTGTTTTCGACTGCCGGTTCAATCAATTTGAAAAGTTCCTCCGGCGGATTTTGAAGATCTGCATCTATAGTCAGTGCATAATCGCCGGTGGAGTTTGCCAAACCGCATAAAACGGCAGGGTGTTGTCCAAAGTTTTTTGTCAGTTTGATGGCGACGATTTGCGGATTCGTTGCTGCGGCCCTGGTGATAACTTCCCAGGTATTGTCCGTGCTGCCGTCGTTGACGATGACTACTTCATAGCGGCAATTTCTGCTGTCGAAAGTCTCGGCGATTCGACGGAACAACTCATCAATTTTGTCAGCACCGTTGAATACCGGCACGATGATGCTGTATTTGAAATTGCGCACATCGGCTGCCCCTCGATCAGCAATGCCGCGAGCAGCAATTGGCTGACCGACATCGGATGTTTTCGCAGTGCTCAGTGATTGCAGCAAGATTGAACCTTAGTAGGCGCTCATTTGTTGTGCATTTCGACCGTTGCCAGTGACAAGCTCAATATTACCGTGCAATGGCTGAATAGAGAACCATTGGGCGCCATCCGGCAACACTCATCAGGCATCTAAAAACCCTTTCATTTACCTGCGTTTTCGCGAAGAAGCAAGTGAACCATTGCTTTGCCTACAAATGGGCGCGATGACGATGTTCGCCCGAATTCGTCATAAAAGGCTGCCGGGGCTATGACGTCATCCCAACTCGGCAGCATAGTTTCCTTGTCGTAATTCCACATGTCGAAAGGTCCTTTACCCTTCGGTGGCTGCATTTGCTCTTCTAAATGTTTTAGCGCTTTCGACGAATTTTCGTTTTGCAGTCGATATCGAACCAATTCGAGTTCTTTGGCCTGCGGCTCCGCTATATAAGTCGCGATCGAGCGATTGGCGCAAAATAAATTCAGGAGAGCCGCAAGAAATAAAGTAAGCGTGATTGCGCGGGAGCTCAATGAAAGTTTGGCGCCAATTCCCTGGATCGCGCAGAATAAATAAATGACCATCAATGTGGAAAGCGCATAGAGAGTGCGATAACTGGCCCATGATTCGGCAACGATGAGATTGGGCGTGTAACACAAAAACGGCAATGCGAGCAGCAACAGAACTCGCTGCTTGAGTAAGTTTTTCGGTTCGAGCTTTCTTACGAACAACGTCAATCCTGCGATGATCAGCGCCGCGAAACCTATCGCGACTAGAAAGCTTGCATTGAGGTTGTTGAAATTGAGGCAACTGTTGAGAGGCTCGGCAAAGAACCAGACGAGCTTTTGCAGGGGGTCTAAAGTCAAATCTTTGCGATCCTGAATCAGATACTCGGCATAATTTTTCTTTCCGAACAACGAAACTAAGAGCTCAATGCAACAAGCGGAGCCGAATGTTGTGAAAATTACATTCAGCAATTTGCCGGACATGTCCCAGCGCTTGGGAGAGAGGGCGTCTTGAGCCATGGCAATCCAAAAGAACATCGCCGCAGTCTGGTGCATTGCCATTGCAGCGGTTAAACACAAGAGCGTTGCCAGATACATGCCTGCAAAGCCGAGCGATTTGACTGGTTTTTCAGCGGTGTATTTGGCAAGAAAGTAGGAAACATATGCCAGTGGAATGCGGAATGCGCCCAAAAAACCGACCAATCCCCACCCGGCAAGAACTTGAAACGGAAGCTGGGAAAAGACGAGCAGTGACAAAGCAAATGACTGGGCGCGATTCCAGCCTACATGCATGGAATGCCTGAAGAAAAGCGTGGCTAAAAGCGCAATACCGAGCGTGGCGATGACTCGCAGATAGACGATGTCACCGATTCCATGCAAAGGTGAGAATGCTGCAGCAATGAACGGCAAATTAAGTGGGCGCCCCTGCGCCATCATGTTGCCGATGATTTCCGGGCAGAGGGCACCTTTAGTTAGCGTCAGGTCGAGGATGTAGTAATCGTCCAAAAGCCCGAAACGAGCCAGATAGCTGGGCAAAAACGTAATTAGAAAGATAGCGGCAAAAATTGCGAAGGTGCCCAGAGGATGCGGCTTTATAACCTTTTCAGAAGCGGCGGCCTCGGCGGTGGGATTGTCGCATTGCATGGAGATGAGCACAAGATAAGGATCTGGATCATGATACCTCTCTGCGCTTTGACACATCAAAACGGTGAAAATAAGTTCAGCGGCGGGCTGTTTGTGAGATTTGCTACGTACTGACTACCCCTCGTTAAGTGCTATGATCGCCAGTCCGTGACATTTGCTGCACTCAGAGCCCAATTAAAATGAGTTGTCAAGCTGTAATCGAATCGGCTAGCGAAGTTTCGAAATCGCCAGTAGTGCAGGAAGCTTCTCAAAGCCATCCTTCCCCACGGCGCCTGCATTTCGATAGCATGCGCGCGCTGATGTTCATCTCCGTGTATGCGGGTCACGTTACTACGTCACACATCAGCAATTATTTCGGCAGCGGTTTTGTCAATGCCGCGAGCAGTTTTGGCTTTTACGCGTATCTCGTTCTGAGCGGCTTTTTGATCACGCGAATTTTGATCGGATCCGACACGGGTAAAACATGGAGTGATGTTCGCGAGTTTTGGCTGCGACGGACACTGCGAATATTTCCAATTTACTATTTAACGCTGGCGATTGTTTTCGTTTGCGGCCAACTGACCGAGCCATTGCCATTCATCACTTATGTCTCCAACGTTTACCTCTTTTTGATCAATCAGATGGAGGGACCTGTCTGCCATCTATGGAGTCTGGCGGTTGAAGAACAGTTTTATTTGCTCTTCCCTCTGGTGTTCCTTTTCACTCCTAAAAAGCATCGTCTCAATCTCATGGTGGCGTTGCTTGCTATCTGCTTTGTTGTGCATACAACCTGTGCCACTGCATTTCCAGGACACAAGTGGAAGCTTCTCTTGCCGTCGTCCGGGCAGTGCTTGCTGGCGGGAGCAATTGCCGGATACTTCGACATGAAGCTCAAGCAAACTGATTCGACTAGACTCTTTCTAGCGGCATTGACTCTTAACGTCGTACTTATGGCTTGGCAGTCGTTCGACAAAACTTTGCCGCATACGATGATCTTTGCGGACTCCGCTGCGCTGGCGCTGTTCTTCTATTCGTTGTGGCGCACGCGCAATCAGTTCATTTGCAAATCGCTCTCCAACAAACTGCTTGTTCATCTGGGGCAAATCAGCTATGCGATGTATTTGTTCCATTTGCCAATCTTGTATTTGCTGATTGATTTTCCGCTGCCCGAGAAAATTGCCATCGGTTTCGTCAGCACCGCACTTCTTGCTTCGGCATCGTGGTATCTCTTCGAATCGCCGATCAACAATCTGCGCAACAAGCTGATTCCAAGCCGTATCTAGATGAGCTGAAGTTTGAACACCTGGAGATCCAGCATTCGTTCTTCAAATACTTGAGTGAACCTTACTTCCATTCCATAATGTTCTTTGCAAAATTGCGCAAAACGTTCGTTCGCACTTGGGCTGCTAATGAAGAGCACGTCTGGCGATTGACACGCATCTTTGAGAGTCTTAAATCCATGCTTGCGCAACATTTCATCGCCTACCGGCATTCGGCTCCACAGGCTGGTGCGGTATATGTGGAAATCGGTAAATTGCCGGCGCAAATTCTGAAACGGAAGCATGAATTGATATGGCGTAGTTGTTCCCAGCACCACATATAGTTGCTCGGATCTAGGCTTTAATGTTGTGATGGCAGCCCTGACGTATTCATTCTCGCCAAGCGTCTCCTGAGTAGTAGAACTTAATAGAATTACAGAAATAAAGACCATTATTCCTGCTATTACGCAAGCTGCAGGAATCGTAAGTGAACGTGTGACTCTGTCCGCTTTCAGTAAACTGTTAGCAATTCTTTTGAGTTTTGCGCGATCGAAAAACATGAACATAGTCGTAATCGAGCATGTTAGAAGTGTGAGATGAACTCTGGTTGGCAATTTCATGAAGAAAGCCAGATATAAAACAAGCGCGACAATGCCTGAAAAAAACAACAGCAGACGCGGCAGGCTCATGAATTTTGGATCGAGAAACCAGGCCGCTGCGAGCAAGAGAAGCCCAATTGGGGCCGCATTGGACATCAGAACCCAATTCAATTTCTCGAAGGTAAAAGGTAGATACGATGCGTTGACTGCGTTGGTCAGTGCCGCCGTCGTAAAGACGTTCCTGTCGGCGACGAAGAACTGTTTTACAAGTGAGTAGTCGTTGTCTGAAAGTTCAACTTTAGCTGTCTCTATTTTTTCTCTGTCTGAATCAGCCAGGTCGCTGAATGGACGGAAAAATTCACGCACGCCGGCAAAGGCCGGCTGAGAATCATAGTAATAGTTGCTCGCTGTTTTAAGCGCGAATCCAACCGCAACGGCCAGTGCCAAACCAATCAATGGTTTTGCGCTGCGCTTTAGTAGATCCATTTTTTTAGGCGCAACGACTATGAATGTAATTGCAGAAATTAGTAATACAAGCAGAAATGGTTCGAACCTAATCATTGAGGCGAAAACGATCGCGACGAAAGCAGAGATGGCTATCCAAACAGGAACTCTTCCCGCTCGAAAGCGCTTCACGAGCGGCAGGCAGAAAGCCAGGAGAAAACCGGCTTGAGTTAGCAGTGCAGTGGTGCTCGTGTACTGCAAGCCGTTTACGATAAACACTCCTACTGATACATAATAAATAAGGAAAAGGGCCGCACCGATGCATCTATTAAAGCGCAGCATCAAGACGATGGCGACCAGACTAAATCCAACAATAAGAACAGAGAACAGATAATACGAGTACCAGGCAATGTCGGGCATCCATTGATAAAGCCACATCAATGGATAAGTAATAAGGATGTTGGTGAACCATGTTTGATAGGTCGGCGCGTTTGTTATTCCGACACCGGAAAGAAGCAGGCAGAAATTCAAGTCATCAGCCGTTTCAAAATGCGCGGGGAAAATAATCTGTGTAGCGGCGACGCACGCAACTGCCATCGCTATCGCTTGTATGATTACTGCGCTCAGATTTTGCCGAGGCTGTTTTGCTTGCTGATTATTTGTCATTCCACTGAATTTTAGCACCCGCAGGCGAGAGGGTTTTATCGCCAAAGTGGCACTATTTTGATGAAAAACTGAGTCTGGAAACGTAAGCTGGGCAAGGGCTGGCGGCTGATCACAACTTCGTCACTATTTCGATGTATGTTGACAGTGTCGGAACGCAGCCGACCCTTAGTATATTTAGAGCCAAACTGTTCCACACTCTGCATGCAGTAACAGGCATTGTCTGAGTTGGTGCGCTTCGTGCGCCAGTATCCTCCTGCTGAACTCCCCAGGCTCGCTTCTATCACTCCTCTGGAGGATTCACCCCATGGTATTTAATTTGCCATTCGAAAGGCCTGTGTCCAAGCTCATTGACAGATTGGACGACGCCCGGCAAGACTTTAACCTCTTAAGTTTGACCGACAGATTGGACTTCAGACCAGGCAGTCGTTCAGGCTTCGAGCCACCAAGTCTCGATTTCGACAACATCTTCGACAGGCAAACGCTCAGGCTCCCCGGAATGGGTGATAGCAGTTTCAATATTCTCGATCGAATCAACTTACCAAGCCCGCGTGATGTTCTAAATTTTGGTTTTAGCGGCAGAGACACATCATCAAGTCTCTTCGGTGATACCTTCAATTTCTTCTCCAAGCTGCAGAGCGGACCCGGCGTCCTGGAAAAGTTTGGACTTCATGGCGGCGGCGAGGAAGTTGGTGGCATCCTCGGCCGACTTAATCCATCTAATTGGTTTGGTGGTGGTGGCGAGCGCGGGCTTACCGGATTTGTAGGTGGCGGCTCAGAAGGCGGGCTCAGCGGAATGCTCGGCGGGCTTGGCACTGGCTTGCCTATCCTGAAGGGGATTCTCGGCGCCTTGAAAGGCGATTGGAAGGGAGTAGCCGGCAACGCGATAGCAGCCGGATTATCTTTTGTCCCTGTAGTCGGACCATTCATCGGCATTGCCAGCGCTCTGGGTGTAGATAAGTTGTTGGGCAGTGCCGCTAAAGGAATCGGAAACGCCGTCAAGTCGGTCGGCAAAGGGATCGTGGGCGCCGTTGGCGGATTGTTTAAAAAGCTATTTTGATGTTTGAAGCAATGTGCGCAAACAGTTTCTACTCTTCAGGCGAGGTATTTGAATTATGTACGTAGATGTTCCTGCACAAGTGCAATCCAAAGTTGAAATGATCAAGCCGTTGATTCCCAGGCTGCAAAAGGTGATTGCACAGTCGGAAGATTTGTTGACTTGCAAAGATTCAAAATTGATCTCAAAAGCCCTTGTCGCCATCGGTCTTACCAAGCAAGCACAATCTGAAGTTGGGGCCGCCTGTCAGAACATGGGTTTTGGACTGGAAGTGATGGCACATCTGGCTACATCAACCGATGCTCATGCTGTTCGAGAGGTAGAAGAGCAATTGCCTACCGCCTTCAATGGTGTAGTCGCCCTGGTCAGCAAGAAATTGGGACTGGATGAAGGTTCGGTTGCTGCCAGTCTGCTTGCCTTTGTCGACGAAATTTATGTGGTGGCAGAATATGCAATACGTCGAGCGGAAGAGCAAGTTGCCGTAACTGTCTAGCGTCACTAATTTCCGTCATAAACTCAACAACATTGTTTAAACAGCCTTTTCGAAAGAAGGACGGCTTTCATGCGACTCAAACGGGTGCCTCTACCAGCAGGCTCCCGTTTGCAGTATTTGCTTGTAAAGCGATGAGAAATAGCACCTTCAAAGGGCTTTCACTTTGAAATATTCTATTGAGGAAGATTTGCAAGTCGAGCAAAATGACCTCAGCGTTGTCAATCAAGAATGATAAAAGAACAGCCTTTGCGGCTGTTTTTCTTGCTGTGCTCGCATTTGTATGTTTTATCCCGTCTCTTTTCGTCGGTTTTCTCAGCGATGACAAACAACAGCTAGCCTATATTTATCATTATCTGCACACGCAGCCGCTCCTGTTGTTGCAGAATTTCACCAGCGTATGGATGCAAGAGCCAATTTGGGGATTGCACTATCGCCCAATGATGCTGATTCCACTTGTTTTCGATACGGCTGTCTACAATCTCAATGCTGTTGGTTCGCACATCACTACAATCAGCATTCATGTCGCTTGCACTGTTTTAGTTTTTTTTCTGGCACGCGCGTTGCTGAAGAATTTGGCACAGGTGACAGGCATTGCTATTCCTTTTTTAGCCGGCGCACTATTTGCTGTTCACCCATTACATGCTGAGTCCGTTATCTGGATATGTGGTCGTGTAGATTCATTTTGCGCGCTATTTTATATTGCCAGCTTTCTCACTTTCATACACTCGCTCAATGCTGAGAATTCTAGTGCGCGAAAGCTTCGAATTCTGAGCTTGTGCCTCTGCTTCGGTTCACTCTTTACCAAAGAGGTTGGAGCGACGCTGCCTTTCATATTTACTTGGTACTTGATTTGCGCAAATGGCGGCCAGCCGAATTCTGGTTTTGCAAACTGGCGTCAGACCATATTTTCCGCCTTTATAACAACGCGAATGTATTGGCTTCTGTTCGCTTTCTACTTGGTCTGTCGGTCACTTTCGCTTGGTACTTTATATGGTGGCTATGAGGGCTTCGCTTCAGTTGCATTGAACAACGTCTGGTTGCCGGGGCTGATAAGCTGGAAGTATCTGCGAGGCGTGTTCTTACCAGTGCCGCTGCCTCAATTGGAAGAGCTCGCCAGTGCAATAAGTGCGCTTTATGTTATGTACGCGACTTTACTTGCGGTCCTTGTCGCCCGCATTGCTTTCTTTCGCGAGCTCGTACTCTTGCGCCCGATGGTTTTTTTGACTGGCTGGGTAGTCGCCGGACTTGCACTCGTCGCACGGGTTTGGTACGCGGCAGGCGGATTGCCTGGAGGAAGGCATTTCTACCTAGTCAGCGTTCCTTTTTGCATATTGTTTGTGCTTCTCTTTGTTCCTGACGCCACCAAAACACAAGTGGAGAAAAGGCTCAAGCAACTGGCGATTGGTGTCATTTCGGTTTACTGCTTACTTTTCAGCGCACTGACGCTGCGAACTCATGAACTATGGCTTGACGAGAGCAAGTACGAAGCGGCAATCGAGGATGGCATAGTCAGATTGTCCGCCGAGTATCCGCAGGCCTCTCGGCTTGTTTTTCTCGCAGCTCCGATGACTCATCATCATCTTGCACTGTATCCTTCGTTTGCCAACTTGCAAGGCTGTTTAAAAGCACCGTTTTTCGCACCGGAGCTGAGCCAGAAGATTGCGGCATTGCGTGCGCACTTTTTCAATTTCGATCTCGTCAATATTTCTGAATTGAAAAAAGTTTTGCCAGATCCCAAAACAGTGGTATTCGGCTGGAACGGCGACGCGCGCAAAATAGTAGAGGTTCCCAAAGATTACTTTGGCGATGGCTCAAACTCTTTTGCGGCTCATAGAGACGTAAAGCTAAATCTTGAAAGTCATGAATCAAACATCGCCACTTACTCATTCGACCTTGGTGATAGTTTTAAAAAGGGCTTGTACGATTGTCTGGAAGTGACGGCTGTAACACCGATTATGTCTGCCGATGAGAAAGCCTCGATGGTGTTGTCGTGGAATCAAAAATTAGACAGCATAAACAACGGTGTTCTTCCCCTGTATCAACTGCCTAATGGAAGCCGCTCATTGTGGCGTTTGGATGACACCGATGGTTTTGCGACAAAATTATCGGTCTTCCTCGAGCCGGACGGGAAAACACATAAATACCGACTCAATCTATCCGAAATCGCAAGTTGGATTTTGCTGGCAAACCCATCTGAATTGCAGCTGATGGTCTGTCCCGGTAAGATCAAAATCGAGTCAGTTCGTTTCCTCGATTTGGGAGGTGAAATTCCCAAGTTGGACGCACCGCCCGAAAATTGGACACGCGAGCAAAGCGGAAGAATGTCTCCCAAATCTCCTGACTCACTTGTTCTGAATTTTGATGCCACCATGATCAAGGGAGCTAATCATGTGATGGCAGAAATCTCTCGACCGTTTGAGTATTTCGAATACTTCGATCCGACTTTCAGGCAAGTCGTGATGTCGCAGCGCAGTATGAAGAGGTATTCGTTGGAAGGCTTGAAGGGGCGGATGGAATTGTGGCCGGACGATTTTAAAGTGCACGGCGAGTATGATGTGCGAATAGCGGCGTTCGACAAGGACGGAAAGTTGCTTGGATACGTAAGCGATCCGGTGACCTTGCACTTATAGATGAATAGACAAAGCGCTGAAAGTTAGTCGATCTTAGTCTGTGGGTCCAAACCCCATCCGATCAAGATTTCTCTTTCTTCGCTCGGTGACTTTGCCTTTTTGAATTTGGCATTGGACTGGCCTTTGACTCGGCGCTCACATTCAGCCCACGTTTTGTGGCGCTGCAAAACACCATTGTGGTAGCTCAAGTAAGAAGCCGGACCTGATGAGCCGCTTCCTCGATTGCCGCCTGGTGTGGTATTGCTGCCGGTGCCGGCCGGTTTTTTATTTTCAGGAATAGGTTCGGCATCAGGTAGTTCGCTTAGGTCAATAAAATACCCCTCGCGCGGTCCGACATAGAGTTGCTCGCGTTTGTTCTTTGCAAATGCTACAGCAATTTCGTCGCAACGTTCGTTGCCTGGATATCCTGAATGCCCACGCACGTAGCGCCAGTCAATTGTGGACGGCTTCAGGCGCGTTACCTGTCGCAACAGCTCTTCCCATAGCTCACGATTGGCGACATCCTTACCATCTGCGCTTTTCCATCCGCGCGAGCGCCAGCCCCAGATCCACTGCGTGATGCCTTTTATGACATACGAAGAGTCCGTATATAAAACGATAGGACACTGTTCTTTCGGCTCGAGCATGGCCAGTGCGCGGATGGCGGCTGCCATTTCCATCCTGTTGTTGGTTGTCTCTTTGACTCCGCCGCCTAGTTCATGGACATTGCCGTCCGGCAGTAAAACAATGCACGCCCAGCCGCCGGGGCCGGGATTACCGGTGCAAGCGCCGTCAGTGTAAATCAGGACTGATGAAGGATCGAGAGGCATGGTGCAGAAGACTTATCGCGTTCCTTTTTTCAAATTCTTGATTGCTTTTGCTGCCAATTCTTCATCTGGATAATTCTTTTCCAGCTCGGCTGACAGAGTCGAGGCCATCCATTTTTCCGCGCCTTCTGTATCTGCCCACAGATAGCCGCTGTCCATGACGTAGGCGACTGCTTCTCTTTCGTCGCCGAATCCGACTGTTGAAGGTGTTTCCTCCGGAAGCGGCAGTACTTCGGCCAGGTAAATAGGCACATGAATATTGGTATTAAACGCTTTTACCAGCTGCTGATTCGTCCTATCCGAGGCTCCATACTTACGAAAAAGGTGCAATGCTTTCGTGTAACTGAGAACAGCGCTCACTTCGTCTTCGTGCTTAGCCAGAAGTTTGTCCAGCTCTTCATTGCATTTTGCTTCGTAAAGGCAAGTTGCCAGACTGTAGCGAATTCCTTGATGGTCAGTCGGATTCCATTCCATCAATTTGCGATAGATCGAAAGCGCTTCCAAAATTTCGTCTTCCCATTGCAAATCGATAGCCAGCATAGCCATCGCATGCATGAGCGGTCGCGTTTCGCTAGCCAACCAAAAGCTTCCTTTGTACCGGCGCTCCCAGTCGGCGCCGAGCACTTTCTCGGCCGCTGCGACCGCTTTGCGGTAAATCTTGATGCGTGCCGGACGATCGTTCGTTTCCTCGGCAATCAGCGTGTGGGCTTCGGCGCAATCCGCAAAAATCTCCAGCGCCTCTTTTGCCAGAGCAACACGTTTTTTCCCTTCCTCGGCTCGTGCTTCCGACACCTTTTTTTGTGCAAGCTTGAGTTCGTCCGGAATTTTGTGCGCGCCGGCTGGTTCGCGGCGGAGCAGGAAAACATTTGATTTTGTGGTGCGCTTTGTCACTGCTAAGACCTCGGCGGTTG
This sequence comes from Cyanobacteria bacterium PR.3.49, assembly GCA_013997645.1. Classification (GTDB taxonomy): domain Bacteria; phylum Cyanobacteriota; class Vampirovibrionia; order Obscuribacterales; family Obscuribacteraceae; genus QKMZ01. The sequence goes on from PNKB01000030.1 coordinate 27,028, forward strand.
CGCGTTGTGGCGACGAAACCTTGATTCTATCAGAGTTGTGTGTGAATCAGGCAGGCGACTTTGGTGTATATCGCAAATGTATATTTTGGGCGTTGTCTGGGGGCGTGTTCTGGAGGTGGCAGATGAAACGCGGCAAATCTTTGTGGTCACGAGTTCATTGATTTCAGCTTTGCCGCCAGATAAGGCGCGGTTTTGCTGCCCGAAGATTTTGATACTTTCTCTGGGCTTCCGCTGGCAGTGACTCGCCCGCCTGCGCTGCCCGCACCAGGGCCAAGGTCGATTACCCAGTCGGCAGCCGCCACCACATCCATGTCATGCTCAACCACAATCACAGTGTTTCCGCCATCGACCAGTGCATGCATGAGCATCATGAGTTTTTCCACGTCTGCCGGATGTAGTCCCGTTGTCGGCTCATCAAGCAAATACAATGAGTTGCCGGACTGAACGCGCTGCAATTCCGTTGCCAGCTTAATGCGCTGAGCCTCCCCGCCGGATAGCTCTGTTGCCGGCTGTCCCAGCTTGAGATAGCCAAGTCCGACTTCTTTCAATGTCTTCAGCGCGCGCTCTACTGCTGGTAATTCAGTGAAAAAGTCACTGGCGGTATCGACGGTCATGTCCAGGACCTCGGCAATGCTCAGGTCGCGATACTTGATAGCGAGAGTTTCTTCGTTATATCTGGTCCCTTTGCAGGAGGCGCACGGCGTGTAGACGCTGGGCAAAAACAAAAGCTCCACTGTGACGAACCCTTCGCCTTCGCAGGTGGTGCAGCGTCCGCCCTCGACGTTGAATGAGAATCGGCCGGCGTTAAATCCCTGAGATTTTGCTTGCGGTGTTGCAGCGAATTTCTTGCGTATAAAGTCAAATAGCCCGGTGTAGGTTGCCAGATTAGAGCGCGGAGTTCGACCGATTGGTTTTTGATCGACGCAAACAAGTCGCTTGATGTTTTCGATTCCCTCGATTTTTGCCGGTCGTTGAAATTCTAAATCTTCCTCGAGTTCGTCCGTCTCTTCTTCTGCTTCGTCATCGGTTTTCTGGCTGCCTAAAGCAGATTCGATTGTGTCTGCCAACACCTGGCTGATTAGAGTCGATTTGCCGGAGCCTGATATTCCCGTCACTACCGTCAGCACCGCCAGTGGTAGTTCAATATCGAGATTATTTAAGTTGTGCCTGTTGACACCACTCAACTTCATCCAGCCGGCAGGCGTATTTGGTTTTCTTTTTTTATCCTTGCGCTCATTGAACACATACTCTCTGGTGACTGAATTTTTCGCTTTAGCCAGACCATCTAAAGGTCCGCTATAAAGCAGCTCACCGCCATTGTTACCGGCATACGGACCGATATCTACGATCCAATCCGCTTGACGCACAAGGTCCATTTCGTGCTCGACAACAAACAACGAATTGCCTTCTTCTTTCAATTTTGTGATTGTTTTGAAAAGTGCTTCTGTATCAGCTGGGTGCAATCCGGCTGAAGGTTCATCAAGAACATAGACCACACCGAACAATCCGGAGCGAAGTTGGGTCGTCAGGCGCAGCCGCTGCAATTCGCCAGCCGAAAGGCTTGGCGTGGAGCGATCTAATGAAAGATAGTCGAGTCCCAGTTCGTGAAGCAGCGCAATTCTATCCATGAGATCGGTGACGATCATTTTTGCAACTTCTTCGTTGGCTGAAGTCGCATCGATTCCTCTTTTGGCCGAACCCTTAGCGTTCAACTCTTGTCCTAGCACGCCCGCCAATTCCGACAGTGCCATTTGCGATAAATCGGCTATGTCGTATTTGCCGAATTTGACTGCAAGTGCTTCCGCTCTCAAGCGCTTTCCATTGCAGCTGGAACACAAAGATTTCTCCATGAATCGAGCCACTCTTTTGCGAAGAGTGGCACTTTGTGTGGTACCAAATGTGTGCCGTACATAAACCGCGGCACTCATGTATGTCCCCTGATATGGGCGCTGAATTCTGTGTGCTTCGCGCTGTGCATGAACGGTGACGACCGGTTTTTCTTCCGTAAACAAAATCCAGTCGCGGTCTTTCTTTGGTAATTCTTTCCATGGCTTGTCGACGGCGTATCCAAGCACGTCGAGAATATCGCGATAATTTTTTCCCTGCCACGCGCCCGGCCATGCGGCGACTGCACCATCACGAATGCTGAGCGTGTCGTCCGGCACCAGTGACGCTTCACTGACCGTATGGCGAATGCCTATGCCGTGACAGTCGGGACATGCACCGGTATGCGTATTAGGTGAGAAGGCATCGGAGTCCAGTCGCTCCGTTGCATTTTTCGGATACGTCCCGGCGCGCGAAAAAAGCATTCGCAATGAGTTTGACAAATTAGTTATGGTGCCAACGGATGAACGCGCAGTCGGTTCGCCTCTTCTTTGCTGCAGCGCCACTGCCGGTGGAAGTCCGCGAATGTCCGTCACGTTGGGTGCAGGCAATTGTGCAATAAGGCGCCTGGCGTATGGTGCAATCGAATCGAAATATCTGCGTTGCGCTTCGGCAAAAATCGTCCCGAAAGCTATTGAAGATTTTCCCGAGCCGGAAACACCAGTGAACACGACAAAAGAGTTGCGCGGAATATCGACATCGATGCCGCGCAAATTGTTTTGCCGAGCGCCGCGCACTTCGACGAAGCCGTCTTTGTGAATAATTTTCTTCGAAACCGTACTCTTCATTTGCTTCATTAAAACATACAGGAATTTGTCGAAGGGTTTGCCTCCTGCACCGGCAAAGGCTGCACCGCTCAAGTCGGCTCCTTCTAAGACAGGCTCCGACCGTGCGGTTGTAAGTAGCTGGGCTGGGTTGTTTGTCAAGCAACGTGCCGTTACTTTTCGGCGCTTTGCCCCGCCCTGCAGCACCGTTCGCGGTAAAATAGCCTCTCTTACAGCATATTTTCGCAACCACAGGAGTCCAATCCGTGAGTTCTTCCGCTTCCGCACCTGCGAAACCAAGCGATTTCATCAGGGATATCATCAACGAAGACCTTCAGGCCGAGCGCCACAAAAAGGTGTTGACGCGTTTCCCTCCAGAACCGAATGGTTTTCTCCACATCGGGCATGCCAAGTCCATTTGCCTGAATTTCGGGCTCGCCAACGAATATGCCGAAAAACTGCCGGGCAGCGGAACAGGTTGCAACCTCAGATTCGATGACACCGACCCGGCCAAGGAAGATACGCTGTTCGAAGACGGCATTCAGGAAGATGTCCGCTGGCTCGGCTTCGAGTGGACTGGATTTTTCCATGCCAGCGATTATTTCGAGAAAATGTATGAATATGGCGAGCACCTCATACAGTCAGGCAAAGCTTATGTTTGCAGTTTGTCGGACGCAGAGGCGAAACAGTACCGTGGCGATGTGAAGACGCCTGGTACAAATAGTCCCTTTCGCGACCGCACTGTGGAAGAAAATTTAGATTTATTCCGCCGCATGCGCAAAGGCGAGTTTAAAGACGGTGAGCATGTCCTGCGCGCCAAAATCGATATGGCCAATGCCAACATGAAAATGCGCGATCCGATGCTTTATCGCATCAGGCATACAGCGCACCATATGACCGGCGATACGTGGTGCATTTATCCTATGTATGACTACGCGCACCCGATTTCTGATGCCCTGGAAGGCATTACCCATAGTATCTGCACGCTCGAATTTGAAAACAATCGTGAGTTGTACGACTGGGTAATCGACAATTTGATCGACTTTGCAAAATTCCCCAGCCGCCCGCATCAATATGAATTTGCCAGGCTCAATTTGAATTACACGGTAATGAGCAAGCGCCGCCTGCTCGAGCTTGTGGAAGGAAAGCACGTTGACGGCTGGGATGACCCACGCCTGCCGACTATCGCAGGAATGCGCCGTCGTGGTATCACGCCCGAAGCAATTCGTGCATTCTGTGCCACGGTCGGTGTAGCCAAGGCTAACAGCACTGTGGATATGGCGCAACTCGAATTCTGTATTCGCGATGACCTCAATCAAAAGGCACCACGAGTGATGGCGGTTCTGAAACCACTAAAAGTAGTGATTGAGGGGTATCCGGACGATAAAGTCGAAGAACTCGACGCTTCTTACTGGCCTCATGATGTCCCGAAGGAAGGCTCGCGGAAAGTGCCATTCTGCAAGGAAATCTACATCGAGCAAGATGACTTCATGCTGGAGCCGCCTAAAGACTACTTCCGTCTGGCACCCGGTCAGGAAGTGCGATTGAGATATGCATATTGCATCAAGTGCACGGATGTCGTCAAAGATGATGAAGGCAATGTCACTGAAGTCCGTTGCACTTACGACCCTGACACGCTCGGGAATAATCCGGTCGGTCGCAAGGTGAAAGGCACTATTCATTGGGTGAGCGCGCGTCACTCGGTGGATGCAGAAGTGCGTTTATATGACCGGCTGCTTTCAGTTGAAGCTCCGCCGACCGGCAAGGACAGCGAGTTTCTCAACGCCATCAATCCGAATGCACTGCAAGTTTTGAAAGGCTGCAAGCTGGAAAGAAGCTTGGGCGAAGCGAAGGCGGCAGACCGTTTTCAATTTGAGCGGCAAGGCTATTTTGTCGTAGATACCAAAGACACCAAACCTGGTGCGCTGGTATTCAACCGCATAGTCACGCTGAAAGACTCATGGGCTAAAGCTCAAAAGAAATAGGGCTAGAAAATCTAACCTCGCTTAATAAGGAGAGTCCGTCATGAAGAATTTCTCGACGTGCATTTGGCTGGATGATCAAGCAGAAGAGCTTTTCAATTTTTATCAAGGCGTTTTCAAAAACGCAAAACGACTGCGATCATCGAATTACACAGAAGCCAGCTCAAAAATGGCGGGACGTCCGGTCGGCAGTTTGATGACTCTCGAATTCGAGATTGAAGGGCAAGAATTCATGGCACTCAACGGCGGCCCAATGTTCAAACCCAATCCCAGCATTTCTTTCACCATTTGCTGCCAAACCGCTGCCGAAGTAGACGAGCTTTTCAACAAGCTCTCTGAAGGCGGTCAAGTTATGATGCCTGCTGACACTTATCCTTTTAGTGAGAGATTCGGCTGGGTCTGCGATAAGTATGGCGTCAACTGGCAAATAAATGCAGTTCCAGATAATTCTTCAGCCAAACTTGTTCCTACTCTCATGTTCGTTGGTGCTGTTGCCGGCAGAGCGGAAGAAGCGATGAAGCATTACACTTCCATTTTCGCGAACTCGAAAATCGTTTCGATCACTAGATATGAAGAAGGTGAGTGGGACAAACCTGGTTATGTTAAACATGCGACCTTCGAGCTCAACGGTGAGCGTTTCATGGCGCAAGACAGCGGCGGACCGCATGCCTTCTCGTTCAATGAAGGTATTTCATTCATCATCAATTGCAAAACGCAGGAAGAAGTAAACGATTTTTGGACAAAGCTTTGCGATGGTGGCAGACCGAGTCAGTGCGGATGGCTCACCGATAAATTCGGTGTGTCGTGGCAAATTGTGCCGACCGTGCTTGCTGACATGATGGCGGATGGTGATCCGGAGCGATACGAGCGTGTGGTTAATGCCTTGATGCAGATGACAAAACTCGACATCGCCGCATTAAAAGCCGCGTACGACCATGGTGCCTTTGATGACTCCATGCGGTTCGCTGGTGGTTACGAAGATTTCGTTCTTGTTCTCCATGCCGAGCGGTTCCAAATTGAAGGGCAGTCTGTGCAGATTGGGCAGTGTCAGGCTGATTTCTTCAATGTCGCTGACTGCAGCTAATACTGCATCACCCATAGCAAACAATGTTTGCTGCGCTGAGAGGCTGTGGTGCCCTGCGAATGTTTCCAACATTAGGCTGCGGGCTTTGGAAAAAGCAGAATTGAAATCACAGTTGGTGCCCTTCCATGTCCATCTTGCTTCAATCTTGGTGCCGAAGATTCGGTCTGTTGTAGGCTTCAGTGTTGTGTATGAGTCTGTGATGTAGCCCGTGAATTCGGAGCCGGTAATTTTTGCCACTACCAGATTGTCGATACCAGAGGTGATTTTAGTTGCCTTGCTGGTCATTTGAATGTGCGTGTAGCGTTGGTCGCCTCTGTCTTTGACGAAGGCGGTGTCGTGATGACCGTTGTCAATTGCGATGGGAACCCACATGTCTTCACTAATTCTGACGTTGGCTTCGTCGACATGTTTGTAGTGATCCAGGAAGTGTTTTGCCAGAGCGAGTCCGTATTCTTCAATACTGTTCAAATCATTTCTTGCGCCGAAAACATAAACCATGTTCTTCATGGAATCCGTGGCAACAATTTTCGAGTTGTCGCCTTCGTAATAGCAGTCAGCAAACTCCGGGCCAGCAAGTTCGATTTCGACAGTGATTTCTTTCCAGGTCGGCACCTTGCCGGAACGATTAATTTTGCTCAGGCGGACCTGACTCTTTCCATAGGAGTTCTTGACAAGAGTGCTGACGAACGATTTTTCCTTCACTCCCCCGCTCATGAATTCTTCTCCTCAGTGCTAGCTGCCAATTTTCGCGCCACCTTCAATGATGTGTCAAGCAAGGCTAACGCATACCTGCTTCGGTTCGCCGGGAAGAGGTGGGTTTTTTCACCGGCGAATGCGTTTGAGGAGTTTGCGCTTCCGGTATGTCCAGGGCCGGATTGCGCTTGAAGAACGATTCCGGTGCGATTTTGAAACCCATGGTGGCGGACGGCATCACCGGCCAATCCTCCACTCTTGGGGTATGCGTGATTCCCACCGTATACCAGACAACAAGATCTTCATTGTCGATCGAATCATCGTTTATCCATTGCGGCAATCCTAGCCCGCCCGCGCTGGAGACGGGATAATCACCGGCGGCGAACATCTCTTCGGGTTTGTACTGCGTGCTCCAGAAGTGGTGCGAAAGGAAGCCGGCTCTTTTGCGATTATATGAATCGGGATGACTGTAGGGATAGGCATTGGCTTGCGGTTCTAGAACATAGCCGGGAAGGTGTCCGAGATATCGGCGCGAGTTGGGATTGACCACCTTCCAGCACCGGCTCTGCACTTCGTTGAGATCGCGAGCTGCTTCCTCTTCTTTTCGAAATAACGTGCGCTCGAGTGTGAATGTATTTTGCTGAAGATATCCACGGCTTTCACTCAGCGGTCTCACGTTCAATTCATAAAGATTGTTCTTCCGTCCGTCAACATCGAAGTCCAGTCTAAAACAGAAGAAGTGCTGGTGGTTGATGCCGACTATATTTGGTGCCAAAAGTGTGCCGTAACGCTCTACTCCCCGCGGAATAATTTTGCCTTCGGCGTCAGGCTCTTGCGCGCATACCTCGCACATTTTCTCGGAAACCCCCTGAGCCAGGACGTCTCCATTGAGAGTGACTTTGACGTTGATCGACCCGTCCTGGTTGAAAATCCAGTTGGTGAAATAATCATAGTTGCCCAAAGTAAACATGTGCCCGATTACCAACTGGCGACTTCGCCTCGTTGATGTGCGCATGGCATCGTCATCATGGTGTTCCCACAAAATTCCACCATCTTGCTCCCAAATAGCAAGCGCACCAGGTTTCATCTTGACCGCGCCGACACTGTCCGCGTAAGGAGCATCGAATGTGGTGGCATTAACGGGAACCTCGTGACCTGGTCTTAATGTGGTAGTCAGCCTCCCCAAGCCGTATTCGCCTTCGTCAATCGGCGAGCGCCAAACCCAGTCCAATCCGGGAGCACCGTAGGGAACCGACACTTCGGAAATTGCCGCCCGATGCAGAATGGGTCTAACTTTGCCTTCGTCCTCGTAACCAATACAGTGAAGGACTAAACCTTCTCTTGAATCAAGCTCATATCTAAAGCGCCACTTCTGCCACTTAATCTGGTGCCCATCGATTGTGAATGACGGACCGTCCGGCTGCACGGGGGTAAGAGGTTTGCACGGTGTGCGCAGCGGACCGATATTCTTTTCATCGAAATAATTGGAGCTGTTGCCTGCAAGCGGCACAATGTCCCGGCTGTCATTTACGGCAACCGTGTTTTTCGTCAGATTGACTAGCGCGGATAGACCCTCGATTGGTTCGCCGAACGAATTGGCACCGACAACCCGGTAGTATGGATACGCGCGTATCAAACGATCGCCGTCAGGATTTTTGATATTTACTGGGTTGCCGACAACGAACATTTCCATATGCACGTTGTCCATGTTTTTGATGCCGCGACGTGCCAGCCCTTTCATCCATGTCTCGTTCGCCTTGAGAAGCTCTATGCCTACCGGCGTATCTTCTTCCAGTTGCATCGGTTGCACACCCTTTTTCAGGGTTTCAGAAACAATTTTCTTCTCGCTTACATTTACTACCAACTCATAAGTTTCGTTTTTGTCGATGCTATACAGCACCGCAATCGCGTTGCGCGCAATGGGGTCGCCTTCCTTCCAATCGAGGACGACTTCTTTCGATGGTTCCAGCGCAGTGAGAGAAACCAGGGAAATATTCTTGCCCAGCTTTCCTTCGTTTTTGAAAAGTGCGACGCAATCTTCCAGCTCGTTCTTGGTGAGTGGATCCAGCGGATGTCTAATCACTTGTGCGTCTGCTCGAGACGACCTGGAAGCACTTGCTTTGTCCTGTGAATTGACTTTCTTGCCTTGTTTTTGTGCGGCGCAGGCCGGAGGCTCCGAGGCGATAAAAGTTGTCGATAGAACACTGGCCAGCAATAATCCGGGCAATAGGCCGGTCAATAAATGCAAGTCTCTAAGCATGCAGGAAACCTCAAGTGCCGGGCTGACCGGGTGAATGGGCTGTCTAGTTTAGAACATTGAGAAGCTGCTTGGCCTGCTAGATTTGCGTTAGAAAAGCGGTCCTACGTTAAAAACCGGTGCTTTGGAACCTAATTAATTGGCGTTGACACTCTATTGGTACTTGGCTACACTGGAAAGCGGCATGAAACCTTGCTCTCGAGACTCGAGATCCTAGAAAGTTTCCATCGCATATTAGCAAAGTTATTTGACTCAAACACAAGAACCTAGAAACGGAAGAACGATGAAAGTTCTTCTCATCACTCTTGCCCTTGTAGCTTCAGTTCATGATGGTGATACGCTAAAACTTTCCGATGGACGAACAGTCAGGCTGCAGGGCATCGATGCTCCGGAGTTATCGCAACCGTACGGCAAAGAATCGCGCGATTTGCTCGCAAAGCTCACTAGAAAAAAGAAAGTGCTTTTTCTCTCGCGCGGAAAAGATCGCTATGGAAGAACGGTCGCGGAAATTTTTGTCGGTAAGAAATCAGTCAATAAATCTATGGTCGGACGTGGTGCCGCCTGGTGGTTCCGTTCTTTTGCACCTACGGATAATCAGCTTCGTCGATTAGAGGACAATGCACGTAAAAACAGAATTGGATTGTGGCATTCTGCCAACGCCATGGCACCATGGGAGTGGAGAAAAGTCGGAGAAAGGCGCGCTAGAATAGCGGACAGTCTTCACTTTCATTAAATTTGCCCAGTTTCGGAACGTCGATCCCCGTTTCGCCGTCTGTTAGACCCTTCACAGTTTCCTCACGTATGAGTGTCACTGTAGAAAGAAAGGGGGACCCGATATGAGGATTGAGAAATACAAAATGCTTCTATCCGCCGCGCGCAATGCCGCTCCGGAGTATCAAGAAGTCTTTTACCGGCGCGCTTATCTTTCTGCAGAAGAATCATATGGAGCGAATAGTCCGGAAGTGATTGCCGTCCTGCTCGCGATGAACACCTATTTAGAGGAAAAAGGTCAATGTGAGGAAGCTTTGAGGTGCCAGCAGCAAGCTCGCAGCATTTTTCGCGGCTCTTAGGCAACAACTTGAGGAGCGTTTAAACGACGTATACTAGGGTGCTTCACGACCCGGAGTATTCGTATGACAGCCAGCCTAAAAGACCGTTGGACTCTCGACTCGAAGATAGCCTTGATTACAGGGGCATCCAAAGGAATAGGTCTGGCGTGTGCGACTGAATTTCTCGCTCTTGGCGCTGAGGTGATTGCTGCGGCACGTGGTGAGGAAGCGCTGGCGGCTGTCGAGAAGACCTGCAAAGAATACGGCAAGCGATTGCACCTTGTCACCGCTGACGTCACTTCGGAAAAGGGACGGGCGGAGATTTTCAAACTTGTCGAGCGGCTCGGGCGCCTGGATATCCTGATTAATAACGTCGGCACGAACATTCGCAAAAAATTTGTCGAAGCTACTGATGAGGACCTGGCGCTCATTCTAGAGACTAACTTGAATTCGGCACTGTCGATGTGCCGCGGAGCATATCCGTGGCTCAGAGAAGGCACGGACGCAAATGTCGTCTTCATTACATCGATGGCGGCGATGGGCACTGTCGGGACGGGGGTGATGTACGGCGCGACTAAAGCGGCATTGAATCAGGCAACGCGAGCGCTCGCGCAGGAGTGGGCGCCGGACAAGATCCGGGTAAATTCCGTTGCGCCTGGATTCATCGAGACTCCTCTTACCGAAGGGCTGCTGAGTCGCCCGGCCTTGCGAGAAGTAATCGAGAAAAGAGCAATACTGGGACGAGTTGGCGAGCCAAATGAAGTTTCTGCCGCCGTCGCCTTTCTGGCGATGCCTGCGGCTTCATATATCACCGGGCAAATCCTTGTGGTTGATGGTGGCACCACCTCCCAATTTTTGAATGTTCAGGAATTGCTTACACTGAGCTGAGATTGTTTGTAATAATCTATGTTATGGAAGACGAGCTGAATCAGCAATTACATCAAGATCTCGCTTTGAAATGCAAAAGGCAGATTCTTGAGTTATTTGAGTTGCGGCTCGAAGAGGGTAAAATAGTCGCGTTCTTCTGTGAGGCTGATCGGACTTGAAGGTTTTCACCTGCCAACGTCAATTCTCAAAGCTTGCCGGTGCATTGGCGCTGAGTGTGATTTCATTGAGCCTTTTTGCACCCGATGCTTGTTTGGCTGATTCTGATATTGATC
>PNKB01000031.1 GCA_013997645.1 Cyanobacteria bacterium PR.3.49
GTCGATACTACGCTTTGCCCTTCATGCGTTTCGATTGTGGCAGAGGCGAAGCGGTTTTCCAGGCAAACTACAGTAAAAACATAGAAGCTCAGTGCCACCAGGAAGTCGCCAAACAGCACTGCCGGCAGTGGCACGCGAGACCAGCCGAATCTGTGATCTAGTCCGCACAATACGAGAAAGCCGACGAAGGCGAGCGTGATGAGCGCCATAATTAGCTTTTGCACCGGCCGCGTTTCAGCGGTTGGTCCGGCTTTGATGCGGCGCGCCAAAACATCCGGAGCAAACTTCCAGAGTATCAATCCATGCGCCATTGTTGCTATCGAGAATACAGCGATAAATACCCACGCTTGCCAGAAATCAAATGTCCAGGCAGCCAGAAAAATCGGTGCGCCCAGCACAATCAAGAGAGTCGGTAAGCCGGTGTAAAACCTGATTCGCGTTGAATTGTCCATTGTCTTAAACTAGCATTTCTAGCACTTAATCATGCACGAAAAGACGAAGGATCTTTGGCTCTGTTCCGAGTGTTTGTGCTTGAATGCGGCCGTTATTTGACGGCGGCTGCATTCAGGCGGTCGAGCGTGTGCTTTCTTTTCCCCAGCCAGAAGCCGTATTGCGGCGGCCAATCAGAATAAGGATCTTCCTGTGGCGCTTGTCCCAATTCCTGCTCGGCGTGGAAAAACCAGTCCGGGCTATTGAGCGCTTCGCGTGCCAGTGCGACAAAATCAGCACTATCGCTTGTGACGATTTCATTGGCTTGATGCGCATCGACAATCATGCCGACTGCCATTGTCTTGATGCCGGCGCCATGTTTGATCTCGCGAGCAAAAGGAACCTGATAGCCGAGAGCGGTGCGCAATTGCATCTTCCCGGGCTGTCCACCAGACGAACAATCGATCACATCGACACCGAGTTTTTTCAATTCTTTTGCGTATTCGACAGCTTCTTCAATTGTGAATCCGCCTTCAATTCCGTCAACTGATGAGATGCGCACGAACATCGGTTTGTCTTGCGGCCAGAAATCACGCAGCACTTTTGCGACCGAAAGTGGAAAGCGCATGCGGTTTTCCAGTGATCCGCCGTATTGGTCTTTTCTGTGATTGGCAATTGGAGAGAGAAACGATTGCAGCAAATAGCCGTGCGCATTGTGCATTTCGAGAATGTCAAAACCGCATGCCAGCGCACGTTTTGCCGCGGCAAGAAAATCCTGACGGACTTTCTCCATGTCCTTTTCGTCCATTTCTTTGGGCGTGTGCCAATTTTCACCCCAGGGAATGGCGCTAGAAGAATAAGTCTGCCAGGCTTCTTCGCCGGCTTTCATGTTGTCCTTTGTAATTGGTCCATCGCCTTCCCACGGGCGCTGGCAGCTGGCTTTACGTCCGGCGTGCGCGAGCTGAATGCCGATGGTTGCGCCTTGCGATTTGACGAACGCGACGATTTTTTTCAGCGGCTCCATTTGCTCGTCGTTGTACAGTCCCGAGTCGCCGTGTGTAATTCGGCCTTCCGGCGAAACGCCTGTCGCCTCGACGAAAATCAGCCCAGCGCCGCCGAGGGCAAATCTGCCCAGGTGGACGAGGTGAAAGTCTGTGAGCTTACCGCCTTCTGCCGAATACATGCACATCGGTGAAACAACCGTGCGATTGCGGATTTCCACTTCTCTTACTTTAATCGGCTCGAATAGTTTGCTCATTTTGGACTCCTTCTAGCTGCGGCTGCGTTAAGCAGCCTGAATGGTACCAGACAAATTCGCAGAGGTATTCCGAATTTTCATTCGAGCATCCTTTCGGAAATTCCTGGGAATTCCTGAAAGGATGAGGTGCCTTTGCGGCTGGAAACCCCCTATTTCTGTGGATGTCAGTTGGGTTCGGAGAGAATCACGATCGGGCGAAACAACTGGAAAGCCTTTGTCATTGAGCCTTTTCCAGCTATTCGGAAATTCCCGGGAATTTCTGAATAGATGCTCGTAATGAATTTCGCTCCCCCTCAATCCAAGACGACAATTTGCAAGGCGAGCGAATTTATTCTTTAGACGAGACAACCAGCCCTTTGCGACTGGCAAAGCGCAGAACGGCGCGGCGTAAATTCAGAAATTCCTTGTGAAAACCACCGTTGACCATCTCCTCATACGCCAGGTCGAAGGTGTGTCCATGGGCTTCCATGCGATATATGCAAACCATAGCTCCGGTGCGATCCTGCCCATGCAGGCAATGCACGAATATAGGATGGCTTTCCGGATGTAGCGCTACTTCCAAGAATTGTTTGATAGCCGCTTCGCTTGGCTCCTGAAAAGGGGTCATCGGCACGCTCAGAAATTGCATTCCAAGGCCTTCGACCAGTTCTTTTTCGCGCGCAATCTGCCCGGGCTCTTCGCGCAAGTTAATAATCGTTTTTATCCCTTTCTCTTTGAGAGTTTTGAAACCCTCATCAGATGGCTGCCCGCCGCAAAAAATCTCGGCGGCAATCTGGCGGAAATTGGGGGTCGGTTCTGTGGGGTCGTAAACGATCATAAGTGCGAGCAGAGGTTCGCCGGGCGGGGCGGGACAGGACAGGACAGGACAGGACAGGACAGGACAGAACAGAACTGGCAAAACAATTGGGTCAATTCTTTTATACCCTGACGGCAACAGTGATTGATACTTGTGAACGCTCCAATCGCTGCGTCTATCGCTAAATCGAAATCAGTGACCGATAAATTTCGACAAGAACGCCCGCAGTGAGAGGCTCAGAGGCAAAAAGGCTGGATAATATAGCCAGCTCATTCGAGGAGACTTCAAAGTGACCGGAACTCAGACTTCGCAGCATGGCTCGCTCAACCACCTGGCCGACAATGCACTGGCAGACAGCATCGCTATTCTTGATTTCGGGTCGCAATACTCACAGCTGATTGCCCGCAGGGTGAGAGAGGTCAACACCTACTCCGAACTGCTGCCATACAGCACCTCGGCTGACGAACTCAAGCGTTTAAATCCTAAGGGCATTATCTTAAGCGGCGGACCGAGCAGCTGCTATGAGCCGCATGCGCCGCAACTCGATGAGGGGATCTGGAAGCTTGGTGTGCCGGTTTTGGGTGTGTGCTACGGCATGCAGCTGATGGCGCGGGACCTGGGCGGCGTTGTCGAACCAGCCGAGGTCAAGGAATATGGACGGGCAATGCTGACCATTGCCCATCACGGCACTCTTTTTGACGGGCTCGATCCCGAGATGGAAAGTTGGATGAGCCATGGCGACAGTGTTTCGGTTTTGCCGGACGGATTCGCCGTTACCGCTCGCACGATGGCGACGCCTGTGGCAGCCATTGCTGATGAGGAGAGAAACTACTACGGTGTTCAATTTCACCCCGAAGTCGTGCATACGCGCGGCGGGCAGCAGGTGATCGAAAACTTCGTTGTTCGCATTTGTCGCTGCAGTCAAAGTTGGACGATGAAGCAATTCATCGATCACGCCATTGCAGAGGTGAAAGAAAGAGTCGGCGATAAGCGCGTTTTGCTGGCTCTCTCGGGCGGAGTCGACAGTTCCACTCTTGCATTCTTGTTGCACAAAGCAATCGGCGATCAGCTTGTTTGCATGTTTATCGATCAAGGCTTCATGCGAAAAAACGAACCCGAGTGGTTGGTTGAGGCGTTCGAAGAATTCAAAATTCACGTGCACTTCATTAAAGCGCGCGACAGATTTATAGGAAAGCTGGCAGGCGTCATAGACCCTGAGGAAAAACGCAAAAAAATCGGCACTGAATTCATCAGAGTATTCGAAGAAGAATCTAAAAAACTCGGACATTTCGATTATCTTGCGCAAGGCACACTCTATCCGGACGTTATCGAGTCTTCCGGGACACAAGTCGATCCGAAAACCGGTGAGCGAGTGGCGGTAAAAATCAAATCGCACCACAATGTGGGAGGCTTGCCGAAGGACTTGCAATTCAAACTCGTCGAGCCATTTGCCAAACTATTTAAGGACGAAGTCAGGCGTGTCGCCGCTGAACTCGATGTGCCGGAAGGTATTAGGGTTCGTCATCCTTTCCCAGGTCCTGGTCTGGCAATTCGCGTACTGGGCGAAGTGACGAAAGAGCGGTTGAAAACTCTGCGCGAAGCCGACTGGATCATTCGCGAAGAGATAAAGGCGCACGGTATGTATCGCCAGGTCTGGCAGATCTTCGGCGTGCTTCTGCCAACGCTCTCAGTAGGAGTGATGGGAGATCAGCGCACTTATCAAAATCAAATCGTCATTCGCGCTGTTACCAGCGAAGACGGAATGACCGCCGACTGGGCGCGCCTGCCGTATGATTTGCTGGCGACGATTTCATCACGCATCGTCAATGAAGTGCCCGGCATCAACAGAGTAGTCTATGACGTCACATCGAAACCGCCAGCGACGATCGAGTGGGAATAACACAGAGCATTCGGGAAAGTGAAACAGAGTTTGCGTGCATGAATCAGAGCTTCTGGATATGAAACAGAGCTTCCGCGCATGAAACATGGTTTCTGGGCTGCATTCGCTGCACGTGGGCTGCTAATCCTGCTTTTGTTCGTCGTTTTTGTCGCCGCTGTTTTTATCGCCGGTGCCAGCCTTCACGACCCCGACACTTGCTGGCTTCTGGCGCTCGGCAAGCGAATTGTGGAAGGTTCGGCGCTGCCCCACAGCGACCCGTATTCATACACGATGGCGCTTTTTCCGGAAAGAAAATTCATTCTCTATCAGTGGCTGACTGAGGTTTTGTTCTATCTCTCCTATAAAGCAATGGACTTGACTGGGCTTTTGCTCTTGGCTGCAACTGTTCTAACTGCGGCGTTTGTTTCGCTGCCCCTGTCCTTTGCCCGCAAAATCGGCATGCCTGGCACTTTTGCCGTGGTCGGCACCATTCTTACGCTCATGACCGCGTTTTTTCACTTCCTTTGCAGGCCGGAAATTTTCAGCTATTTGCTGCTCGTCGTCTACATCTCAATGACACATTATCTTTTGCGCGGTAGAAAGAACGAGAAAATAAATTTTCCTGCTGTCACCGCATTCGGTGCGGTGATGCTGCTCTGGTGTAATTTGCACAGCGCTTTCGTACTGGGTTTGCTCTATCTTTTCGTCTTTACTCTTGTCACTACGCTTGCAGATTTCATCGCCGACAAACGTTTGAGCGCTCAGAATCAAACGATAATTCTTTGCTTTGTCGTTGCCTTTCTATGCACGTTCACCAATCCTTATGGCGTCGGTCTCTGGCAGTATTTGCCAACGCTGTTTTTCACTCCGCTGAATAAGCACATCCTTGAATTACGCCCGATTGCAGGCAAGGATTTTTTGGAATGGACTTACTATCCTTTCTTCATTCTGCTTGGCTCGACGCTCCTTTTCACTGCTCGCGCACTGAAGGCAAAAATAAATCCTGCATTAGTAGGCTCACCGCGAGGGCAGGTAGTTTTTGCCGCCATTGCTATAATCTGCTGGGGCATAGCCGGTTTTTGCAGCCGGCGCTTGATACCTTTTGCGGCGGTGCACATGTTCGCGGAAGGCGGATACTTGCTTGCTTTGTTGCGTGCCAAGAGTGAGGCGGACCGCGCCTCGAATCAAGTTCGGCAGCTCGAGGCTGAACAAGATAGTGCGGGACAAGATAGTGCGGAACAAGACGGAGCGAAACAAGATGGAGAGGAACAAGAAGGAGCGAAACACGATAGTGCGAAACAAGATGGAGCGAAACAAGATAGTGCGCAATCTTTCTGGCAGACCGTGGATCGTAAACTCGATGCTTCCTACCAGCCGCAAGGATTTATGTGGTTCGCCACTATTGCAGTCTTGGCTGGTATAGGAGTTTACTTTGTTTCGTCGCGCATCCCTGAAGCCGTTGTTCTGCCCCAATCAGGCGGCGCATTCAAAGCGCCGTTCAAAGCGATTGAAGCCATAGGGAAAGCAAAGCCTCAGGGAAATTTGTTCAATCATCCTCAGTTCGGCGACGTCATGATCTGGAAAATGCCTGAGCCGCCAAAGCTTTTCATCGACACTCGTTTTGACATGTATGGTGCAGAGATTGTCGATAATTATCAAACGCTCTATGCTGCAAAACCAGGATGGGAACACCTGATGCAGCGATACAAAATCGCTTGGATTTTTGTTCAGCCTGATGCACCTATTGCAAAAAAATTATTGGCAAAGCAAGGTTGGACCGTCCTGTACGAGGACAAGGCATCAGTTGTTCTGCAAAATTCGAGCGCACTAAAATTGAATAGTTCAAATTCCTCCAAATCACAAAAGTCTGTCGCCGAGGAGTAACCTCAATGAAATTGCTGATCGCTTTTTTGTCCCTTTTGCTCTGCTGCCTTTTGGCTCCACAAACGAGTTTTGCCCAGTCAAAATTTAATGCGATTTTAATCACTTCCGAGCAAACAATGGTGAAAACCAATCATGAGCCGGAAAAATTGATAAGCAAAGTTCTCACCGACGATTTCAATAAAGGAAAAATGGTGCGCATAGTTACGCGCGACAATCCGCAGCCTGGACAGAAACTTCAGTCGGCGAAGTACGCTGTCGATGCTAAGTTGAATGCGCTTGTACTCATGCCGGGCGCGCCGGCAGAACTTTCCCTTCACCTTAATCTCACAAATGTTGCCAGCACGGAAATCGTGGCTCTCAGCCAGACGATAAGGCGCATAGATTCGAAAATGCTGGAAGATGGTTCGAATTTGAGCGCTGCCGAACTTGCTAAATCAGAGTTCGGAAAGTTGTTAATGGACCTCGTTCACGAAGCCGTTAAGACCTTCGAGGCTAAGCTGGAGAAAGTGAAAATTAGCTGAGTGAGCGGAGACTACGAATATTCGACCCTGGCGCTCAACCAGCTCATTTCCTGAAGCGAGGTTTGCGCTAAAACGGCTACCGGTTGGGCGGATATTCGCGTCGAATCCAGTCTGCCGTACTCGGAAACCAGCGCAGAATTTGAGCGTTCAATTCGCGTCTGTGCGCCAAAATCCGATTGCCGCTGGTGTGACCAGGGTTGCCTCTATCCGTTAAGCTTCGCGAATGTTGATTGGAGACAATGGAAAACAGCTCAGCGAAAATTTCTCTGTTGTTTGAGAGTTCTCGCCGCCCCTCCAGCGCCGCTCGGTCTGCTGGAGACAGCCGCGCCATATCGGCGCGCACGACATTCAAAAACGCTGGACTTTCGATTGTTCTCAAAAATCTGTCCATCGCATGCCCGAGTTCGTGCCCTACTGTCTGTCTAACTTCCGGATTTCGGTAATCGCGCCTCGTGTCTCTATGAGTGATGGTTTCAGGGACTTGAGCGCGATTGGTGCGATCCATGTAAGTTCCTAATGAGGTTGGATCAGCAAAAAAATGCGTCGACTCCTGCGCGCGGCCGGGAGCTTCCATGACTCCACTGCCTCTGGCGAACCTCAACAGAGCATGGGTGGGATACTCTGCCAGCGCTTCTCTAACCCCCCGATAATGCTCTGGAGACGCACTGCCGCGCCATTCGACCATCCTTGCCGCCAGATGTTCTCGCACGTTTTGCAGGCGATAGCTGTGAGTGCGGTCGTCAAAGTCCGCCGGTCTTCTCTGCGAGCCTGGATCGGTGATAGTCAGCTCGGGCAGCGGATAGTGAGTGGGATCAAAACGGATTTCCGGCGGCATTGCGCATTGCGAATCTTGTCTTGCTCTGTAGATTTCTTCTTCAGCGGCGTGCAAATGTTGTCTGTCGTGGCTTGCGGGCGCAATATTCTCGCGCTCACTCGAGCGATCGAAGTTTTCAGCCATAGTAAATCTCCATCCTCACGCCTGTGTGCGAGAGAACTTCTAAAAACGAGTGGGTTCGCATCTAAATTAGCGCGCCAAGATGACACGAGGGAAACATGACGCCCGCGACAAGTTGAGGATGGAACTGGAAGAGGCTAGAGGCCTAGTCCGCCGGATAGAACTGGCGGAATTTCATTGCCGACTTCAGGCGCCCGAGCGCTTCTTCGTACGAAATTTCTCTCAGTCTCAATTGCTTTTGAACCGTCAAAGCGGCAACGACGAGATCGGGTCTTATAATCTGCATTTTTACCAGTGAATGTCCAAGCGGGCTGGACAATTCGGCGCTGGCAATCAATGCTTCCGCCAAATTTTCTTCCGAGAGCAACTCGGATGCTACCAGCAATTCTCCCAGCCGATCCTGGTTTTGCGTTACGGAAGGGTCGACTCCCGCCGTATCCATTGCGGCTTGTAAAGACGAACCTTCGTCAACGATGTCTCTGATGATTTTGACAGCCGCTTCGTGCGAAATCTTTCCGCTCAGCATCAGCGATTGCGCTTGAATTGCCGCGAGCATTTCTTCTTTCGTCAGGAAGCCAGAAGCGACAAGAACTTGTCCGACCGGCATACCCAGAGCTTGCGCGTATCCAAGTTGTTCGGATAATTCGTCATTGCTGACCACGTCAGCAGTCGCCAGTAGTTCACCGATTTTTATAGCTCAATCTCCCGCAAAGTTGTTTCCGGAAATGAACTTCGTTCTCATTTGAGATTAGCACAACCTAGTGTCGCATAAGCTATCTTTTTTTGCCAATTATGTATTATGGTGAGGGGCGAAAAGTGACACTGGGACTATGAAAACGGTTGTCACTCCAAATGAAAAGCAGATCAGGCGATGACGCAGATAAACCCGCAGCTCAAATGCCTGAGTCAAAACTCTAAAAGGATACTCTCGTTGATCCAGTTTCCAATTTCTAACAGCCGTGCGGCGCTGGAGACGACGTTGCAGTTGCAAAGGCGATCTTTGCTGTTGATAACAGCGCTGGTTTTTGTTGTGGCACCACTGTTCTTTCTCATCACGACTCCCGGAGTTTTTGCACATGAAGGGGAGAACGAAGCATTTGCAGCTAAGGACCGCGATGTCGACAAGCCCGAGACAGTCAAAGCTAATGAGCAAGGCCAGCGCGCCCTTGGGTTGGAGGTTGGTCCACCGAAATTTTCCGCATTGAAGGAAATTCTTTCGGCGACGGGCGAAGTGAAGGCTGCAGAAACGCAATCATTCGATGTCAACCCTCCGGTATCAGGGGTGGTGCAAACTGTTTCTGCAAAGCAAGGCGACACCGTCAAGAAAGGGCAAGTTCTTGCGCTTGTTCATAGCATTGAAGTGGCGACGACATTGACAAAGCTTCTCAATGATCGAACCAAAATTCAAGGCGACATCACACGCGTGAAGACTGAAATCGGCAGCGACATTACTTTGCAAACCAGTCAGGTTCAACTCGCCAAGACCAGCTATGACCGAGAAGCCGAGTTGTTTAAAGAGGGCATAAGCGCTCAGAAAGCGCTGCAGGAGGCCAAAGCCAATTACGACTCTGCTCAAGTCAAATTGAAGACTTTGCAGCAAAGATTGAAGCAAGAAGTGGCATTGCTGCAAAGCCAGCTAAAGATGACTATTGATTCGGCTGAAGATCAATTAGAAATAATGGGCATCTCGAAGGCAGAAGTCGATGAGAGTTTGAAGTCAAATCATGTCACTGCCGACCTGCCCATTGTTGCGCCAGTAAATGGCGCGGTTACGCAGCGAGACATCACGCTTGGCGAGCGCGTCGATCCATCGAAAAAGGTTTTCAGCATCGTCAATCTGAACCCGATCTGGGTGATGGTTGATATCTATCAAGAACAAATTCCCAGCGTCAAGCAAGGGCAGACGGTGCTTATCACCACGCCTTCAAAAGAAACTTTACGAGGAAAAATCTCCTCTGTCGGCACCGTCATCGATGATGCAACCAAGACGTTGCACGTTCGCATCGTCGTCGATAATCCTGCCGGGGTGCTGCGGCCGGGCATGTTCGTTACCGCTCAGATCGTCATTGGTTCGAGAGAAAATGAAACTTTTATCGTTCCTGATTCAGCTGTCGTCAAGGATGGAAAAGAAAGTTTCGTCTACATCAAGAAAGGAAATTCGTTCAAGCCCGTTGCCGTAAAGGTCGGGCTCATTGTCGCCGGCGAAGTCGAGATTCTCGAAGGCGTCAAACTTCAGGATCAGATTGTTTTGAAAGGCGCACAGCAGTTAAAAGCGGAAGCCATTCTCAAGCCGGGTGAGAGCGACGACGATGATACCGAAACCGGTGACCACGCAGACCACGGCGCCGATGCTGCCGCAAAAGGCAATACTAAAGCCCAGCTGGCGATGTTTTTCGCCATGGGTGTGGTGGCAGCATTTATTGTTTTCGCGATCTGGGGTTACGTCAGTAACCGCGTGAAGAAACAGCAGCCGACCAAAGCTGAGACGACCAAAGCTGAAGACGACAAATGATCAATCGTTTTATCCAATGGTCAATTCATAATCGTTTTATCGTGGCAATTCTGGCTTTCGTCTGGCTGGTCTGCGGCATTTATGCAACTGAAAACATGCCTGTCGACGTGTTCCCGGATTTCGCTCCGATAAGAGTCGTCGTGCTGACAGAAGCACCAGGCTTTGCGCCCGAAGAAGTGGAAAGCCTGGTGACGCGCCCACTGGAAGCGAATTTGAACGGCACCGCCAACGTGAAAGTAGTGCGTTCTGTTTCAACAATCGGGCTTTCCGTCATCACAATTATTTTTCAAGACTCAACCAATGTGTTGGTGGCGCGCCAGTTGGTCAGCGAAAAGCTGCAGGCGGCGCGCGGGCAATTGCCGGAAAACGTCAACGAGCCGGTCTTGGCGCCGATGACCACGGCTGCCGGGGACATCCTTAAAATCGGGCTTTATTCCACTGGCGATACAACTGCAATGGACCTGCGCACGCTCGCAGACTGGACTCTGCGCATGCGGCTCATGGCTGTGCCGGGCGTTTCCAACGTCGTCGTTATCGGTGGCGACGTAAAACAATATCAGGTGCTCGTCGACCCCGAAAAATTGAAACAGTACGACGTGACGCTCGGAGAAGTTGTCGCAGCAGCACGCGGCAGCAATCTCAATACCGCCGGTGGTATCGTTCGCTCTAACGAGAAAGAGGAGCTTGTGCGCGGTCTGGGGCGAGTCAACTCGCCAGCTGAAATCGCGCAGACTGTTGTTCTCGAACGCGGCAATCAGCCTGTGCTGCTCGGCAATGTGGCCGATGTTCAATTGGGCGCCGCCTTCAAAATAGGCGATGCGATTGTGGACGGTCATCCGGGTGTGGTATTGACTGTCTTCAAACAACCAGAGGCCAACACTCTGGCAACGACAAAGTCGCTGGAAAAGGCGATAACCGACCTGCAGGGAAGCTTTCCCAAAGACGTGAAAGTGATCACTACTTTTCGCCAGGCCGACTTCATCGAGATAGCTGTTAAGAATGTCTCCGAAGCCGTGGTGCTTGGCGGTGTGCTCGTCATTGTCATCCTTTTTGCATTCTTGCAAAACTGGCGCACGGCTTTTATCTCACTGACCGCAATTCCCCTGTCGCTTCTTTCGGCAATTATTGCTTTGAAGTTGCACGGTTTCACAATTAATACGATGACGTTGGGCGGGCTGGCGATTGCCATAGGTGAAGTCGTTGACGATGCGATTATTGATGTGGAAAACATCTATCGCCGATTGCGCGAAAACGCACTTTTGGAAAGCCCTCGACCGGCACTGACTGTGATGTACGAAGCGTCTGCTGAAGTGCGCGGGGCGGTTGTGTACGCCACCATGATCGTGGCGCTGATGTTTTTGCCCGTGCTTTCGTTGAAGGGCTTGGAGGGTAAGATCTTCACGCCGCTTGCCTATGCTTATCTCGTTAGCCTGCTTGCTTCGCTGGCGGTGGCGCTCACAGTAACTCCGGCGATGTGCGCGCTGCTGCTCAAGAAGACCAAAGGCGAGAAAGAAGGAGATGGGCGTGTCATCAGCTTTTTGAAAAGCATGTATACGCCACTGCTAAACTTTTCGCTGGCGCGCCCGCGCTCGATTTTGGCTGGAGCGCTTTTGCTCTTTCTGTTTTCGCTCGCCAATGTTTTCGTCCTGGGCACCGAATTCCTGCCGCCTTTCGACGAAAATAATATGATCGTCGTCACTACCTTCATGCCGGGCACCAGTCTTTCCACGACGACTCAAATGGGTACCGAGCTGACCAATCACTTCGTCAAAAAGCATGAAGTGCTCGCCGCCAGCCAGAGAGCCGGTCGCGCTGAAGGCGGTGAAGATTATGGCGCCAGCAATGTGAGCGAATTCGACATTCGTCTCAAGCCTGATGTGCCGGATAAGCAGCGACTGCTCAATCACATCCGCCACGAATTTTCCCATGTACCAGGACTTGTTTCCGACAGCGGATCTTATTTGCAGCATCGTATGGATCACGCTCTATCCGGTGTTAATGCCGCAGTTGCCGTGAAATTGTTCGGACCCGATCTGGACGTTTTGCATGAGAATGCCTTGAAAATCGAAAAGGTCATGAAGGAAGTCCGCGGCGCTGTCGATGTTCACGTCGAACAAATTGTGGATGTCCCGCAAATTTCCATCAAGGTCAATCGTGCGGCCGCGGCTAGATACGGTGTCCAGGTAAAAGATCTGTCCGACTCTATCGAAGCGGCTTTCCGCGGAGTGACTGTTTCGCAAGTACTGGAAGGGCAGAAGGCTTTCGACATGTATGTCTGGCTCAAGCCCGAATATCGCAACAATCTCAACGTCATCAAATCAACCCTGGTCGATACTCCCGCCAATGTAAAAGTGCCGCTCGGCGCGCTGGCCAGTGTGGCTGAAGGTGAGAGCCCCAATACAATCAGCCACGAAAACATCTCTCGCCGCGTTGTTGTGCAGGCAAACGTCTCCGGTCGCGATTTGGGAAGTTTGATTAGCGAAACGAAGAAGCGCATAGCAAAAGAAGTGCAGCTACCCACCGGCTATTACGTAGTTTATGGTGGGCAATTCGAGGCACAGGAAGAGGCGTCGCAGCAATTGGGCGTGCTTCTCGCCGCCGCTCTTTTCGGCATGTTTCTGCTGCTTTCGCTGGCGTTCAAATCCATCCGCGCAGCCATCATTATCATGGCCAATCTGCCGCTGGCTTTGGTCGGCGGCATTTGGGCGGTTTTGTTTTCCGGAGCCGTTCTTAGCGTCGGCTCGATGGTGGGATTCATGACGCTCTTCGGAATTTCGACCCGCAATGGCATCATGCTCGTTTCTCACTTCAATCAGCTGATGGAAGAAGGAGGAACGCTCGAGGATGTGGTGAAACACAGCGCTCTCGACCGCCTCAGCCCCGTTTTGATGACTGCCCTGGCTGCCTCGCTCGGAGTGATGCCAATCGCGGTCCTGGGAGGCGCTGGGCGCGAATTGGAACAACCGCTGGCAATTGTAATCCTGGGTGGCATGGTCACGTCTACCGCGCTTACCCTGGTGGTAATTCCTGCGCTGCTGAAGCTTTTCGGCGCCAAGATCGCGCCTGCCAAAACCGACGACTAATCAAAAAGAGGTTTTCTAGAAAAAAGATTTTCTAGCAGAAAATCTTTTTAGAAGTACTCGGGATTTTTCACGATATCCATGCGATTGAAAACAACCCCGCGCTTCCAGTCCGTCACTGATTTGTTGTTCAGCCTGACGCCGCTTTGTGCGTCATAAAAAAATCCTGCGCCGGAGCTGGGTTTGTGGGCGAAGACCATGTGCGAAACATTGTTGTCGATTCGCATGATTGCCGCATAGTTACCGGGCGCGGCATTGTTTATGTTTTCAGCGACGCCTGTGAATTTGACTCCTGCAGCTTTGGAAAACCAGTCCATAGCGTCGACTTCGTTCCGGAATCGTCCGGGCGCCGGATCGCCGATGACTAATTTTTGCTTGTTGGTCAGCTTCGCAACGTCATCTGCTGTTGTCAGTCCTGTACGCCCCAGGGTGCGAAAAACCGCCGCCGTGCAGCCCATGCAGTTGTGAGCACCAGCACTGGGATTGAAAGTGCTGGGCGCGCGCCAGCTCAAAAATGGAGTATCTGTGAAATGATGCTCGGGAGCATTGGAAAGTTTTCCCAAGATAAGGCGTCTGACTTCTTCTGTGGACTTCAGGCTGAAGCCATTTTCATAAGATTTTGCGACCAGATCTATGATAAATCCGTTGTCTGCAATTTCCTTCTGCGCTTCCGGCGACAACGGTCTTTGCATTTGAAGGACCTTAAGAGTGTCGGCCTCGGCAGCGCGCATTGCCGGCTGCGGGACCATATGCTGAAGGCTGTGTGGTTCGGAAACACCGCGGCGGGCGGTGTATATCATGCCCGATTGGGTTTTCCATAATCGTGGTGTAATCGGATGCAGATCGTCAAAGGAATCGAGCGGCCTGACTGCTCTTGCCGCCTGCAATTCGAGAATGCCGACTTTCTTGCCGTCAGGATCTCTGACAAATTTTTGCAGAGTACCGACTGTGCTATTGCTGCTTGCAACAATATCTCCGGCATGCGGGCTCAGGTCTTTCGGCATCGCTCTGGCATATTGCGGCATTGCCTCAGGGGTCTGGAAATTGGCGAAGACCTTGCTCTTACTCACCCTCAATGGAGCTGCTGCCAGTTGTTCGTTGAGAGAATTTCCGTGTGTAAAGAAGTCTGCTGCATTTCGCAAGCCGACGTCGTCGATTTGTTTCACTGCACCCGTATTAAAGGTGGCATCAACGAATTGCTTTGCTCGCATGACAGCAGGCGTGGCAAAAGACGTATAGGCTTCGCTGGCGAGCTTGGAGGACGCGCCGGCGGCGGCTTCTGATATTTGAGGCAGGGCCTGGACTTCTTTTGAAGCAAGGCGCGCCACCGCTTGAAGAGCGCTGATAGCTGTCATAGAGAAACTGTTGGAAGAAGTGAGCATATTATTCAGCCTGGCGCGTGAAATAAGGGTGAAGCCAAGCGTGCAGACAAGCATGCAGGAGTGAAACCTCCTCATGACTATCGTTAAGGCGCGTTTGAATCCAACTAACTAAGATATTTCGATCAGGTTCTGAGGTTGGGGAAGGCAAATGGATAAAGCGTCATCTTTGGCATCCGGCGTCGACACTAAGATTCACTTTTTCATCAAAGGCAATTCGCCCGCAAAAGTCGAACTGACTAGCGTCGGCGGCAAGGCGCATTCGCTGATTCGCATGATCGACATGAATTTGCCGGTGCCTTCGGGGTTTGTCTTGCCGGTCGAATTTTTCAGCGATTGGTTCGATGCGATAAAGAAAACCGACGCATGGGCGGCGTTTCTTGATGCCGATGTGAATTCCAAACTGCGCAGCTCTTGCGACGCGCTTAAAAAAGAAACGATTAATTTCAGTTTTTCAAAGTCGCAAAAAGAAGCAGTTGAAGCGGCTCTCGCCAAACTCAGTCACAAAGGAGAGTTGTTTGCTGTGCGGTCCTCGTCTCCTGAAGAGGATCTTGACGGTTCGTCATTTGCAGGTGGGTACGAAACAATCCTCGGCGTTACGAAGTCCGGCATCGAAGATGCAGTCAAGAAGGCGTTTGCTTCCTGCCTGGATCAGCGAGTGGCGGTGTACAAAAAACAACACGGCTTTGATTTCCGCAATCCAAAAATTGCTGTCGTAGTGCAAACTCAGATTGCCTCCGACGTCGCCGGTGTCGGCTTTTCTCTTAATCCGATAAGCAATTCTTACGACGAGGCGGTGATCAATTCCAATTGGGGCTTGGGCGAAACAGTAGTGGCTGGAATTGCCACCCCTGATACTTTTATTGTCGACAAGAATAATCTGGACATCATTCAAAAACAGCTCGGTGCAAAAGAAACTTCCATCAAACTCTTGCCTGACGGCGGAACCGAAGAGTATGTCGATAGCGCCCAGATTTACCTTTCGCTCACCGACGAGCAAGTGAAAGAGCTGACAAAGCTGATCGTCCAGGTCGAGAAGAGTTACGATCGCCCAATGGATATAGAGTGGGCATTTTCGGGCGGCGAAATGTTCCTGCTGCAGGCGCGTCCGATCACGACTTACGTTCCTTTGGCAAAAGAATTAGTCACCGCCCCCGGTGAGCAAAAAAAGCTTTATCTCGATGTGACTATATGTGTTCAGGGATTATTCAAGCCGATTTCCGTTTTAGGCACGTCTTTTCTTCGCGGCGCCTCATCGCTCATCACCTCAAAAGTTTTCGGCAAAGACATGAGCAAGAATGTTGATGAATCATTCGCCTACATGACAGACGGACGAATTTACATGAACGTGTCAAATGTTTTTGAATTCGCCGGGCAGGAAAAGGCTGTCAAATTCATCAATAACATGGACCCGAATGCGGCAAAAATCCTGGCTTCCGTCAGTGGAGAAGAATATCGCTCTCACAACAAAGATATAAAACACATCCCGTTGCATCTGCTTTTGCAACTGCCTGCAATTGGACTGCATGTGCTGGAAGCTCGTTTGTTGCCTGAGCACGCGCACCGGCATGTTGTCCAGGAAGTAAAAGAATACAAGCGCGATGTTCGCCATCTTGCTGCTGAAAATCTGCCTTTTGATGAGCTGGCCGCTGCTCTTTTCGATCGCGTCAGGCAATCGGTGTTTTCTCACATACTGCCGGCATTCGCTACCTCACGCATAGCACTCGAGCGCATGAAAGCCATCGCCGGCGAGGGAAAGTACGAGGCCGAATTTAAAGATATCGAGCGCGCGGTGCCCCATAATCCGACCATCGAGATGGGTCTGTCTCTCTATCACATGGCGCAACTGCTGCCGGAGGATGTAGATTCGGCAAAAATTGTCCAACTGCTCGAAGCGCAACAGCTGCCAAAGCCGTTTCTTGCCGCCTGGGATGAGTTTATCGAACTCTATGGGCACCGCGGACCGACCGAGCTGGACATTGCCGCGCCGCGATTCCGCGACGAACCGGCGACACTCCTGGCGCAAGTTGTCACTTTGCGTAAAACAACTTCAGCCGAAGATAACCCGCAAGAGCGCTTCGATCGCGGTCAGGTTTCGCGTCAGCAAGCGTTTGAAAATCTTTGCGAGCAACTGCACGGCAAAGGTTGGCTCGCGATGAAAAGTTTTTCTTCACTCTATCGGGTGTACGAAACGCTAGCCGGGTATCGTGAAATGCCGAAGTATCTGATGATCTTCGCAATCGACACGCTTCGTCAGCGAGCGCTGAAGCACGGGCTGGAGCTGTTCGAAGCCGGGCGGCTCGACAAGCCCGAGCAAGTTTTTGACTTGAAAATCGAACAGATAAGAGATGCGCTGAAGAACAAGAATATTGATCTGCGCAAGCTCGCCGCTGAAAATAAAGTGATCATCAATCAATTGAACGCAGTTGCCAGCCTGCCGATTGTCATCGACTCGCGGGGCAAAATTATCAATCCGCCGCCGGTTGAAGCGAAAGAGGGCGAAGTTGTCGGCACTGCCGTATCGTCCGGTATTGCCAGCGGACCGATTAAGGTTTTGCACACGCCTGATGAAAAACCGCTTGAGCGGGGCGACATTCTCGTTGCCCGTGCGACCGATCCGGGCTGGACTCCTCTTTTCGTCAATGCCTCCGCTGTCATTCTCGAAGTCGGCGGCATGCTGCAACACGGCGCCTTGGTCGCCCGCGAATACGGGTTGCCTTGTGTCACAGGAGTGACTAACGCGACGACGCTCTGGGAAGATGGAACTATGGTGGAGGTCGATGGGACCAACGGGACGATTCGGCTGATTAGTTAACAGTTCCTCCTGGGGTTTTGCAGATGCGAAAACGAGTTCATTGCTATATGCCGAACTTGAGGGTTGAGCAAGAAAACGCGGGGCAGCAAATCAGGATCGACATTGAAGAAGAGGAAGTGGCGATGAGTGGCGGGTGGGGAGAGCCCAAGTCAGCACCAAGTCCCCCGCAGAGGCTTTTTCCAGCACTCAATTACTTATTCGAGAAGACCAGAGGCTTTGTCAGCGCATCAATGTTGGCAATGAAAGCCAAGTCATTTGATGACGGGCTTTACGCGGCTGTTGATTTGATGGCGCACGAGGGTGTAAGCACGTTTGCCGGAAAGCGGCATCTGGTGGCAGAAGTTCTCCGGCGCATGGTCGCACAGAATGCCGGCGACCCCTCTTCCGGAGCAACAGTACTTGCCGCCGCTTGTCTGCGCGGCGGCAGCCAAATTGACTTGCCGCCTCAGTTGAAAGCCAGAGCGGACCAGATGCTCACCAATTTTGATTCATCATTTTTGAGTAAGCCATTGGGCTTCTACGCTTGGACTCGAGAGCTCATCATGCTTTTTCAGCACGATCGCATTTTGCAGTCCATGATTCCAGACTCCTCATTTGCCTCGGCAATTTCTGTTATGAGGCAAAGCGATGACTTGAAGCGGGCTTACCTTGCTTATCTTAACCTCACAAGCAAGCTGACAAATCCGCTTACCAATTGCGGACTCGCAAATGCACTCTCATCTCCTGAGTGGGCAGCCTCAGGAATGGACATTGCTTTTTTTCCTCCATCGCGCAGCCACGAGTCTGAATTGATGGACCGTGTGATGAGTGGTGGCGGACAAATCGGCGAGTCTTTGATTGATGAACTTTTGGCGCGCGTTAAGTCCGGGCAGCTGCAATTGATGCCGACAGAACATTCTGGCTGGTATGACTGGCAGCTTTATGCGCTCGAACCACTAGCGATTTTGGAGCGCATGCCGGAAGCGAAGCATTTGGATACGACTGCAAAATATCGAAAACGCCTGGACGATCTTTTCAAAGGGCTTTATGCACTTACGCGAGAGACGCATGTAAAGCAGCTTGCCATGGCATTTGGCGCGGGCATGCCGCCGGTAACCGTGATGCCGGACTTGCGGGTCGAGCCGCTTCCGTCCTTTTATTTGCGAAGAGCAAGCTCGTACGCGTACATAAGATTTGCATTGCAAGGCATATTTGGCGCCGAGGAATTGAGCAAGGTCCGCAGAGTAGATCCTGATGTTCAGCCAACTATGAGTCTCTGGGAAGAGATGGCCTACATGGAAAATCTGTTCTTGGGCGCGCATGCAGTGGCGTGTGAAGATCTGGGCATGGATTCTTTTTGCAATCTTGCCGCCATCGATGTCGCCCGGCTTGATCCGGCAAAAGAAATATTTCTCGACTGGCGCACTAGAGTGCTGCAAGATCCCGATGTTTCCCGCGATGGTCGCATGATGGTGCCTGTTTCCGTAAATGCTGCCGGTGAAGTGCAAGTCTGGTGCTTTCTTGGGTGGAGTTCCGCCAAATTGAAGGTCTCCTTTAAAGACGGACAGTTCGGTCGCCTTGTTCGTTTGAGTGATGACGGAACAGAGGAAGCGATGGAGCAACACCTGTGCAAAGTCTCGGATGCAACCTACTTTGCCGCTTATCCGGTCATGTGCGAAGCCTGGATCAAGCCGAGCAAAGTCATGATTCGCACCGACTTTCGCGCGCACTGTGACCGCTACAACAACGAGCGCGAAATTATTGCTTCGCTGACATCTTCGGTATAACGCGCAACCATATGCGATATCAATTGCTTTTCTTAGGCCCATAGGCCGGCGAATCCGTACAAAATGACGGATACCAATCAAAAGGAGGCAGCACTAATAGCTGCCTCCTCATCTATTCTTCTATCTAAGGCCACTTTGGCCTCTTATTTGTGATTGAGATTTAGATTTTTTGTCGGTAAGGAAATCAATCCTCCTACAAGCAAAATCCTCGTCCTAACCTTCTTTACGCGCAGTTCGAAAAATGAACAAAATGGATTATCTAACTTTCGAACATTTGAACAGATATTCAAACGAACTATCTAACCTTCGGACTATCTGACATTCTAACCATCAAACAATTGAACAGTGGACGAACTATGCATTGATCGCCCAATCAAACCTCGACGATTGTGCACTAATCGCCGTCTGACTACGGACATCGAACTAAGTTATCTATTCAAACGAAATCGAACATCGAACTATTCGGAAATCGAACATCGAACTAACGCAGTGGGAAATTGCTTCCCACAAGAAAATTTATAGCAAAAGGTTTTTGAACCCGCAAGTATTTTTCGGCAATTTTTTATCTTTTTTCAGAAGACGCCTCCCGTTAGCCAGAACAGCCAGCAGCCTGGACCTACGCCCCGGCTTTCTGCTCTGAATCGAACCGGCACTTCCGGCAAAAAGTCGTGCGGGTTTTTTCTAGAAACGTAAACAGAATAATGCGCGTCTTTCAACCAAGCACGTTTTGTGCGGCGCTGTATGTCAGCCATGAAAGCCTCCTCAAGGTTCCCGGACTTCTGCTCTGGCAGTCACTGTAATAGATCTTCAGTTGGATTCTTTGGGCTGGACGTTGGGATTCTTTTTCAAAACCTGCGCCAACAGTGCTACAGATAGGGGTAACAATAAGAAAAACCATGGGTTGAACTGCCCTCCCTTCAATAAATAGTCATGCTGAATTTCGACTGACAATGGCAGCACGAAAACGATGGCGCCCAGCATCACAGCTAGTTTCCAAATTTGATTGAACGGCATTACTGCGTCGTTAAAGATGAGTAGGATAGTTGGAATCAGCAAAAGCAAATCATATGTGTGGCAGTGCATGGAAAGAACCAGCCCGAGCGGCATTACTCCCAGAACTCCCAATAATACTGAATCTCTTTTCTCGCGCAGTTTCCAACCGGCAAAAGCGGATAGCGCTATGGAAAACAGATAAAGCCCTGAGGTCAGGCTGAAAATGCTTGAAGACGCCGAAGGAAAAAGTCTGAGCAATTGACCGCGCAGGGTGGGAGTCAATTCCGGCTGCATGAAAGGAACACTTGATGGCGCGCTGACTAACGCGAAATAGTTGGTCCAGCCAGTCTGTCCGATTTGCAGCCATGCCACTACTGACAGTGCAGCTACAATTCCTGCGCAAACAATTAGAGGCTTAATTTTCCTGGTTCCTGCAAGATATGCCATGAAAGGCAAAAATTGTTGAGGTTTCAATATCACCAGTGCAAGCCACATTCCAGCACCGATATTATTATTGTTTTTGAAACAATAGATTGCCGCAACATAAGCCAATAGAAGGATTGGTGCCAGTTGGTCAATGCGCAATGAGTTGTAAGCGGCATCGGAAAGGCTTATTGCCGCAATTAAGTAACAGGTCTGTTTGTAACCCAAATTGAACGTTTTCTTCAAAAGGAAAACCGACGCGGCAAGGCAAAGTACAAGCAGGGTTTTCCAAACAAAACGACTGGCGTCCGGCGATAGCAGCGCAATGGGCGAAACAAGCGCAAGCCCCTGCGGCGGCACGAAAAGAGCGACTATGCGTCCGCCCATAGACGGGAAAAATCGGTGTTGCGCTTCGGCCAGTCCGTCAAGCGTGTAACCAAGCGCTCCCTTGCCTTCGAAAATCAATTTTGCAGGCGCATAATATTCCGGCAGATCGCTAATGCCACCGAACGCCGGCAGCGACAGATAAGTGAGACCGAAAAGAGTGCCCACGCCGAGAATCGCAAAGAGTGTCGCGATAATGTTTTCGATACGCGCAGTGCGTTCTAGCTTCTTAGCTTCGTCTGTTGTCAACCTGGGAATCTCGTGCGCCTTCTGTCTTTCAGAGCTTAGCAGAGAGGGTGTATCGAAAGCGCCGAAGATGCTAACCTTATTTGGCTTTGGGCGGCGCAGCGTCGTTCCACTTTGCGACCCAGGGCAGCGGCAACCAGGAAAGTTTTTCACAGTGAAAAAGCTCTCGATATTAATACCTGTCTACAACGAACTCGGCACGCTGGTGCAGGTTTTGGACAGGGTCATCAAAGCGGAAACGCAAGGGCTGGAAAAAGAGCTGGTCATTGTCGATGACGGCAGTACGGACGGAACGCGCGACATTCTCTCGACGCTTGATGCTCGCGAGTACAACGCCAAAATTTATTTTCACGACAAAAATATGGGCAAAGGCGCTGCGCTTAGAACCGCGCAGCAGAATGCGACCGGCGATATCATCCTCATTCAGGATGCCGATTTGGAATACGATCCGCGAGAATATAATGAGCTTCTCAAGCCGATCTTGGAAGATCGCGCTGATGTAGTCTATGGCTCCAGATTGTCGGGTGGAAAGCCGACCAGAGCATTCAAAATCACTCATTTGCTCGGCAATAAATTTCTCAGTTTTCTTACCAACGTGCTTTATGACTGCACGCTGACTGACATGGAGACATGCTACAAAGTCTTCAGAGCCGAGTATTTCAAGAAAGTGAATATCCGCTCCAATCGTTTCGACTTCGAGCCGGAAATCACTGCCAAAGTGCTCAAACAGCGTGTGCGGCTGATCGAACTGCCGATTTCGTATTTCGGGCGTGATTATTCAGAGGGCAAGAAGATAACGTGGCGTGATGGATTTGCTGCAATTTTCGCTCTGGTGAAATTCAGATTTACAGACTAGGCAATCGGAGAAAACTTTGACTTCATCGGCATCTGCAGAAGTGCAAACGCAATCTAAGAGAAGTATGGCGATTGAGCTTTTCATACTCAGCGCTGTTTCCCTTTTTCTTGAACTGCTTGTAATTCGCTGGATGTCCGCGGACATTCGAGCTTTTACTGTGTTTCGCACGTTTCCCCTCATAACATGCTTTGTCGGTCTGGGTGTCGGCTTCTCGCTCAACAGAAGCGACAGCTACAAACTTTTGCCATTTGCGATTTTCTTATTTGCAATCACAATGAAAATTGCTGACTTCATGGGATTCGGCTTGTGGAGCTTTCCTTCGATTTCCGTTTTTCAATGGCAAAACCTGACCGGTCTGGTGAATGCCAATAATGAATACGTGATGATGTTTCTGCTGTGCATAATCATCATCCTCGGAATTCCCTTCGGTATGTGCGTTGCCATCGCCTCGCGCATGGGTGTTCTATTTAACGAACTCGAATCTCTGCCTGCGTATTGCTACAACATTCTCGGCTCGCTCGTCGGAGGGATTGTTCTTTCCCTGCTCTCCAACACCCGTATGGCGCCCTGGCAATTGCTGATTGTCGCACTGGGTGTGATAGTCATAATGCAGTGGAAGAATTTGCGGCGCACCGCCATTGGCGGCATTACATTTTCAATTGTTATCGCGGCGGCATTTACTTACTTGCCGACATTCCCAGCTAAGCTCTTGATTCCGGAGCTGACGACCTATCACGCCAGCGAGCGGCAAACTTTGTGGTCACCGTATCAGCGCATTGACCTGACCGTATTGAAAACCAAAGAAGGCGCAGAAAAGACGGGCGCTTCATCGGCGGTTTCGGCGGACGATGCCAAATCTGCGGTTTCTGATTTTGTCGGATTGGAACTCTCTGCCAATCGCGCGTTCTATCAATATTTTTTCAACCTCAAGGCAAATTCTCCGCTGTCAAAGCAAGAGTTATGGAGAAACATTCGTGATGATTACGCGCTTGCATTTAGTTTAAACAGGCCGAAATCGGCGCTAATAGTCGGCTCCGGCACGGGTCAGAACGTTACCTCTGCGATTGATGCTGGTGTTGGTGACATTGATGCAGTAGAAATCGATCCTGTTATTTTGGAAATCGGGAAGAAGTACAACCCCGATAATCTCTCCGATAAAGTGCACTTGATTTGCGATGATGCGCGGCATTTCTTCTCGCAATGCAAGCGGAAATACGATGTCGTCAACTTCTCTACATTGGATTCGCACACGATTGCCGGCCTGGGATCTTCCGTGCGCATCGATGCTTACGTGTACACAAAGGAAAGCATCAAGCAGGCACTAGGTTTGCTCAACGATGACGGCGTGCTGCTGATCAGCTTTGCCACAGTCGCGCCCTGGTCTGAAGCGAGACTTTTCCAGACTTTTACCGCTGCCGCAGGATACGAGCCGATTGTTCTCAAAGGCAAAATGATCGGATGCATCTTCATTCTCGGACCACGTGTCAAAGACGGCACGTTGCAAATTCCGGCTGAGTATCCGGTGCAAAAGAAAACATATCCCGCCGGCTCGCGTACGCTAACGGACGATTGGCCGTACTTATATGTACAGCCGGAAAAGGTCGATTATCCATATTTGCTGGTCGTGCTCGAAGTGCTGGCTTTGAGCCTGTATGCCGGACGGCGCTTGCTTTTCGGAAAGTCCGATGGTCATTCATGGCAGATGTTTTTCCTGGGCAGCGCTTTCATGCTGCTGGAATTGCATTCGATCTCGTTTCTTTCGCTCTTGTACGGTTCTACCTGGATCACGTCAGCCTTTGTAATCAACGGCATCCTGCTGATGATTCTTGCCGCGACCATTGCCACCAACAACCTCGGTCAGGTAATCGACGGCAAAATCAGGATTGTTTACGCTATTCTGTTTTCCACCATACTCACCAGCTTCCTGATCTCGCAAGAAGGCGTAGTGGCGTCGCTCGCCTCCGGCGGGCAGTTTATTCAGTACTCTCTGGTAACCCTTCTGACGATATTGCCCATGGGTATCGCAGCGGTCGTTTTTGCCAGCGGTCTGCGCGCGTCGTCTAATACCTCTAAAGCTCTGGCATTCAACCTTTTCGGGGCGGTTGTCGGTGGTTTGCTCGAATACCTATCGACCTATTTAGGAATTAGAAACCTGTTGCTGGTGGCGGCTTCGCTCTACCTCTGCTCGATGATTTCCTTCTTGACCACTCTCGAAAAATCCGAAAATGGTGGTGAAAACCCCACGTAGACTGGATGAGAGGCTGTTCATAAGTATTACGATGTCATTAATTTGCCACAAAGCGGCCTTACAATAGCGGCGGTAATCGGAAACCTTGAAGAAAAAGAAGTGGCACCTAATACCGCTCCGCCCACTGGCTGGCGTCGAGCCCTCTACCAAACAGTCTTTGAATCGAATACGCGATTGGGTCGAATCTTTGACCTGGTACTGATCGCTGTAATCATCACCAGTGTTGTCACAGTGATGCTGAATAGCGTGCATTCCCTGCGCGACAAATACGGCGCGTACTTCTTCGCTGCTGAAGTGGTTATCACAGCCATCTTTACAGTGGAATATGTGTTGCGCTTAATCTGTGCGCCTAAGCGTTGGGGATATGCGAAAAGTTTCTTCGGCATCGTCGATTTGCTCTCCGTTCTTCCGACATACATCGCAATGTTTTCAGCCGATGCGCACTATCTGATGATCGTGCGTATTCTTCGCCTGATGCGCATCTTCCGCATTCTCAAATTGGCGCGTTTTCTTCATGAGGCAGAGTCTCTCAAGCGTGCTCTTCAGCTCAGCTTGCCGAAAATTACAGTGTTCGCCGCAGCGATTGTCGCTATCGTAGTTATCGTCGGCGCCTTGATGTACGTCGTAGAAGGCGAGGAGCACGGCTTCTCGAATATTCCGATCAGTATTTACTGGGCAATCGTCACCTTAACCACCGTGGGCTATGGCGACATGTCGCCGAAGACGCCCTTGGGTCAATTTCTCTCATGCATAGTAATGATGCTCGGTTATGCCATCATCGCCGTGCCCACAGGAATTGTTTCCGTGCAGATGCATCAAGCTGCTAATGCCGTTAATGCCTGCAAAAAATGCGGTGAGAAATCACACGATCGCGACTCGGTTTTCTGCCGTATCTGCGGATATCAGTTGATCTCGTCTCCGCCTTCACAGGCACCTGTTGCTGGTGGCGTGCCGGACAAGCTGACTTTGGAAACCGAGTTGAGCCTCGTTGCAAAACGCATGGAAAGCTCAAATTCAAAGCAGCAGTAAAGTCGATTTAAGTAGAAGTTCTCAAAATGTCTGATAGCCGAGTCGAAGTGCCGGACAACACCGCCGTCAGGGTGGCTCTGTGGCGCGCCATGCACGTCCAGGTCGATGCGGCGCCTCATGTCCTGGAAGACGAAATCGGATTGAAACTAGCGGCACCTGGCGATGGCTGGCGCGACCGACCGGACATGCACCCGGAAGGCACAAAACCTTTTCGTGCGTCCATTGTTGCGCGCGCACGATTTATCGAAGACTTGGTTGGAGAGCAGTCCGACAAAGGTGTGAGCCAATACGTCATTCTTGGCGCGGGGCTGGATACGTTCGCACAGCGTCGCTCTGAATTAGCTTCAAAGTTGCAAAACTTGCTCCCGGCTCTACTCTTGCAATGTCATTAATTGTACAGATGGCGCGCGATGCTGGTTTTAAAAACGCGCAGCACGTGCCATCCGGCTCGCTTGCAGAGCGCTATTTCAGCGGCAGAAGCGATGGTCTGCGCCCACCCAACAGCGCAGAAGAATTGCTGGTAGCAATGACTTGAGTTGCGAATGCGAAGCTTCCAAACGCTAGAAAGCGCGGCAATAAAGAACTCCATCAAATCTGAAACCGGAACTGACTCCGAACATAAAGCCGGCGATAGCCCAAATCGATAAGAGCATGATGCCCATGAGTGGCACCCTTGCACGTTTTGAAAACAGCATGAGAGCTAAAAGCGCGCACGAAATCCCCGAGGCTAGGTTGATAAAAATTTTGGATGTCTGATTTTGAAATAGTTCAACCGGCAAATTACCGACTTCGCCGGTAAGCCCATATCTAGGGTCTATTGGCGCTTCTATAGGAACTCCATATCGAACATCCACAGGTGCGCCGACCAGACCCTGCGCCTGTGCGCTGGAAATCAACCCGACCCACGCCAAAGACATGAGCACGACCGCTGCAACCCGTTTCATCCTGTCTCTGATTTTCCGCAGCCCGACCGGGCAATTGTCGGTTATCACTGTTCCATCAGCGCGCCTGTAGAGTTTTAAACACAAGCGTCCTTCAGCCTTGCGAACCAGTGCCGCTGCGTCTTTTGTCGACATCTCGGCGATGTTGTACACGTTCAATTTGCATTGCCCGCAAAAGCGTGTGCGCTCGTCACCTTCCATCGAATCCCATGGCACGTCGCATGGTGCGGCGATGGAGAGTTTTTGAACGAGCGCATCATCAGTGCATTCACCGATGTTCTGTTTCATAGCATATAGCCTCTAAATGCAGTCATTACGCCCAGGATGAAACCTGTAAAACCCCAAATTGCCAGAAGCATAAGACCGATTGTTGATGGGCGAGTCTTTTTCAAGAGCGCCAGCACAATTAAACCTATAGAAGACAATAAACTAGCTGCATTCAGCAGCCATCCGAAAGAAGCGTTTGTTCTCATCACCGGTCATCGAGTCCCAATCTACGTGGCAAGGGGCAGCAATGCGAACATGGCTGAGCAGCTTCGTATCGGCATCAACAGGCAAATTCGAATGAGACATATGCCCCTCCGGTGTAACAGGAAGAAACGGGTGGTTTTATACAAATCCGCAGCGCGGAAAGGAGCAACTGAATCTAAGCTATCTCAGATGTTTTACGCTGTCACTGGTGAAAACCCTGCTATGCGCTGCGTCTTTTTGATCTAACGCACGCTGCGCGCATACGTTAGGCCGTTTGAGTGAATAACGTCTTTAGCCGTGCATGATGGAGGTCTTTATGACTGAAAGCCCGCTGAAACTGGCAATCGAATGGAAAAAACAATTTGCGCAAGGTGAGCAGCTCATTGAGGCTGGCGACCTCGACGGCGCGCTGCCGGTCCTAAAGCAGGCGCTCGCCACGATTGAGCATTTTGACGCCATCGCCAAGGAAGACAGAAGAGACAGCCGCATCGCCGAGACAATGGAGCGCATTGCGTACATCTGTCACAAGCAAGGCATGGTCAAAGAAGCGGAAGCTCTTTATCGTGAGGCGCTGGAGATTCTCAAACATTACATGCTGGGATTTTTCACCAGAGAAAAAGTCTCGCAAAACCTTGCGCAGCTTTTGATTGAAACAGGTCGAGAGGATGAAGGACAGAAGTTGCTTGCGCAGTTTCCGCAGAGGGAAGAGGCTATAGCGGCATGCCTAGTCGTTCCGTATGAAGAACAATTTTTGTCGTGGCTTAGTTTGCAGGCAAAAATGATGAACGGCTCTGCGGAGGCTGCTTCTTTGATGGCGAAGTTTGCCAATGTCGCAAAACGCTCGTTTGGAAGCAAAAGTCCTGAATGGCAGGCCATAACAGAAAAGTATGGATATTCAGGCGGCGAGGAGACAGACCCTGCAATTTCGTTGCTCAGTAAGGAAGATCGCTTCGCCTTGCTGCTTCCTCTTGCGGAGGATGCAGTAGCGTATATGGAAATAGCAGAGGAAAATCAGTCGCATCCCTTGTGCTTCACGGGCATTTTGGGCGTTAAGAGTAATCTGCATAAAGCAATGGGTGATTTGACTCAGGCGAAAGCAGTGTTTAAGAAGAAGCTGGACATCACTGCCAGATGTTGGGGCGAGGGACATATCATGACGGTTGAAACATACGAAGAGTATGAAAAACTCTGCGAAGCGTGTGGCGAGACGGTTGGCTAAACTTGTTT
Organism: Cyanobacteria bacterium PR.3.49; assembly: GCA_013997645.1. Lineage (GTDB taxonomy): Bacteria > Cyanobacteriota > Vampirovibrionia > Obscuribacterales > Obscuribacteraceae > QKMZ01. The sequence continues at coordinate 28,093 of PNKB01000031.1, forward strand.
AGGTGGTTACTTGCCGATGCGCACGATCATTTCGTCGGGACCGGCTAAATTTAGGCGCTCGCGGGCGAGGCGCTCGATGCCGTCTGAAGAGCGGTAGCTGGAAAGACCCTCTCTCAATTCTTTGTTGACCTCTTGAGCCTGTGCCTCACCTTGCTTGAGGGCGATTTCTTGCTGGTGAAGGAAGACTTGACGCTCTACGCTCGTATATACCGAGCGACCGGCCTGATACATAGCCAAAAGCGTCACCACGGCGATGAGCCCTTCTCTGAGCATCTTCTGGCGTTTCTTATGTTCGGGCAGTACTTTTTCCGTCACGGCATTGGCTCCTGCATGAAATATTAGCAGCTCAGTCAAGCGGTTAAAAGTTTATCCGGCTAATGTTCTAATGGCTTGCTGTGCCTGCCTTTTCGGGCATGCCTGCATCCTGCGAGCCAATCTGGCCTTTCAAGTCCTTAAGAATCGCCTCCGTTTGCTTTTTGAAATCCGCCATGATTTTGTCCAGGCGCGAAGAGTCAGGCGCTTCGTAACTGAGGCGCATAATCGGCTCGGTGCCTGATGGTCTGAGCAAAACGAAAGTGAAGTCGTCCAGGTAGAGTTTTAAACCATCTGAGCGCCCGACTTTTGTTACTTTCTCGCCGGCAATGGTGTCCGGTGGTGCGGAGGTCAAACGTTCCATCAATTGCTTTTGCGTGACCGCTGTCAGATGCATATCGGCGCGCTTGGCGACGAAGTCGGAACCAATCTCCGCGACCAGATCTTTCCAGATTTGCGAGAGCGGCTTCTTTTCGCATTCCATCATTTCCAGGACCAGTAAATTTGCAAGGATGCCGTCTTTTTCAGGAATGTGTCCTTTGACGGAGACTCCGCCTGATTCCTCGCCGCCAATCAAAATATCCTTCAGCCTCATCTGCTCACCGATCCATTTGAAGCCTACCGGTGTTTCTATTAATTCCAGACCGTAAAGTTTGGCTTGTTTGTCCAGCAGATGCGTGGTGCCCACTGTGCGAACGATGGCGCCTTTTATGCCGCGGTTTTTGACAAGATGGCGCGTGAGCAGGCACAGCAACTGATTTGCAGTTAGAGCCGTTCCGGTCTCGTCGATGACACCAAAACGATCGGCATCACCATCGGTGGCAAGGCCGACATCTAATTTTTCTTGTTTTACCAGCGCAGTCAGTTCTTTCAAAAACTCTGGTTTGGGCTCAGGCATGCCGCCGCCAAAGAGCGGATCGCGATAGTCATGAAGCACCGAAACCGGCAGTCCGGCTTCCTTTATAAGCGTGTCTAAGTAACCGCGGCTGGTGCTGAACAATGCATCATAGCCGACGCGAATTTTTGCCGCGCCCAGTTTTTTTAGATCGACAAAATTTCGTATTGCGTCTAGATAAGGCGGGGTTGGATTGAAACGTTCAACTTTTACGTGAGCAAACTCATAATCTTTTGGAAGATCACCGAGATGTCTGGTGATGTTATTGGTAATGTCATTGGTAGCCGGTCCGCCGAAGTGCGGAATGTACTTGATGCCGCAATACTCGGGCGGATTATGACTGGCTGTGATTTGCAGCGCACCGGATGTGGGTTGGTTTTGTGCCGCAAAGGCGATGCAGGGCGTGGGCACGTCGCGCTCGGTCATGCGCACGGAAAGCCCCATGCTTGCCAGGATTTGCCCGGCGCGCTCAGCAAATTTGTCGGCGAGAAAGCGAGTGTCGTAACCGATCAAAATCGGCAACTTTTCGGCGGAAGCTTTGTCGGTGATTTTGTACTCTTCTTTGATGTGCATCCCCACGGCATAAGCCACACGCTCTACGTTTTCGAACGTGAACTGGTCCGCGATGATTGCTCTCCAACCATCCGTTCCGAACTTGATTTTCTCGGTCATCTACTAACCACTCCCTGACTTCAGCAATTCGAGATACTCGCGAACGGCTTGCCAGGCAGTTCCTGCTTGCCAGCGATTGCGATACTTTTTGTCGACCGCGCGGCTGGCCGGCGGCCACACTCGAGATGGTCTTAAGTCTTCGATTGCTTCTTCCGAATCAAATTGCACGCAAGAGCCGTCTCTGCCGTACAGTCTGATTTCTTCCTGTATTACTGTGCCAAAGGAGGGCGTGTAGCAGCCTTCGCTTTCATCGAATTCGCGCAGGTCCATGCTTTGGAAGCGCGTCACCATGCGGAAGCCGTCATAGGCAAACACCGCTGTAATGGCTGTCCATTGTCCATCTTCGTCGACCATCTGGCGGCGCTCGACATGCAGCCCTCGTGCCAGGTCGATGCTCCAGAATTGTCCGTCTTTACGCACGATTGATAGGCGCCCGACGCGGTCGATAGCCATAGACTCTCCGGCAGCCCTGACGCGACCTTCGGGGTCGTGCACGACGACGCCCTGCTTGTCGGATTCGCCGTAGGATTGGATATTGCCCTCTTTGTCGGTGCGTACGAAGAAGCGCAGATGCCCGCTTTCGTCGTAGCGAGTGCGCAACACCGGACCCAAAGGAGAGCGAACTTCGATTACTCTGCCCAGCGAGTCTTTGATGATCTGTGCGCCGTTGTCCAATGTTTCGAGGCGGCGCCCCGCCGGCAAAAATTGCGTGACCGGCATAGCTGAGTGAGACTCGTCGCGTACGATTTTTTCGGCAACGGCAATGGACGGCGTGGAAAGCAAGTCTTCAGCGGATTCAGCCTCTTGCACCGAATTGCTCATGCTGCATAAAAAGCGCCGTGCTTCGTTTGCGTAGGAGTTGATTTCCTTTGTCTGGGCAATGGCATTCGCGACTGCAGAGCCGCCGAACTCGGCTGCTTCCGTGGCGTAAAGAGAGACTGTCTCAATCTCGTCGAGAGAAAATGCAATTGTGTCATCGTCATCATCTGCGGTGGCACATGCTGAATTTTCCCTGCCGGTGTTCAACCAGGAATTGAGCATTTCATAGCTGGAAGAACGGGCGGGAATCAAGTCTACAGGCGGCTTTGCGCACTGCACAAATTCAGGCGCCCGGGCGCACTGAGCTTCCGGCTCGTAAGAAGCCTTCTCCCTTACGGAGCCTGCTTCCAGGGTGAGCATGTCGGCAAGCCCTTGCAGAGCGCTTTCCGCCAGTCCGAAGTTGCGATTGGTCGCCGGAACAGGATTGGGCGGTTGGGCTGAAAAATCAGACGACCATTGATCTTGAACGACTTTAGGTCTTTGCCGCGGCACGATTACGGATGGAGTAGTCATTTGAGCGAATTTCGGAAGCAGCTCGGGGTCGAGTACTTCTCTATCCAGATCGCTCACGGCGACTGAGAGATAGTCAAGAAGTGCTTTCGGCTCCAGGCATTCCGGTGCAGCAGCCAAACGAATGCGTTCAACCGCATGCCCGATGCCTGCAGGCTTTTGGGCTGGAGCTTTTACACCTGAATGTGGTCCGGAATTAGAATTCGTTGCCTGGGGGCGCGAAACCAGACGTCCTTTTGAACGTCCCATTGCTCTGAGTTGGTGGCGAGGAAAGCCAGTAAACTCCACGCTCAACGCCCTCCGCTGAGGCCTATATATTACTTTAGAAGCATCATTTGATGATATTAACGCTTGCTCATCATGAGCTTCTAAGGGAGTTACAGCTTGAACATGGCTGCGCTAGGCATGAACGTAGTTTCAAGTTTGGTCGGCTCCAATTGAAATCACTCATCATTCTTATGTGTTTCATTCTCACGGAAGGAAGTCTTTGAGCCCATCCGCGCCGGTTCCGAGCATTATCTCTTGCGGTGAAAATACCTCTTTGAAACCTCGCGGCACTTCAAACTCACTCACCGGAACCTCCAGGGTATCTGCCTTCAAGGTATCCATTTTGATCGCACCTGGACCTTCCATACCGCTTGTTTTCATGCGAACGATCAGTCCACCCAGGTCGGGAACCGCCGACTGACGCGCCATATGCTTGCAAAACGCCGCAGGAATCTTCGGGTCGCGGAAGTAAAAACATTCGCTGCCATCGCTCTGGTTTAGTCCGCCCACTCCCATCTTGCTGTTCAGACCTTCCAGGCTTACCCTTGTGGTTTCCATCCAGAGCACCTTTTCTTTCTTATTGCTGATTGATTTAACTGCTCGAGAAGCGTTGGTCTGCACGCCGAGACCGATGGCACGATCCCACCAGGTGTCTTTTTGATGCCTGCAAAATGTTTTCGCTTGCTTGTTGATCAAAACATTCTTCCAGTCAGGAGCTTTGAGAAGTTGAGTCCACCCGCCGCGCTTCATGTAGACAGTCGCAGCTCTCGGTGTGAGTTTGACTTCCATCTCGCCGACAACTGGGTTTTTTTGGATGAAGCGACGGCAGACGATAGTTTTTTCCTTTGCCGCTTGGGTGGCAGGTGGAAGCATTAGTAATGCGAGCAATGCCACCATGGTCGATTGCATTTTTTTTGAGTTGAAAAACTTCCGCCACCGCCAGATGCGGCGAAACGTCCAGATGCTGCCTTCAATCGGCACAATTTTGCTGTTGCCGATGCGCGGGCGATAGTCTATGAAAATTTCCTGGCACTTGTAGCCGAGACGTTGCGGTCCGATTTGCAGCTCCACTGGAAGCGCCATGCCTTCCGGATCGAAAGCGAAGTTTTGCAGCAACGTTTTTCTATATGCACGCATGCCGGTATGCACGTCGGTCGTTTTTGCGCCGCACAAGAGGCAAGCAGTCAAGGCGAAAATGCGATTGGCGAGAAAATGCGATAGTTTCATCGCGCCGGGCTTGCTCTTCATGCGCGAGCAGCTGACCAGGTCTGCACCGGCGTCCATGCGCTTCACCAATTCTTTCAGCGCTTCTGTCGGGTAGGTGTCGTCGCAATCTAGTGTGATCACATATTCGCCAGCGGCTTTCTTTAAACCCGCATCCATAGCCCAGCCATAACCCTTGGGTGGCAGTTGGCGAATGACTGTGCAGCCCAATTCTTCTGCAATTAGCGCCGTCCTGTCAGTGCTGCTGTCGACAACGACAACCTCGGCGTGCGGCAAAACGAGCCTGATGTCGTTGACTACTTTTGCGATGGCGCCTTCTTCATTGAGGGTGAGAAGCACGCATGACACTTTAATTTCGGAATCGCGCGACGTCACATAGACTCCTATGCGTGTTCGTAAAATGCCAGTATATCCGCGCCACGGCGGGCTTGCCCAAGTTTGAAAAGATAGTCGGCCCCGAGAATGCCTTTGAAAAGGTGCGAGGCTGTCTCGCTAAACAGCGATTTCATTTTTATGCCGTGCATCATTTCGTTGAGAGAGTTTGCCGAAAAATAGCGCACATGATCGAGTTTGAAAGAATAATAGTAATCGCCCAAAATCTCAGCTTCTTGCGCATTGAGATTAGGTGTGCGTATGACAATGAGACCATCATCGGTGAGAAACTCTTTGAGCAGGCTGATTACTGCCCTCGGTTTTTCCAGGTGTTCGATTACGTCGAACAATGTGATCAGTTGAAACTTCGTTCCTGCCGCATATTGGCGCAAATCCTCGACATTTCCGTGCCAGGTGTCGAAATCAAAAACCTCTTTGCAGTGTTTGATTATGTCTTCTGAAAGATCAATTCCATAATGTTCAAAACCTAGAGATTGAGCCGCCTTGCGAAAATATCCGATGCCTGATCCGACGTCCAGCATTTTTACTTGCTGCGGGTTTTTCATCCACTTCTCTGTGCGAGTTCCGGCATTTTCGACCACCAGATCAATGATACGCTGGGCTTTTTCAAGCCTCCAGTCCATTTGCAATAGGTATTCTTTCATGCCGTAATGCGCTCCGCCTTGCGGAGAAAAATACTTTTCGTCGTAGATGATACTGTCTGCGGTGACAGGCTTTTTTGTCTTCGCATCGACTAGCCAGGCGAATTCCTCAATTTCATTGCCGATCACGAGATAATCAGTATTGCCGCTTATAGAATGCGCGAATATCGCGTCGGGAATTTCGCCCTCAGGACCGGCCAGACCCTCAAAGTCGAGGTCGTGATCGGCTTCTATTGTTTTGCGCTTGTGCTTGTAAAAGGTCTTATTAACTGCCTCCAGGAGGCAAGTCACGCGTTCTTCTTCCTGTAAATGACTCAAATTTCTGCCGAAAATGTGCTCGGCTGCTTCGACGGTGTTTTCGATAAATTCTCTTGCCTTCGCTTCATCGATTTCGAGTAGTCGGCAGAAGCCTTTGCGCCAGTGGTCGTGGTCATCAGCGAATTGAACCGACCCACGGCTGACAAAGAGAATCCCCATTGTGGTTTCCACCCACTTTTGCATGGATGATGACTTGCTCTTTGTTGGCTGCTGTTTCGGTTGCATTTGCGGTTTGAATTCAATTATGTTGATCAATTGCGCTTTGCGATTCTTGAAATAAAATGCAGACCGTCGTCGAAAATCCATGTTGCCGGCGGCGGGTAGAGATGCAGCTTGCTGCGCGTCTCTTCGACTTTTGCGTTGCACTCTTGATACAGCGAATTCCACTTTGCAGAACTCAAATACAGATACGGAAGATGCACACCGTGAGCCTTATTTCCGACCCAGTCCATGAAGCGCAAGCGAATATCGTCATAAGGATTTTCGCAAAGATGATCTTTGATGATGACGAATTTCTTCGAGACTCTCAGGCACTCCGCGAGCAGTTTTTGCTGTTTTTCCGTGTGATGCAGCACGTCAATGAGTAGCGAAAAGTCGAAAGCGTTATCCGGAAATTCCAATTTTTCGCCATCGAATTTCGTCACCGGGATGAGCGTATCAGGGCGCACAAGCACATCAACGCCCGCTAGCTTTGCATCCGGTTTTAATACAGTTATCTGCCTGCCGACGCCGCCGTCGCCGCAACCGACATCAAGCCCTGTAAGCTCACCGGTTGGCAGCATCCCGGCGATCCATTCGGACAGAACTCGCACGCGCCTGCCTGCCACGAGATTGTCGTGCAAAGGTCTCACGACGCTGCCGGCGAGGGGCTTTAAGATGTCGGGGTTGTCCATGCGATAGTTATACCCCTTTCTTTTCGGCCAGTTATATCAGCCTTTAACTCCTTGTGGGACCGGGTATCATATTTCGAGAGGCAGCGTCCGCCGCACAGCGGCGCTTGAAGTCAAGTACGCGGTAGGAAACCATGGCACAGGCACCGATTTCGAATATAGCGGCAGATGGACATTCGCCGGTAGTTTCGGTCGTGCTGCCCTGCTTGAATGAAGAAGATGCCCTGCCGATTTGCGTCGAGAAAATTCGCAAGGCTTTTGCCGAGCACAATATTGACGGGGAGATTGTCGTCTGCGACAACGGCTCGACCGACCGCTCTGTTGAGGTCGCCGAAGGGCTGGGCGTGCGTGTTGTCCACCAGCCGGAGCGCGGCTATGGCAATGCCTATCTCAAAGGTTTTAGCGAAGCGCGCGGTAAGTATTTCATCATGGCTGACGCCGACGATACTTACGATTTTGCGCTCATCCCCAAGTTTCTCGCCAAGCTGAATGAAGGATACGATTTCGTGACGGGCAGCCGCTATTCCGAAAAGGGAAGTGCGAACATAACCTGGCTGCACCGCTATGTGGGAAATCCTCTGCTAACTTTGGGATTAAACACGCTTTTCGGAACGCCCTACACTGACGTCTATTGCGGCTACAGGGCGTTTACCCGCGAAGCCTACGCCCGAATTCAACCTGTCAGCCCCGGCATGGAGTTCAATTTAGAGCTGGCGATCAACGCCCACCTGGCAGGGCTGAAGTACACGGAAATTGGAATCATTTTGGCACCGCGCATCGGCGAGTCTAAATTGAGCACCTTCCGCGACGGCTGGCGCAGTTTGAGAATGATGATTCTTTACTGCCCCAACAAAGTGTTCATCATTCCAGGCATTGCCCTATTCGCGCTCGGCATGCTGATTCACGGCGTCGTTATCTATGGACTTGCTCATCAACCGGGTCGGCACGTTTTCGAAATTGGCAGTGTGGCTGGTATCGTCCTTAGTGTCGTCGGTGTTCAAACTTTGCTGTTAGGTCTTCACGCGAAGACCTATTCTTGGAGCCGCAGATTTGACCCCAATCAAAATTTCTTGCGCAAGTTTTATCAGACTTTCAAACTGGAAGGCGGACTTTTTCTCGGTGCTTCAATGACTCTTGCCGGAGTGGTCATATTCGGCATTATGGCTTGGAAGTGGCTTAAATCAGGCGTCGAGCCCATGGGTAATTTGGGCTGGGCTTCTTTTGCCGGAACCATGATCATCATCGGATTGAGCATTACATTTTCATCCGTGTTCATCAGCGCCATGTCGATTACGAAGAGCAGCGAAACATCAGCAATCGATCGCAAAAGTTCGACAAACTAATTTTTCTCTATTTCAGTCCGTTGCAGATAACTTTGACTGGTCGGCGCCGAATTCTTTGCTGTTCATGTACATGAAGCCGCTAATGATTAGCGCGATGTTCATCGCGATGAAAACGAAGTTCAAAGAGCCCACGCACCAGCCAATTCCGGGATAAGCGAAAAGAATAAATGACCAGACTTTCAAAGGTTTTGACTTCAATTTCCAGACTTCAATGGGGCTTATGCTGGGAAGGGTTAGTATCGCCGGCAGTGCAATTAGCAGGCAATCATATGGATTGACGTGGGGACCAAAAGTTACCGAGAGCAGCACGGTTAGCGAGAAAATCCAGCGCAATTTTTCCGGATCGTCTTTCATGCCGGTCCAGAGTTTGTACACAAAAGGCATAGCGAGAAACACGAGCCAGAAGCTGATTTGATATGCAAGTTTTACCGGCATGAGATTGGTAAGAATGCCGCGGATATTCGCCATTCGCTCGGGGTAAAACGACGTGCCTGCCGTCACTTCCAGTCGGCTAATCACGCTTGGGTAATTGAAAACATTGTGCCAGCCGAGTACCGTACCCCCAATGATGAGCATCACACCTACGGCTGCGCAAAATGTGATGAATGCTTTCCATCGTTTTGTTGCCAGCAGTCCGGCGACAAACAATAGACAATACTGCGGTTTTGCAGTGGCAAGTGCGAGGCTGAGCCCAGCCCCGATGTCATTTTTGTTTCTTAACGCCCAATAGAAAAGCGCAAAGAAAACGAACATAAACCAGGTCGTTTGCCCAGTGCGAAAGACATTCATCGAATTGAACGAACCGAATATTGCCAGAAGGGCAGCGGCAATCGCCCAGTTGTCCCAATGGCGATCTTCTTTGAGAATCTTGTGGATGCACAGTC
>PNKB01000032.1 GCA_013997645.1 Cyanobacteria bacterium PR.3.49
GGTTAAAAAAGCAAGGAAGCAGAGCGGAGGCAGAAAGAAATTGCTCTCTTTCTGCCTCCGCTCTGCTTCCTTGCCAGTGCGTCCTAAGCGCGTTTATGCGCTGTCAGACGCTAAGCATCAGGAACGACGCTTCGACCCCTTCGAGTGACGATAGGCGAGGAACGAAACCACGCCCGTCACGACGGTGAAGGCCAGGCACGCCGCACCAATGTCGGGCGAGCCGGCATTGAAGGCGGCGATGGCCGTGATGACCAGGACCACGCGCATGACACCGGCGACGATGGCAGCGATGGCCACCATGCCGACCGAGAAGCCGATGTAGCCGATCAGCATGAGGATCTCGCCGATGATGTTGGCGCTGCTGTGACCCGGCTTCGGGTTGAAGTTGAAGATGCCGCCGCCGTTGACCTTCCAGGAGAAGTACAGTGAGCAGACGGTGAGAATCGCGGCGCAAACGCCCCAGTGGGACATGAGGAAGTCGAACATGTTTTGTCCTTTCGTGAAACGCACAAACTCTTTGAAGAGCGGTTGATGACTGAACACGCTTCGAAAACGCAAGCGGCATGGATACGGCGCTAATACGCGCTTTCTCCATGCCGCTCGAGGACGACCCGGTCTAGAACGCTTCTTTCAAAACGTCCTTCAACCGAGTATTACTGCTCTTCGCCGGAGCCCGCCGGACCCGGCTGCGGAATGTCCGCATTGGGCGCGACTTCTCCTACGACCGCATTGGTCGCCGGAGTCGCCGCAGGCGTGCCGTCAGCAGGCGCAACGTCAGCCGCCGCACCGTCGACAATTCCCGCCGGCTTCGGAGGGAACTTCTTTTTCGGAGCGGGCAGAACGTAGACGCTCGGATTGTTCGGGTGGTCGACCAAGCCGGACCCGTCCCACACGCCGGTGGCGATGAGACGAGCTTCCTTGGCCTTGTACCCGTCGATCCAGTTGTCCTGCCACGCATCGGTCGCCGCCAGCTTGCCCGTCCAGCCAACAGTCTGTTTCCGGTACTTGCTGGCCCGAGCGGCCTGGCGCGACTGGAAGTGCTTGTTGATGTCGAACATGTTGACGAAAACGTACTGCGCCAGCGCCTTGTTGCCGATCACGATCACACCGTTCTCGTCATTGCCGTAGCTCGCCTTGGCGCCGAGGTTGTCGGAACCGAAGATGACCACAGGCTTCTCGCCGAACGGATCGATGACGAGGATCTTGCCGTGCGTGATGGCATGCGACTCGGGCAGCTTCAGCAGCTCGGTGATGAAGTTGGCGAACTCCACGTCACGCCCGGTAGCGAGCGCGAACAGCGGCGGCCTTCCCTTGCGACGCTTGGCTTTGACGCCACGCAGCGCATCCCAGGAACTGACCGTCATGAACGCGTAGAGCTCCGGACGGTTGTCCCAGATTTCCGCCAGCCAGTGGATGACCGACGGCGAACCCGGGTAGAAGACTTCGCCGCAGAGCACGTCCTTGGCGCCTTCCATCAGCTCCTTCACACGGATCAGCCAGGGCGAGAGCGGGACGTCGAGCCCCTTGCCCTTCACCTTGTCGTCCATGCTCGGCTGGAAGTAGGTCTCGATGATCGTGCCGTCATCCAGCACGACCGGGTCGTAACCCTTCGCATTGCGGCGACGGAACTCGAGCGATTGCTCGGCGCCATCCGCCTTCATGCGCTTCCAGTAGTCCAGGAAGTTGGCCGCCACCTGCGCGTTGCGGATGCGAGCGACCATGTTGGACTGGCAGCCCAGACCGGTGTTGGTCCAGTTGGTGCTGCCCGTCGTCACATCGGTCGGCTCGCCGTCCTTGTTGACCTTCACCTGGAACTTGTTGTGCGCGATGCCCCAGGGCCCGATCATGTGGTCCTGGATGTCGGCGCCCGCTTCGTGCAGGGCCTTACGCGCCGGCGCGTTGGTGAGGTCTTCCGCACCCGTGTTGCCGAGGATCAGCGAGAAATACTTGAGGTGCTTCAGGAGGAAGTCCACAAGCTGGTTGGCGCTGAGCTCGTAGAGAGCCTGGTAGACGTGGCTGCCATCCAGCACGGCTTCCTTGACGGGAGCCATGAGCATCTCGGGCACGTTGGCCATGAGGTGCTTGCGGATGACGTTGTCCGGGTTCTCGTAGTCTTCCAGAGCGTCGATGATTTTCTGGAAGTTCGGCGTACCGTCGGGGAAGCCTTCGGTGCCGTCGGGCAGCGTGCCGACGAAGCGCGCCAGCCACTGCGTCGACAGAATGCCGCGGGTGAAGCCGCAGTCGAACGTCTCGTCGACCTTGGTGGACAGCGTCACTTCGTTGGTGACGACGACCAGACCCTTGATGGGCTTCAGGTTGCCGGGCTCACCGCCCATGGCCTGAATCTCGTAGGTGTAGGTCTCACCCGGCTTTCCGGAGAAGTCCAGGTGCCACTTGCGCTGGATCGGCCACGCCGTTGACGGCTGGCTCTTCCAGTCCTGGTTGTCGTCCTGCCCGTCGAAGGGCAGCTTGGTTTCGATGACCGAACGCTTGCCGTCCTTGGCGATGCGAGTGATCGCAAAACCGAGGCAGCCAGCGAGTTTCTCTCCCATCGGCCAATCGATGCCGAGGAGGACCACCGTGTCGTTGTTGTGAGCAGCGGCGGTCAGTTGGATGCTTTTCTTAGCCATAGTCGTGTTTCCCTCTGCCACTTGTGGTGGCGGTTCGAGATGAACAGGTCAGGGCAAGGAGGCGACAACATTGCTGTTGCCGCCTCGCTCGCGTGATTTCAGGAATTGGTCGCGGTTTGCCGCCCAGGCGCACCCACGTTTTCTAAAGCACTGGTCCAGAGGCCCTCTTTCGACTCAGGTCACTCCAGGAAGGTCAGCGCCAGCATTGCTGCCACGCCGACCGACATCAGAGCGATGTGAATGAAAGAGCCCTTCAAGTTGGTGCTCTGCAGAAAACGCGGGATGAGCCCACCGGCAGCCAGGTAGATGAAGCAGCCGGCGGCGACGGGCAGAACATAGGCGGAGAAGTGCTCGGCTTCACTTCCGATGGTAAGTGCCAGAATGACGCCGATGAAGGCGGTCACCGAGCTGGCCATGTTGAGCATGAGAGCGCGCTTGCGGTCGTAGCCCGATTGGACCAGAACGCTGAAGTCGCTCAGCTCGGTCGGAATTTCGTGAACGAGCACAGCGATTGTCGCTGCGACGCCCGTCTCGAAATTGACCAGGTAAGCCGCACCGATGATGATGCCGTCGATGAAATTCTCGAGCATGTCTGCCGAGACGCTCATCAGACCGAGGGCATGCGGGTGGTGCGGTTTCGAGCATTCGTGCCGGCAATGCAGCGCGCGCTCGACGATGAAGAACGTGAAGATGCCGGCGATGATGAGCAGCGAGACAGTGTTTCCACTGCCAGGCAGATGCTCGTACGCTTCCGGAATCATGTGCAGAATCGCATTGCCGAGCATGACGCCGACAGCGACGCTGACCATGGGTTTGGTGAAGCGCTGCAAGTTGGTGTTGCTCATCGACAAGGCGAAGAGTCCCAGAAGCGACATGCCGCTTATCGCAGCGACGCTCACCAGGGCGTAGATCCAGGTTGTATCCATGGGTGTGTCTCCATTGGTTTTTCCAGACAATCCGAAGTCGATGTCGCGAACTGCGACACCCTGGGCGGCAAACAACTACTCGAAAAAAGGAGCACCACTTACCACGGGAGTGGTCATGAGTGGTGCTCGAAATGGCGAGTAGTTATGTGGCTATCGGATGGTTCTGAACAGGAAAAAGAGGGTTGTCATGATGCATTAACCTTAGGCCCTGCAAACCAATGGATCAAAGAGCTCTAACATAAAAAGAGCCAATACTCCGTTGAGCCAAGTTCTGCAAGCCTGACGGGCTCTGATAGCTCTCACGCGGTTTAATGTGTTAAATGCTCGCGAGGCTGACGCTAGGTGGTTGAAAAGGATGATTTCGCGCGCCTTATGACAGTCGAAGACAAGCCTTCACAGGCGCGTTCACATTTGAACAAATCGTCTCAGCCTGCCGATCTCGATCGGGTGAGAGAAAAAACTCAACCCTGCTTGCCTGTCGATTTCAAACAGGTTGTCTGCGCTTTCGTCTTGTGGGAGTGACCGATTGTTCTGAGTCTGGTCTAACCCCCCGGCATTGCTCTTTAGCGGTGTCTTAGAACGTCCGGGCTGCGACGTAATACAATCCGGCTGATATGAGCGACAGCCCTCCTACAACTTTCCTGCCCGGCAAAAACGAACGTCGCAATGCAGCCTCGTTTCAAAAGTCCTTTGCCGACGCGCATTCTCTGATTCAAATCTTCGACGATCAACGCTCTCGCGGTCCTATCGCTCAGGCTCAAAGTCGCGACTATCTGATCGGTGTGCTGGACAGGCAATATCAGTTGGCGCAAGAGCGCGGCTATCCCCTTTGCCTGACGCTGGCTACTCTCGATCCGTCTGCTGAAGTTTCTACTTTGGCACCTGATGCAGTACTAAATACGGTGGCGAAAATCTGCCGCTCCAACTTGCGACCTACCGATCTGGTTTTTCGCTATGCGGACGGTCGCCTGGCCATGGTTCTTCTCGAAAGTAATGAGGAAGGCGGCGCCAGCGTTGCCGACCGTTTGAAACGTTCGCTCGATCGCCGACTCTATTTCGGCAAAACCGCACTCAATGTAAAACCGGTTTTTGCGGTCTCCGACATGGCAATCGGCTTCGGAACTGCCGGCAAAAGTCTTTTGACTTCGGCGGAGCTGGTTCTAAACAAGGCAGAATACAAAACCACTAATGTCGCTGTTGCCAGTCACACTCTGTCTGCCTACGCTTCCAGCACGATGCTGAAAGCGCAGGAAATCGCCAATGCCATCACCGGCATGTTCGATACGACGGCTTAGAAAGCTTGAGTTTGCCAGCCTGGGTTTAAAACTGCGAATTCTTGCCCGCCAGCGAACTTGTTTCGCTGACGTTTTTCATCTCACGGGCAACGATGCGCAAAAACTTTTGAGCTCCCAGTCCATGCAAGTGCACCGGATCGCAGAAATCTGCTCGGGTGAACAGTCCCGCCCGGTTGCAATCGACAAAGGCGGCGCCGTTTTTCCGCGCCAATTCTCTGACTTGATTCAAGTATTTGTCATAAACACCTTGAGGAAGCAAGTCGGTATTTTGCTTCAAAAGTGGCATATTGACAATGATTGCATTAAAACCCATCTGATGAGCTTGCTGCAAAAACTTGTCCATGTACTGCGATTGATTGTTGAAAACCTTTGGTTTGAACGGCCGATAGCGCATAGCATATTCTTTGCTGTTGTCATTCCAAAGCGCATGAATAGCCGCTTTCTGGCTATATGGCGTGACCACCCACTGATTGGGTGCATTTTCTTCCGGCTGCTCGGCCATGGCAATTTTGAGCAGCGGTTGCGGCGTGCGGATGGTATCGAATTTAGTACCAGTAACACGGCTGATCAGGGCTTCTGAAATGCCGCGCTCGGCCCGTTGAAAATCGGCTCTCTTGCCGTAAAGGAAAAGACCGCGTTCGATTTGCCGTTCCACCTGTTTCCATATGCGTTTGCTTTCCGGCAGAGCATCGGCAGGATAGGCAACCTTGTCGAGATAGCGAACTGTTTCAGTCGAGGCCGGATCGCTGAAACTGCTGTCGAGAAGGTCGCGTGGAGCCACTCCCCAGATGAGGACGGGTCGCGTATCTTGGCGGGCAGGCAAAGATCTGAACAGTGCACAGGCATCGGACGCCATCTGTCCGCCGATAGCAAAAGAGTGAGTTTTCAGCGGTTTGCCGAGCAGCTGTCCGGCATATGATTCGAAGTAGGTGGAGCGGTGATTTTTGACGGCATCGAGAGGTTTTTGCAAAAACGAAGAATCGCCGTCGTTTACAACCGCCACCATGAGCGATGATCCGAAGAAAACGGCGTCCGGCTTATGGGCGGATTTTTGACTTTCCTGCCAATCTTTGGCGGACCAATATGCCCAGCAGCGATTGGGGGAATCAAGCGGATCCGTCTTGAGTAAGGCATATGCAGCGGCATTGGTGAGCAAAACTGCCGCTGCAGCCAGCACAGCATAGCTGGAGAGCCAGTTCTGCCCTCCTGTCTTTTTTGCGCTTTCTTGCTGGTTATTGTTTGCTGACGGCAATTTCCGGGTTTCCAATAGCGGCAATATGATAGCGCGGCGCCGCTCGCCTTTCCTGTCCTTTTACTCATGGAATCCTGGCAGTATTGGCAATGGTTAGAGAGTGTTAAGGTCTGTAATCCAGTCCACGCAAGGCATGCGCTGAAAATGATTTGTCAAGTGCGCGTTTGAGGCTTTTCGGCCTTTTGATTCATTCTTAAAAAGGGAACAATAACGGGGGAGGTCTGGGTCCTCACGTTTACTATCGGGTGAAAGATGAGCCAGCAGCAACAGGAGCATCGTTTAGGCGAGTTGCTCATTGACATGGGTTTTCTTCAGCAGAAAGAGCTGGAGGACGCCGTTTCGATGGCGCAACAGACTCGTCTGCCTCTGGGAAGTGTGCTGGTCATGTCCGGCCATCTGTCGGATAAAGAATTGCGAGCGGTGGTTTTAGGCCAGTCGCTACTCAAAGATAATGTCATCGTCAAAGATGACATGTTTAAGGTGATGAAAATCGTGCGCGAACGCGGCGTGTCTTTCGAAGAAGGCATGCAGATGCTGGAAGGGCGCGTCGAAATCAGCCAGAAAGAAACTAATAAGTTGGGCGAACTGCTGATTGAGTCTGAGCGCATCACCAAAGAACAATTGCAAACTGCGCTGGATACCGTTGAATCCAGCGGTCTGCCGTTGGGCAGAGTGCTCGTTTTGACAAATGCAGTCACGGAAAATGTTTTGAAAGTGGGTCTGGAAGTTCAGATCGGCGTCAGAGACGGCAGTGTGACCCGCGACGAAGCAATTGCTAAATTGCGCAATGCCACGTCTCAATCGTCTGTCACTCGTCAGAGCATTGAGATGACCGCCCCAACCTTGGATAAAATCCTCCGTTTGG
This sequence comes from Cyanobacteria bacterium PR.3.49, assembly GCA_013997645.1. GTDB lineage: Bacteria > Cyanobacteriota > Vampirovibrionia > Obscuribacterales > Obscuribacteraceae > QKMZ01. The sequence goes on from PNKB01000032.1 coordinate 6,969, forward strand.
GCGAGTTTTTTGAAAAGGCTGGCATTATCAGCGATACCGATATGCTCAACGCTTTAGAAGTTGCGCTCAGCCAACAGCGGCGCGTAGGCGAGGTTTTGGTGCAATTTAATTTGGTCAGCGAAAGGATGGTTGAGGCCGCCCTCGAGCTGCAGCACCTGACTCGTGGTCGCCAGATTCGACCAGATCAGGCTATTTCCGCGCTGCAAAACATGCACTTTAACGGCATGACTTTGCACCAGGCTCTCGGCGTGCCCGAGCCTGAAGCCTCATTCATTCGTCCGGAAACTTTATACATGCCGCTTCCCAACAGCGGAACGCCGTTGATGGCGCCGGCGCCATCCGCACCACAGGCGGTGCAGCCGCCGGCTCCGGCTCCACCACCGCCACCGCCGCAATCACATCCCGCCCCTCCGCAGGCACCAGCACCGGCTCCCGCACCAGCTGCAGCCGATCCGAATGCAGTATTGTTATCCGGCTGGGGCGACGAAAGTCCAGCCGAAGAAGTGCGAGAAGGTTGGGGCGATCAGGCTGATGCCGCACCGGCTGAGCCTGCTCAAGTAGGCTGGCCTGAGCAGCATGAGCAAGCTCCCGCTCAGGCACCGCAGGCAGTGCCGGCTCCCCCCGCAGCTCAGCCCGTTCAAATGGCTGCACCACCCACTTTTGCCCAGCCCGATCAAGCAGCAGCGGCCGCTCAGCCGATGCAGCAGTTTGTCACTGCAAGCGGCGAATTCACCTCGGTTCCGATGGCCGCGCCAGGGCAAGCTTACGATCCAGCTCAAGCCGGTCAGCCCGGCTTCCAGGCGACCGGAGCCCTCGTGCCGCCGGCGCCGGCAGGCTACTCGCCTTTGCCGACTCAGCCGGCAGCACAGGGTGCGACACCGGCGCAGACACAGGTCGATATCCCTGCGCAACAGCCGCCCGCTGCGCCTGCGACGCCTGCGCCACAGCAGACTCAAATAGATATGCCCGCACAGCAACCGCCTGCCCAGCCCGAGCCCCCCGTCGCTCCAGCAGCTACTCCGGCCCAGACACAAGTTGATATTCCTGCCCAACAGCCGCCGGCAGCGCCGGCTCCAGAGCCAGTTGCAGCGCCGGCTGCTGAAGCCGCCCAACCGGAATCTCCCGCTCAGCCCGCACTCGAAGCAGCTCCGCCTGCTGCATCTCCACTTGCCGAAGCAGGCCCTACGATGCGCCGTCAGGATGCAGTCGATGGTGTGATAGCCGAGATTGCCTTTGAAGCCGCACAATTTGCGGCCGCTCAAGAGACCGCAGCTGTGTCGGCTGGTGGTCTGGGCATCGAAGCCGTCGGTCTTGCTCAATTGCTGAAAGTTACCGGTATCGTCACTCAAGTCGAGATGGACAGAGCGATCAAGGATGTAATTCGCGATTCCGTTTTGCTGCACGACATCCTCAAGTCGTCCGGCGTCGGCGATCCTATGACTCTGAGAGCCGCTTACGATGCGCATATAATGGTGATCGGCGGGCAACTGACATTCGAGCATGCCATGATTGCGCTCGACTATTGCAAACGCCAGAAGTTAAGCCTTTACGAGTCATTCAAGCAACTGGGCTGGTTGCAAGAATAGACTCGCAATCGCAAACAACAGTTTTTCGCACGCAATGAACTATTTGCCGAGCGGCTTCACTTCGAGGTTGTCTACTTCACCTTTGAAGGCGACAAACTTACTGAACTCATGGTGAGCAAAGGCATCCAATTGTTTGCGCATATCCTTTTTGCGAGGATGTGCGGAGACGTGAAACCCTTGATTTCTGAGCTTTTCCGCGGCTTTCATCACATCGGAAGTTTTGTCTCTGTCCGGGTCGAAAATCAGTGCGAGTTTTTCTTTCGAGTCTATCGGCTTTGCTCCATTGTCAAGCAAAACCCCGATGATGCGCTCGAATCCGATTGAAAATCCGCAGGCAGGAACTTCGCGTCCGGAGAATTTGCCGACCATGTTGTCGTAACGGCCTCCGCCACCCATTGAATAAGAGTAGCCTTTCATGCCGATTTCAAAGATAGGTCCGGTGTAATAGCCCATGCCGCGCACCAGTGTCGGATCGAAGACTATGTCGTATTTGCCGCAAGAGCAGGACTGAACGGCGTCGATGATGACAGCCAGATTGTTTATCGCACTGCTCAATTCTGGTGCCATGCCTTCGCCGCCTTTTTGCAGGTTGGCGGCAAACTTGCTCAGATCGGCGTCTTCACCCATCGAAGCTCTAATTAGTTCGCCCAATTTTGCCACTGCGCCGGCATCGTGACCGTGCGCGATCAGATCCTTCTCGACGCCGTCGACGCCAATTTTGTCCAGTTTGTCGATGGCGATGAATACATTGTCGAAGCGTCCGGCAAATCCGCAATGAGCAACCATGGCGGAAAGAATTCGCCGGTCGTTGATGCGAATACGGAAGTCGCTAAAGCCGAGGTTTAGCAAGGCTTGCGAAGATGCGACGAGCAGTTCGGTTTCGGCAACATCGGATTTGACACCGAGAATGTCGATGTCGCATTGAGTGAACTGGCGAAAACGCCCTTTTTGAGGTGCTTCTGCACGCCAGACCGAACCGATTTGAATGGCTTTCATGGGAAACAGCAATTCGTTTTGATTGGCGCAAAAATAACGAACGAGCGGAACGGTCAGGTCGAAACGCAGACCGAGGTCGGCAAGCTGGTCTCGCTCTACATCGGAGGCTAGAACTTTGTCCAGCTTTTCACCACGTTTGAGAACTTCATAGATCAGTTTAAGGTTCTCGCCGCCTTCGCCGCCCTTGAGATTTTGCAGATGTTCCAGAGCAGGCGTTTCTATTCGTGAAAATCCAAATTGCTCATAGGTTTCCAGAATTGTTCTGGTGGCCCAATCGCGCAATGAAGTTTCCTTCGGGAGCAAATCGCGCATGCCGCGCGGCGGCGCCAGGCTGAGCGGCTCTTTAGGGTCACTGGGTTTGGGTTGAGTGCCTGCTTCTGTCATGGGGATCCTCGGAATAAATCACGATCTTCTCAGAAGCTGAGGAGAAATTGAATCATCGCGCCGCATTTGTGAATTAGAAAGTCGGTTTCAGGAATTACCCCGGTGTTTCTGAAGCCTGCTTTGTTTAAGCTGGCGTTTAAGACTGGAAAGCAACAGCAGAACGCACACAAGAATCGTCCACCTTCTTCAAGATGGACGCATCAGGCAGTTTCATTTCATCATGGTGCAACCAGATGCGATGGCATAGTTAAGCCATGATAAATTCCGTAATTGGTTGCCAAGAAGTGCTCTAAGCTGAAAATACCTGCTTATTCAAGCAGTACGAGGTTGAAACAGCACAAATGTCTAAGTCAAACGCAAAAACGCCTAATGACGCTGACGGGAAGCTGATTGCCAGATCTGTGCAAGCAAACTCAGCGGCCTCTAAATCAGCGCAATTTTGTGCCGGATGTGGAGCGAAGATCTCCGGAGAAGCTTCTTCTTGCTGGCGTTGCGGACGTTTTTTTCAGTCGCGCGAAAGCGGAACCTGGAGCGTTCAAAATAGTTTTTACAGGCTGCCCGCCTTGAGGACGTATCGCTCGGCGCCGCCAGTCAAGCGGATTTTGGCCGCCCTTGCCGATTCGACATTTCTGCTTGGCTTTCTTGTTGTTGCCGAGTTGATAGCCAACGCCATGCTCAGAACCGAGCAGGCAACACCGGTCCAAATCATAATCAGTGTGGTCCTTGCAGCCGTTTTCGCACCGATCTTTTATTTCCTGATATTCGACGGCTCGAAAGTTCAGGGAACACCAGGAAAGACCTTTTTCGACTTGAAAGTTACCGACCTGTCTGACCGTCCTGCTGGTCCCACTGGCGTTTTTCGCCGTTTTGCAGCCAAGTCGATTTTTGTTTTTCCAACCCTCATCTTTCTTGCAGTGGCCTTACAGATGGGTGCGCACATGAGTGCCTTCGCGCTCTGTCTGACGGTTTTGGGCATGCCGCTTGCGCTCTACACGCTTGATGTTTCACTCGCTTTCACCAACGAGGAAAATCGCACTCTTGTCGATCGCCTGTCAGGAACTATGGTTCTGCGCAGGTAACTCCAACAGCTGGCGCAGTTTGTTCATAAACAAAACCTGAAGGAAACTCGCTCAGTAATCCGAAAACTTAGTCAGTATGCTGTTTTACAGCGCATTAAGGCAGAATTAAATCTTCTGCTAGCTCTGTGAGCTGCGCTATTGCATGCGCAAATGTTCGCTGACTAACACAGACTTAATCCCGGCACTGTTCGGCTTTGACAAGGGTTTTCCACAGCGGTGGGCGACGGGAAATTGATCAAAAACGCCTTCAAGTGCATAACCGACGGATATCTCCAGTTGGTCCAGCCTGCATACCGCTACCTTGCGAAAGCACTATATGCATCTGCAACAGAGCATTACAAAGACCTCGTTGTTAAGAGGGAATTCGACGTCCCCACGCGAATAGATTCATGACGTTTCTTTCCTACCCCAATTTTTTCCCGGAGTCCGCATAAGGTTCGCCCTTAGCCATCCGCTCACACTGCAGCATCTCATTCTGCGCGCATTTTGCGAGTTTGGTTGAGACTAGGCTTCGAGCGAACCGCCACTTTGCCAGCCAATCTTCAAGATTGAGCCAGCACTAGGAGGCAAGGAGAAACACATATGTCCAACAAGCACGGTCAACCGTTTGTCGACCTGCCGGTGTTCGGACACGAACGTCATTGCGGCATTGCGCTGATGGGACGTGATTCCGGACGCTGCACCGAATGCCGTCGATTTGCTCCTGTGTTGTTCCAGGGTTATTGCGTCGAATGTGCAGCTTTCCAAAACCTGGAGCTGAAGCGGCCGCAACACCCTGAACGTCCGTATTGGCTTCGCTAGTCTCAGTCACAGGAGACACAGAACATGAACGAACAAACCAAGCTCGAAATCGCAGCCGTCGACCAGCAAGCGGAAGAGATCTTCAACCGTCTCGAAAAGCTCGGCGACATCGACGAGCAGACTTTCGCGCTTATTGAGCCGGACCTGATGGCGTGCCTGGAAACGGCCACCATCGCGGGCGAGCTCACGGCTCTTGCCGAACTCGTCGAGAGCGGTGAGCTGACCGTAGGTGCACCCGCGCCTGCAGTCGAACCCGCTCCGGCGGATGATCATGAGAAGAAGGGCGGCAATGCCTTCTTCAACTTCATCAGCGACCTGTTCTCGGACTTCCCGCAGACGGTCGTCAGCCTTATTGCAGATGATCACAAAGTCGCCGCCAAAGATGTGCAGAAGCCGGAAGGCGACTGTTGCGTCGATGTGGAGGAACCCTGTATGTCCAAAGATAATTCACAACCCGCGGACGGCGCGCAGACCAAGAAGTTGCCGCTTGCCGAAGATCCGCAGATTACCATCTGTATCGCTCCATCCACGAGCGAATACTTCAAGGACGCCAAGAATGCCGAAGGCAAGGACCCCAAGGACGCGAAGCCCGCTTCCAAGGACCAGCCTGCCGGCAAGCTTCGTCCTGCCCATCCTGAAGACCAGCTCAGCCTGACCGACGGACTCGCAGACCCCGAGGAAGGCGGCGGGATGTGCACGGAAGACGAGAACGGTGCTTACACCTGCATCATCGTCCCGTCGCACAAGGACCTGGCTTCTTCGCTTCTGAAGGGCGCCCGGCGCATGCTCGGGTTCTCTGACAAGGCACTCGGCAATGCCGAGAAGAAGTTGCCCAAGGGGGGCGACGACGCCGACAAGAAGTAATCGCCTTTCCGGCGATGCGTAAAAGGCAGTAACTGCAAGGCTGTGCAATAGGTCCTGGCACCTGCACAGCCGGTTGCTTGCCCGAGTAAACGCTGGACTGAGCGGTCTTAGACTCCTCCTTCTCGCGTTCCAAGCTCCGTGAGCCGAATCCGGTTTTGCGCTAAACGCACCCGCAATCGCACTGCGCCCGCATCGGAACAGCTCTTTCAGCTGACCGTTTCGGAAACGCATTCGCGACTGGGTCCGTAAACGCAAGCTGGACGGGCGGCTCGCTTGAACGAAATAACTCCGTTGGAACCCGAATTGCGGACGCCCTCGTGGTCTTCGCTTTTCGGGTTTCTTCTTCTTTTTGAGCTTGTACTACACCATGTAGCGTTGAGCGCTCGAAAAACTGGAGACGAGCATCACATCAGCTTTTCTGCCGCTCGCACCATTTTTTCAAAGCGCGCGCATAGCGAGGAGCTGATAAAACGTCCTGAGCTTGCGGCGCGCTGACGAGACCAAATTCCTTTGCCGCCAGCTTGAAGTCTTTCTTGTCCATCGCTCGTGCTGCCGCTGCAAAATGACAGTAGTCATCGAATTCCTTCACGCTGAGCTGATTTCCTGCACCCGTGGCATGTTTCGGATCGCGCATTTTTCTTCCCAGAAGAACATCCTCGATCGCAAGCCATTGAGGGGAAGCAAGATAATCCGGTTTGAAAGCCAGACTCAATCCTCGTTCAACTCTGCCGGCAGCAATGCCTACCGGTATGCGCAGAAGTCTGGCGATGTGCTCAAAATGCGTCTGGTAAGCGAATTTTCGGGAAGCTTGCCTGAAGCTCCATTCACCCTCAAGGTTCAGCGAATTCACGGCAATGAATTTTTCGAGCGTATCGTAGCACTCTCTAAAGCGCCCCGCTTCAATGTCGGCGCGCGCCTTCAGTAAAGTCTGGTCTTTGAGAAAGGAGTACGTTTGACTGACCTGCCACGCGTTTGGTGAGTATGCGACCAGCTCGAAATTGTCCAGCACGTTTTCGAATTCTCTTGAGTGAAGTTTGACGTCCTTGTCTTGCACCAGCTGCGGGACATCGCTCATGGTGATGATGTTTGCGACTTGCTCGATTTCAGTTTTCGGATCTTTAGTGAAGAGCCGACGCAGGTAATAACAGCCTTTCTGCCAGTTTTTATCCAGATGGCAAAGCTTGATCAGAATAATTCTTGCCTGATCGTTTATCGCTCTCAGTTTGCCTTTCTCTGATAAAACAATGCGATCTGCCGACATCAGCGGCGGATCTTTGATTTGAACTTCAGATGCTTTGTCGAGCGCATTTTTTGCAGCCGCTATATTTCCTACTGCCAGATAAGCTTTTCCTTGAGTCAGCAAGAACTTTGCCGTCTCAACATCAGATGCATCCTTTGGGACACCGCTGGAATTGCTCTTTAACCACGCTGCTGCTTTCTGCTTGGTGACTGGATCTGCGGCAATCGGTGTTTTTAGATCGAATTGGTCTCCTCTGATGTTGAACATGTACAGGTATCCTTCGAAGGCTACTTGATACTTGCCTTTGTATTCGTATACATAAATAGTTCTGCGATCGAGCAGCGGACTCAATCGTCCCGGAATGGCAGTGTCCAGCGCATTCTCCGATGCCTTTGTTCGCGCGGATTTGAGATCTTTCAAGCAGCCTTTCTCGTCGCCGGTCAGAAGCGCGGCTCTTGAACTTTGCAGGTAAAAACGAAAACCGGGATTGAAACCTTTGCCGATTTTGGCTTTCGCGGCTGCAAAAGCGGCGGCGGCTTCTTTGTTTTTGCCGAGATTGACGAGGCAAAACGCTTTCACATAGAGAGCGCTGCCGGTGTCGTTGTGCGGCAATTTTTTCAGCGCTTCAAGAGCCTCGGCATAATCATGGCGGCAAGCCAGGAAATACACTTTGCCGCCGGCAGTGAGCTGTTTCAAATATTCGTTTTTGTAGTTGCCTTGCTCATAAAATGGTCCAACAAAGCGATGATATGCCTTCTCTTCTAGCGGCAGTGAGTTGTTCAAAACTCCGCGCACCTGCGGCGCAGGCGCAGCTGCGAATGCAGGCGGAAGCGCGAATGCAGGCGCAAGCGCGAATGCAGTTAGTGCAGGCGGAAGTGTCGAGAGCGGTTGTTGAAACAAGTGGAGACTGCCGGCTGCAAACAGCATTGCGACACGTGCAGAAATTCTTGAAGAAACTCTTTCAGTGCGCGTTTTCAGAACAGGCATGCGAGACCTTTTAGTGAACGATGCAAGGACGCATTTTGGAGGCAAGTTAGGATGCAATTTGCGGTCAAGTTACTATGATGGTTTTGTACCACTCACTCTCTTTTATTCGGTTGTCACTCTCAAATACCAGCCACGCTGGTAAAAAATCGAGATTTTTACCAGCCACACTGGTATTCGCACCCGACCGTCCGATAATCTGGGTGCATATTATACTATAGCAAGTAGCAGTAAAGGTGCAAAAAGGCAAAGCGGCAATACTGGCGTTGGGGCTTGCGCCCAAACGTTTTCTTGCCGCTTCATCCGAACGCTGAGCGAGGCAGTTGCAGTCGCAATCGGTCTTTCGAACCGGTTGCTTCTGCAACGCACTCGCTCACGTTCTGTTTCTCCACTGCATTACGCAGACCTGCGACGCACCTTGGCCCGATACCCATCAAGCCTTGGTACGAGACGAGAAGCGGAATCCCTCGATTTTCATCGGGGGCACAACCGCCGGGAACGTCTCCTCCCCTGCCGCCAGAACCGGCTGACCGACTTCGACAACGTTTTTCAACATGTCGATGACCGACTGGTTGAAACGCATGTTCTTGATGCCACGCGTCACCTTGCCGTTTTCGATCAGGAACGTGCCGTCGCGAGACATGCCCGTGAGCAGCTTGGTGTTGGGATCGACGTCACGCACATACCAGACGCGCGTCATCAGAATGCCGCGCTTGGTCGATGCGATCATCTCCTCCAGCGACGAGTCACCGCCAGCGACGACGATGTTCATCGGGTATTCGCCTTCCGATGCCGTGGGAGCGGCACCGTGACCGGTCGGGGCTCCGCCCAGGTACTTCACCGAGCGACGGCTCTTGACCGGAGTCTTGAGCACGCCGTCCTTGACGATGGTCACTTTCTTGCGATTCATGCCTTCGTCGTCGAACAGGAATCCCGTCTGCAAGGGGTGGCTGGCGTCGTCGGTGATGGTGATGTTGTCACCCAAAACCGCCTTGCCAATCTTCTTGTAGAAGGACGAGGTTTCGTACCAGTGCTCCGTGCCGGTGAAGTCGCCGTAGAGGAAACACACGAGATCGAGAACCGCGGACGGCTCCAGAATCACCGTGTAGTCGCCCGGGCGGACGTACACCGGATTGCGGCTCTTGCGAGCACGCGATGCAGCGCCTTCAGCCAGCGCTACCGGGTCGACGGTATCGAGATTGCAGCCGAAGCCCTTCTGCCAGCCGGACGATGACGCCGAGAGCATCGTGATCGAGCACTCGACGTTGGTCTGCTGGTCGAAGCGGAAAAGACCGGCGGTGTTGCCGACTGCGAACGTGTTGAGATACGTCGCGAAGATGCCGGCCGCCTTCAGCCTGCCTCGCCTCGCCACCTCGATGATGGACTTCACGCGTGCCAGCCTGTCGTCCGGTCCCAGAGCAGCGATGCGTGGGTCGTAACGAGAGAACGTGGGAGCGCTGTCCTCCGTCCAATTGGAAGGCTTGAGCACCTTGAGAGTGGTCGAGTCATGCGGCAGAACACCGGCCTTTTCGATGGCCTTGTCGACCGCGCGCTTGATGGCGCGAGCCGAGGTGTCGTCCGTCGATGTGACCGCCGTGCGATTGCGCGCATTGACGTACATCGTCACCGTGATGGATGAAGTGTCGACGTTCTGCGTCATCTCGTTGTTGGCAAAACGAGACGTCGCCTGATCTTGCTCGAACACCGTCACCAGCATGTCGCTCACACAGTCACCCGCGTGCGCGATTGCGAGGTCGATGATCTTCTTGCACTTTGCTTGCGTGATCATTTTGAACCTCCCGCGCAGTGCCGGTTGTGACGCGGCAGCTTGGCATGGTGATGACCGGAGCGCGACTTGCTGTGGGCGCCGCCTTTGGGCTTGTCCTCAGCAGGCTTGGCCACTCCGACCTTGGTGTTCTTGAACCGCGCGGGCGCCGCACCATGGCCGGTGCCGATGGCCTGGCAGGGCTGACCCTTCGCACATGTCGGGATGCCCCAGAACACGTGCTCGGAAGGCCCGCAGATGGCGTCGCAGCTGTTCCAGAAATTGGTGGTGATGCCCCAGTAGCTGGGGTTGCGAACGGGCTCGACAATCTTGCCGTTCTTGATGAGCCAGCCGATTTCCGTGCCGAACTGGAAGTTGTGGCGACGGTCGTCGATGGACCAGGAGTAGTTGCTGTCGAGCAGGATGCCCTTCTTGGTGTCGGCGATCAGGTCCTGGAGCGAACCAGCGTCGCCGGGCTCCAGAGAGACGTTGGTCATGCGAACCAGCGGCGTGAAGCCGGGACCGGTCGCCCGCATCATTCCACCCGAGCGCGGCAAGCCGAGCTCGTGAGCGGTTTCACGCGAGGTCAGGTAGCCGACGAAAAGCCCGTTCTTCACGAGCTCCACGCGCTGTCCGGAAACGCCGTCGTCGTCGTAGGCGAAGGTGCCGAGCGCATGCGGAACAGTCGCGTCCGCCGTGAGGTTGACGATCTTCGAGCCGTACTGCAGCTTGCCGAGATTGTCCGGCGTCAGGAAGCTGGCACCGGCGTAGTTCTCTTCTTCGCCGAAGACACGGTCCAGCTCGGTCGGGTGACCGGTGGACTCGTGAATCTGCAGAGCCAGCTGCGAGGCGCCCAGGATGACGTCCGTCACCATCTCCGGGCACTGACGCGCTTTGGAGACAGCCACAGCTTCGTAGGCGACGCGTTCGGCGTTGCCCAGAAGATCCCAGCGCTTCACCATTTCCCAGCCGGCAGACTCGTACTGCCCGCCGAAGGAATTGGGCCACGAGCGGATGTAGTGCTCGTCGGAACCCGCCTGCGCATCGATGCCGCAGCCGGAGGTGATGAAGGTCTGCGTGATGTCGCTGCCTTCGGTGTTGACGAACAACTTCTTCTCACGGGTGAACGTGAGAAGGCCCGAAGTCTGCTTCACCAGCTTGTTCTTGCGCATCAACTTCTCGCACTCGAGAAGCAGCGCGACCTTGTCGTCCGTGGAGATTTTGAACGGGTCGATGTTGAAGGGCGACTGCCAGACAGCCTGGTGAGGCTTTTCCGGTGCCATCTTGACGCGTCCGTTCAGGATGCGAGAGCTGGCCTTGGCCGCTTCGACCGCCTTGGTGACGGCAAAGACGACGCCCTGAGAAGTGAGATGGCGAGCTGTGGCAAAGCCCCAACCGCCCCGCACCATGACGCGGATACCGAGACCGATGTTCTCGCTTTCCCCTGCATAGACCACAAACAGGTTGCCAGTTTCGACAGTCTCGGTGACCGTCTTGATCAAACGCGCATCAGCGTAACTCGCGCCGAGGCTGCGAGCCACGTCAAGCGCGTATAGCGCCAGTTGCTTATTCATAATGTGGCTCCATGCGCTTTCGCGCAGGTTTGTCAGGAACCCCGGCGCCACTATGGCCACCAGCATTCCTGAGCTATGAGAGATGGAAGTTAGTTGGAAGCAAGAGCCGCATCAGAACTCAGGTGGAGCTCTGAGCGACTCGCTTCCCCGTATTGGGGACGCCGATTGCGCCCCGATGCCGAATCAGATGGACGGCTCGCCGAGTCAGTCGAACGCGGGATAACCGAATTCGAACTTGCCTCCGCTTTTGCGAGCTTCACCGGCTTTCACCTTCATCTCCTGCACGAAGCATTTGAATTGGGAAGAAAGTCGTTCTTTGTCCTGGTCCTTCACGATGTCCGCCGGGACGAGCACATCGCCCTTGATGGCAAGGACGACGAACTCTTTGGGCAGTCCGGCAAGCGCACCAGCAGCGATGAGCACAGGATTCCCCGTGCCACCGCCGGTGATGGCGATTGCAGGCAAGCCGGCTTTGGTGAGGGCTTTCACGATCGGCTCGCCGCTATCAACGGGTCCGATCAGTCCACCATCCACAAGCGCCAGTTCGAAATCGCTAAAGACCACCTCGATCAACCGGCTGGAGTCGTCATCCCACTTATCTTCGAGCGGGGTGGCGTCTTTGCCGGCGAGGATACCTGTCAGCCGATCGGCACCAAGAGTTTTGGCGCCGATGATCCAGGTCACCTGGTGACCGCGAGCTTCGAGTTGCTGTCGCATAGGATCAGCGAAGCCCGCCGTGTCTTCAATTAGGAGAATCTTCATGAGAGCCTCTCCTTTTCTTATACAGGGGGGCATAGTGAAAGCGTCGGCGGGCTGCCCTACTGTGTGATGGCCCGTCGACAAACTCAGGTACCGAATTGCACTCTGAGTCGTTTTTGCTCTCCTCGAACGTTACGGAAGATTGGCGAAAGCCGGCTGCCAGGGCTGAAGCCCGTCCAGTCCGCTCTCGGAATCACCGACGTAGTCGAGGAACATCCTGTTTTCCGGGTCGCCCGCCTGAGCACGAGCCTTGCGGCTGTACTCGACAGGGTCGGTCTCCAGGCGAATCTCGACACGCACCGCGCGCGAGAAACGTTCGGTCAGGTACGTCGTGATCTGTTCGACCAGAGCCTGCCGATTCTCGACCGTTTCGACAGCGCTGAAAGACAGCGGCGAACCGGCCATGAGGTCGAAGTCGTTCGTGTGGGCCCAGATGCGCTCCGGCTTCTGCACACCGTCGTATTCGCCGGCGGCGCAGCGGTCGCACATGATCCACTCGAAGTTGTTGTACTGCTTGTCCGGGTCAACGAAACGCACCCGCGCACTGCGGACATCGCTTGCACCGGATGCACCCACGACAGCCTCGATGACCGTGCGGATGAAAGCGGCGACAGGCGAATTGGAAACGGAACCGGAAGAGGCAACGTTCTCTTGCATGTCTTGCTCCTTGCTCTTTCGAACTGTTGCAATTAAGCCGGACTCACGAGAATCCGAAGAGAAACTCCAAAGCCCAAGCACTCCAGAGACCCAATACCTATTGGCACGCCTGTGCGCGTTATGAAATTCTTCGAAGATCACTTCCGCGCTCGGGGGAGCGGTAGAAATAAGCTTGAAGATGCCGATAGGTATTGAGTTCTGAGTGCTTAAGCTGTGGAGATGTAAGAAAGAGATGTAACTGCACCCTACTCCTAGTCGTTTGGGCGTGCAACGCTCGTCCTGTCGTTGATTAGCGGGTTTTAAGCAGGATTGAACTGGCGAAACCTTGTCAACCGGCGCAGGTAGAGCCTTTTCGCTTGCCAAGCTCCGAAAGCCTTTACGGGCGCGTACCTTGGAAAACTCTAAAGAAACGGTTAATACCTGGCGCGGGCTCCGCTAATATTTAGTTCTAAGCCATAGCGCTAAGCTTCTGTTTCTCCTTTGATAGCTTCGAAAAGCTGATTTTGATCTCAAGAAGTGATTTAGAAGGCTGTTCTTGTTTAGGTTGAGCAGTCACTTTTTTTCCTGCCAAATCAAGTCCTCTCACAAGAAAACATAAGCCCATAACCTCCCCGATATGCATTCTGCTGCGGTTCACGTCGCATCGGTGGAGACCGGCTCAGTTTTCCAAACGGCAAGAACCGTTTCGCTCCAGCTTTTCACGCGTGATAAAGCGAGCGATTTTTCTTACAGCAAGACTCTAGTTAGAAGCGATTGCTCTCAATCAGCCACGTGCGAATCGGTATTTCTGTGATCGCATCGCGCTGCTCTTGGGGCGTCTTCGGAGAACAAAATATGAGTCTGTTCCAAAAGATCTTGCGGCGCAAAAGCATGCAGGACCTCCAGACAGGAGGCGATGAAGCTGAAGGGCCGAAGCTCAACAAAGTGCTTACGTCCAGGGACGTCTTCAATCATGGCGTCGCAGCCATCATCGGCACGGGCATCTTCGTCCTCACCGGTGTTGCTGCCCATGACCACGCCGGCCCGGGCATCATTCTCTCTTTCCTTCTGGCGGGATTTGCCTGTGCCTTCGTGAGCTTTGCTTACGCTGAGCTGGCTTCAATGATCCCCGTTTCCGGAAGCGCGTATACCTACACCTACGCCACCTTGGGCGAAATCTTCGCCTGGCTTATCGGCTGGGATTTGCTGCTCGAATATGCTGTCGGCGCCAGTGCCGTGGCGGTCGGCTGGAGCGCGTATTTGCAGAGCGTCATGAAAGCGCTGGGGCTGCACTTACCGGCATATCTAGCGCACGCACCGGAACACGTCCCATGGCAAGCCGTGTTTCTGGCCGCTGGTGCCATCACGATTGGTGTCATCGGTATGATCAAATCGCGCGCCGCTTTGACCGGATCAGCTGGAGCCAAGACCTACATCATCGGTCTTGTTAGCGCAGCCCTGGCTGGTTTTGGCCTCGTGAAAGGGTGGGAAGTGCTGACGCACCTCACCTCGGTCGACCTGCCGGCGATTCTGATCATTCTGTTCATCAACTTCTTCTTGATCAAGGGCGTTTCGCACACGGCCAAAATGACGGCAATCTTCGTCGTCATCAAAGTGGCGGTGATTCTCTTCTTCATCGGAGTCGGCATCTGGCATATCGACACCACCAACTATCACCCATTCTTGCCCTTCGGCTGGAACGGCGTGTTCACCGGCGCGGCGATTGTCTTCTTTGCCTACATCGGCTTCGATGCCGTGACCACGCTGGCAGAGGAGTGCAAAGACCCGCAGAAGGACGTACCAAAGGGAGTGATCGGCAGCCTCATCGTCTGCACGGTGCTCTATATTCTCGTAGCGGCCATCATGACCGGTGCCATGTCGTACCTGCTTCTGGGCGGCTCCGAAATCGCCGCACCGATGGCACGTGTGCTCGATCACCTGGGCTACTGGTGGGCGTCGCCGTTTGTTTCAATCGGTGCCATTGCCGGTATCACTTCGGTTTTGATCGTGCTGCTCTTCGGCCAGTCGCGCATCATGATGCGCATGGCTAAAGACGGGCTTATCGCGCCGCTCTTCGGCAAGATTCACGAAAAGTATCGCACTCCCGTCTGGTCCATCGCTATCTGGGGTGTACTTGTCGCTCTCATCGCCGGGCTCCTGCCCATCAGCGAATTGGCAGAGTTGACCAACATCGGAACGCTAGCCGCCTTCGTCATGGTCTGCGTGGGGGTGATTATCCTGCGCGTGAAAGACCCCGAGCGCCCGCGCAAATTCCGCTGTCCGGACGTGCCTCTGGTCAAGCCCGCCGGCAATTTCGCCGTCACGTTCCTGACTCGCGTCTTCGGGTTGAAGGCGGAAACGGAAGCGCGCCTGCGTGCCGCCGTAGCCACCTTCGCCTGGATGCTCATCCCCATTCTCGGCGCCGGCATGAGCTTGGTCTTCATGTTCAGCCTGCCCGCCGTCACCTGGATCCGGTTCGCCATCTGGATGGGTGTGGGATTGGTCATCTACGTCTTCTACGGAAGACTGCACAGCAAGCTCAATCGTCCCGACAATCAGGGTCGATAACAAAAAACAACCGAGGAAAAACTATTGAGCAAGTCTTACAGAAAGCATCCCTTTTGCGGGATGACTACTGCAGAAAGCGAGAAGAAGGACAAGCAGCTCGCGCACCGTCGTGAGCGCCGCATTGTTCGCCAAATCCTCGGCAGCGATCCGCTGCGTCCGGTCCTCCCGCACCGTCGCGAAGTCTCCAACGTGTGGAGCTTCGACAAGGACGGCAAGCAGAGGTTGTCCACCGACTCTCCTTACTTCGAACAAATCATGAGGAAGTAAGGACCCGGGGGTGCAGAAGACACTGTTCTTTTGCACCCCTTCTTTAAGCGCAGGTTCAACTATGGAATATAATAAAATATTGGCGGTCGTAAGGTGATGCTATATCTGGTGGCGTTGCAGTGCTTATGGTTTTACCTATCTATGGGACACCAAGAAAAATTTTTCCGGGCATTGGCGATTTCAAAACTTTTTAAGAACTGGCGTTGTATGTTGTGCGAGTGAACCGAAGGAGATGCCCCAATGCTCCCTGCTACTTACGAAACAACCAATTTCGACTTCTCGCCTGTTGCCGTCACCGCAGAGCAACCCAGCGAAAGAGACCATGAAGTTACCCAATACAACCTGGCACCGATAGAAGTGAGAATCAGTCATCCACTAATCTTAGATTCGCAGCCGATGAGCAAGAAGGCTTGCAACATGGACGAAAGCACCGCTAAGCTGCGCGCGCTTTTGAAAAGTATGTTTCCGCAAGACGCGCAAATCCGTCAACTGATGTTGCCGCTCATGCAAGGGCAAGAGATGACTGAACGCCGCCGGCTGGAACTGGAAGCCTGCGTCAAATACCCGCATGTGCTCGACCTTCAAGCTGCTTTCGTGAAGCGCGAGTTGGGCGAAGGGCTGGACGCATTCGAACTGGAGCTTTTACGGAGGATGGATGCGCGGTGAAGAATTTGTTTGTGAAAGCGAACGAACTTTTTGCCGCCTATTCTCCGCAGTTTTCGCAAGAGTAGTGAAGGAGGACGCACGCGTCTTCCTTTGCCCGGTTGGAACGGTCAAAGTTTCTGTTGCGGAATTGCGAAGCTGAATGTGCTGCCTTTGCCTTCTTCTGATTCCAGCCAAATTCTGCCTTTATGCGCCTCGACGAGGGCTTTGCATATTGCCAGCCCGAGACCAAAACCACGGCGTTTCAATTTTTTCGGCTGATTCAGTTGTTTGTACCGCTGAAAAATCGCCTCTTGCTGGTTGGCGGGAATGCCCGGCCCGTGGTCGATGACGCTGAATACAGCGCTCTCTCCATTAATTGTTCCTCTGATCAAAATTGAGGAGCCGGCCTCGGAGTATTTGACAGCGTTTGACACCAGATTGATAAGAACCTGCACAAGCCGGTCTTCATCGGCAAGAAATCCACCTTCTGTCGCTTCGGTTTCCACCGAAACCTTTTGCGCTTTTGCTGCATCCTGCGTCGCATCGACAGTTTTGCCGATGACGTTTTTCACTGAGGTTGGCTGGATTTCAATCTCCAGATCGCCTGATTCCAATTTTTCGGCATCGAGCAAATCACTAACCAGTTTGATCAAATAATCCGCATTTGATCGCGCGCGGTCAACAGCCGTATAGCCCTGGTCATCAAGCTTTCCAAAGCGATCTTGTGAGAGCATAGAGAGCAGCATATTGATGGACGTCAGCGGAGTACGCAGATCGTGGCTGACCATTTGCACGAAGTCTTTGCGCAACTGTTCGAGTCTCTGCTTTTCCGTCACATCTTGAACGTGCAAGAAGATGCGCTTTACGCCGTCGTCTTCATATTCGTTGGCGAATATTTCGCAGACGATGTAATCGTGTGTTTTAATTTTCCCAGGGGTTCTTTTGGGCTGTGAATCAGCTTCCAATGTTTCGACTTCCGGAAAAATAAATTGGATTTTTTGACCCGCCAGCTCTCGAGGAGTGTAGGCGAAGATTTGCTCGATGCGCGAGTTAGCGGCTTCTATAACCATCTCTTCGTTCAAAATCAAAAGCCCAAGCGGCAAGCTTGTGAGTATCTTGCGGGTGCGATTTTGAATGGTGTCCAGCGTTTGCGACATCTTATTGATGGCAGATTCTTGCCGCTCAATGATTTCTAGAAGTTCGTCTCTGGATGTGTCGTCTTTCACGGACTCTGCGGCTCCTGTATCTGGCTAGCTTTCATCCAGCCAGTTCTCAATTTTTTTGAGTTGTGTTACTCGCTGAAATTCTCGCATATTGTTTGTCACCATTGTTAATTGATGCGCGACTGCTTGGGCTGCCAACAAGGTATCAAGAGGACCTATGGGTTTACCAGTTCGCTCTAGCTCTGCTCGTATGGCACCGTATGCGATGGCGGACTGTTCGTCGAAAGGGACGATTTCAAAAGGTACGAAGAAGCTGTCGAGTGCCAGGTGATTCTTTGCTGCTGATTTGCTTTTTGAGGCACCAAAGCGAAGCTCAGCGACAGTAATCGTTGACAGTGCCACATCGCCAGGTTCGCACGCGAGCAGGCGCTTTAGCGTATCTGCAGACCTATTGTTGATCAGTGTGATGCAAACATTAGTGTCGAGCAGATATTGCATTACTTCAATTCATCACGTTCTTGCTGCTGTACAGGTTGAGCACGCTCGGTCATAAAGTCTGCGCTAAAGTTGTCGAGGCTTTCCAGAAGCGAATTCCAGCTGTTTTTCACTGGAATAAGAAACACCACATCGCCAGCTTTCTTGATGTACACCTCATCGCCATCAAAACGGCATTCACGCGGCAAGCGCACCGCCTGGCTTTGTCCATTTTTGAATAGCTTTGCCTTTTTCATCCCTTCTCTCCAGCGTCTATACTAAAAGTATATATCAGGGTGAAACGTCGGACAAGGGGAGGTTTCGGCAACTGGAGATGCAGCAGGCGTAGCTGCTTCGACGGCGGGCTTTCAAGATTTTTTGAAAGTTGCCGGCATATTCTGTCGTTAGCTCTTAATTTGGACAGGCGATTATGACGATCCTGAGAACACAATCTGCTTGCCGGCTTTCTTCAATCGCCCAAAACTTTTGTCGTGCAGTTTTCAACCATGTTCCGTATTCCGGCATCGATGAGTTTCCGGCAGCCAAGCAAGAAGCATTCGATCGTTTGACACCGCAAGAAAGAGACGAGCTGGCAATGGAGCAGCTCGAATTCGAAAAGGAGCAAATTGCTGTCTTTTCCGGTGCCGCCGCGCGCAGCCATGGCGGTGTATTTCATGAAATCGCGCCGGCTTTCCCTGTTCTTTCAAAGTTTCAATCCGTTCTTGCGTCAATTGAGAGTCGAGCGCGACAGCGTGTTCTTGAACGTTTCTCTGTCGAAGAACAGCTGAAATTAGCGCGCGAAGAAGTAGAATATGCGCGCTCGTTCGATAAATTTCAAAAGGACGTCCAGGTGCTGAACAGCAAGCCAGGGCAGGCAAAAATCTACCTGCCGCGCCCACCTGTGAAAGGTCCAATGTTAGAACGCTTCGAGCGTGAGATGCACAAATGCATGGAACGCCGGTAAAAAAGATTTTCTGCCAGAAAATCTTTTTTCACGTTTTCAATTTATATCCGACACCATGCACGTTCTCAATCAGTTCGTCGTCGCCAGGTGAAACCTTGTCTCTGAGAGTCTTCAGCGTTGTATAAACCGTGGAAAGTGTTACGGCTTTGTCGCTTTGCCAAACGCGATCGAGCAAAGCCTCCGGTTTAAAACACTTATTTGGGTTGAGCATGAGAAATTGCAGAAGCGCGAATTCTTTGGGCAACAACTTGATGTTTGCGCCGTTTCGAGTGACTTCTCGTGAGTCGATATCCAGTGTGATGTTTTTTGCTGATAAAACATTCGAGGTGGCGGCATGACCGCGACGCAGCAGCGAGCGCAGGCGTGCGTGCAGTTCGCGCGTATCGAAAGGTTTGGTCAGATAATCATCGGCGCCGCTGTCCAGACCGGAAGTTTTATCATCGATGCCTCGATTGCCCGTAAGCATCAAAATCGGCGTGGTGTTTCCTTTATCCCTGTAAGTCTTGCAGACCTCGACACCGGTAATGCCAGGCAGCGTCACGTCCAGCATTATCAGATCGAATTTGGTGATTTCCAAAAGCTCGAGCGCTTCTTCGCCCGAACCCGCCACTTCCACTATGTAGTGGGAGCCGGTCAGCTCGATTTTAAGCAAGTCCTGCAGCTCGTCGTCGTCTTCGACAACCAAAATTTTTGCCAATTCTGTCCGCCTCGTTCAAGGTCGATGGGGCTCGCGCTTGCTACTTACCCGTTGCCAACCGGGCACAAACCGCCGACAACCTGTCAGTTTACCGTCAATAACGTGTCGGACAACGACCGGCAACCCGGTTGCCTGAATGCTCCGCACTTGACACAATGATTCAGCTCAAAAGCTGCACCCTTGCGTTTAAAGATGACAAGAAAAACCTTAGCCTTTTCCCTTTTGGTGGCGCCAATTCTTTCGGCATGCCTCTGTCTGAGCGCTCCTGAAGCGCAAGCTCGCACCTATACGGCTTACGAACAGGCTCTGGAAGATCTTGATGAAAGCCGCTATGAGAAAGCCGAGCAAAAGCTCAAGCAGGTAATAGAGGAAAACCCGAATAGTGCCGATGCGCATGCGGAGCTTGGGCGTGTCTATATGAACACAGACCAGTTCCTGCAGATGGAAGCCGAACTCAACCGCGCACTGCAGCTTAACGACAAACTTTTTCGTGCATATGCATATCGCGCCTACATGTACTGGCGCACGAGGCGACCTAAGCAAGCGCTCGCTGACTCGCAAAAGGCTCTGGATCTTTACATGGTCAATCCGCTGGATTGGTCCGCGCAAAAAGTGCTCGCCAATCGCGCTCTTGCATACGATCGCATGGGGCGGCGCGCTGAGGCACAGGCTGATAGAGACAAGGAGCGTGTTTTTATTACTCTGGATGAAGCTGGAAAATTTCGCGAAGTCGGGCGCCTGCCTGAAGCGCTAAAGCGCGTTGATAAAGGGCTGGCGCAGGAGCCTACCAATGCGGATCTCTGGTTTTTTCGCGGCGTAGTCAACGCGAATAGCATGAAGTTTTGGGATGCGATTGCTGATTTTAACCGGGCTTTGCGCTTCGCCCCGCAAGCGACAATGCTCTACTATTTTCGTGGTGATTGCTACGATCAGGTGGGGAAATATCAGCAAGCGATCGACGACTACACTCGCGTGATCAAGGCTGGAGAGCCGCTTGTTGCCTATCGCTTCGTCTGCGAGTCGGGGCGGCTGCGCAACTTGGTTTTGCGCGACGACACCGTCTGTGTTTCTTTGAATGACGTCTACTACTTGCGCGCCGAGGCCAAATTCAGGCAGGGAAAATTGCAAGCCGCAATCAAAGATTTGGACTACGTCGCTGCCCACGACAAGACCGATGACAAAGCTTTGACGCGGCGCGCCGAAATAGTTGCAGGCATGGGCAAGAGTGATGAGTCGATCAAAGATTTCACACGTGCAATCGTTGCCAATAAAAAGGACTGGAGCAAGTACGTCGATCGCGCTCAGGCTTATCTCAGGCTGGGCAAAGACGACGAAGCGATTGCAGATTTGTCTGAAGTGATAAAGCTAAATCCCGCCGATCCAGGTGCATATGTTCTTCGAGCCAGCGCTTATAAACAGATTGGCAAGTATGAAGAAGCCGTGTCTGATTGTTCCAGAGCCTTCGAGATTAAGGCTGACAGCGACTTGCTTCTGGAGCGTGCCGATTGCTTACGAGCGATGCGTCGTTATGACGAAGCTTTGAAAGATCTCGATCATGCAAGTGAAATCGATCGCCATAGTGTTTCTGAAGCGCGCTCGCTGAGGGCGAAAATCTTGCAAGAGCAAGGTGAGGACGAAAAGGCTCGTGTAGAGCTGCAAGAGTTGGAAAGACAAGCTCAGGAAAAACGGCAGAAAAACGATGCGTCGAATATGGCAATCATCGGCGGGTCTGTCGTACTGCTTTTGGGTTTGAGTCTTTTAGGCTTCAGGGTGTGGCGGAAACGCGGTCGTACCAATCGCTGAGCGCGGGTTTCCACCCGTGTTTTTCCAGAATTTGTCTGGCTTGAACTTCATTGAGAATTTTCAGCGGTTTAATATGTTTCAGTGTCTTGCTGTCGATAAGTTTTTCTATTCCTTTTTCGGTAAACCGCGTGTAAGCAAGGTCCAAGCGCTCCAGCTTCATGTCGGTAAGTGTCAAGGACAGCTTGTCGCTTACGTCGGTGCCAGCTAAAACGAGGGTTTTCAAATTGGGAAGCTGTGCAAGTAAAGACAGGCTGCTTTGAGAGAAGCCGGAGGAGCCGGTTATATCCAGTGTTTCCAGCGAGGGGAGTTTTGACAGCAGTTTGAAATCTTCATCGGTCACTGTGGTGTTGCGCATCTTTATGGTTGCAACGCCGGCGTTTTGCAGATCGGGCACGGTGTCCGTTGTGAGCATGTCCACGGGGCAAAACTTGTCGTTTGCCAATCGCGCGACGATCGTTCGACCTGTCGTGCTGGCCGGTGCTTTGGAGACGTTTTCGGATGCTTCCTTTTCAGAACTCGTATGGAAAGGATCGAGTTTGAAAAACAATCCGATCAATATTCCCATAAACGCTATTGCCACAATCAGAATCGGCATGATGTCCAGAGCTGCAGTTTTTAAGCTGCCTGTTTCTGCCGATGTTTTGCTACTGAGCGGCGCCCATGGCAATGCAGATTCTTTTATTCCAAATATCTGAGTGCCGCCGAGCAGTCGCTCTAGATCGCGCTTTATATCGCTCATGGATTGATAGCGTTCGGAAGGTTCTTTCTTGATGCAGCTTTGAATAATTTGTCTCAAGCGAGTCATGCACTTGTGTTCGTGCGTGTTTTCAAACGTGTCTGATTGCCGCGCTTGCTCTGCATATTTTTGAACAACTGGTTGGTCGTCGAAATTCAGCACCAGTCCATTGATGTGAATCATCAGTGTATCGACAACGCTATCGCTCTTCGCAGCCGGCTCTCCGATAATCATCTCGTACATGAGGCAGCCGAAGGAATAAACATCACTGCGGTGATCCAGCTTCTGTCCGCGGCATTGCTCCGGGGACATGTAGAACGGGCTGCCGAAAATTTCGCCCGTCTGTGTAAGCGCTTTCTCTTTATCTTCCGGTTCATTTAATTTCGCGATGCCGAAATCGACTAGTTTTACAGTGTCTTTGCCTTCTGCATCTTTGGTCAGGATTGCATTGTTGGGTTTTAAATCGCGGTGAATAACGCCCTTTTCGTGCGCGTGTTGCAGCGCGTCGGCCATTTGCAGAAAAATCGCTGCTGCCCGGGCGGGTTTCAGTGGTCCTTCTTTCTCGACCACCTCGAAAAGCGAACTTCCTTCCAGGTAATCCATCACCAAATACGGTTGCTTGTTTTCATCGACGCCGAATTCGTGAACATCCACAATATTGGGATGCTTCAATCGGCTCACCGAGCGAGCTTCTTGCTGAAAGCGTTGGATGGTTTTTGCATCCGGAATGCGATCGGGAGAGAGAACTTTTACGGCGGCAACGCGATCCATGAATTCGTGCTGAGCTTTATAAACTACGCTTGTACCGCCTTCTCCGAGGCAACTGATGATTTTGTAGTGCCGAGCAATAATGCGTCCCGGCTCATATGTTCCAGCATGGGAAATTGCGGCAGGTGAAGTTTCGTCAGGGTGCTCACTGCCTTTGGCGCTGAGAGGCGTTGCTGCAGGCGTTTCCACAAGAGTTTCACCTTCAACATCCAAGAGATGATCGATGTTTGTTTCAGAACCTGACTGCACGCTGGGGTCTTGCAGTTTTTCAATTTGGCAATTGCACATTTCCTGGCGAAACACCCACTGGGTGAGCGATCCTGTGCTGCGCTTCAGATGTTTTCCGCAAGAGCGGCAAATTGCGTCAATGCTTTCCTGTGCTGCAGTTTTTTGCCCGCTCGAAGATTGCTCTGCCTCGAGAAGCGCACAGCGACAGCTATCAGTGAGTCCGACCCATTGTGTCAGCGAACCCTTTTTCGGCGCTGCCTTGCCACATTTTGCGCAATTTTCGTCAATGGCCTTGACCATTCGTTTGTCCTTGGGACACAGGTGCAGCTTCGATTTTGTCCGTTTTTTCGGTCTGCGACGGATTGCCAGTCTTTGACGTCTTTTCCGTCTTCGCCGGTTTTGCGGTTTTGTCCTTTGCCCACTTCGCCATCCCTTCGGAAGCGCGTCCGACAATTTTGCTCGACAAGACCACGTCTTCTTTTGCTGCCTCTACCCAGTTGTTATTCTCCACCAGTGCATTTAAATAATAGCTGTGTAAATCGACATCTGAGGGATTTAGCTCGACTGCTTTGGCGTATTCGGCAACTACATCCTTCAACTGCCTGTTCTCCAGCAGCATATCGGCAAGCGCCGTGTGCTCGGTTGCTTCCAATTCCTTCTTCGAACTGGCAGTAAAATTGAGCCTGCCCGGTCTGATGTTAATCAGTTTCAGCCAACCAGGCAGATCAGGAACGAACTTATATTCGTTGAACAGGCGGGCTTCTTTTGCCGCCGTCACCTTATCTCCCGACAGATAAGCGATGGTTCCGAGACCGGCATGTGCGGCGGCGGTTTCGTTTTTCCAGACGACATTCAATTTTTCAGGCGGTGGTATCAGGGCAAGAGCCTGATTGAAAGACTCTTTAGCCTCCGGATAGTTTTTCATTGCAACAGCCAATGTGCCGCGTTTTATAAACAACTGCGGATTGCGTGGGCAGTCGACGATCTTCTTTCTACAAACCTCAATCGCCTCCGGCAGCTTGCCTTCGCAATGCCATGCTGCGGCGATTTCGAGCGCGGTGGCACCACTTTTGGGATTGATCGTCTGTGCCGTTGCGAGAATTTTTCTTGCGCCGGCATTGTCGCCGCGACTGCGCACCAATCTGCCTTTGGCGAGATACGGGTGCCAGCTCCAGGGTTTGAGAGTGATCAGGAGATCAAGGCATTTGTCGGCGTCTTTCGGCTGTCCATGCCCTTGTAGCGAGCTGGCGAGCAAGGTCAAAGACCGGTTGGTCAGGCGCTTTTTTTGAACCGAAGCTATGGCTTCAGTAAATGCATCGTTTTGCCGATTGGGCATTATACACAGCGCTTGTGCACGACCGCTCTGCCAGGCAATGTCGTCTGGCACCATATGCGATGCGCGTTGAAAATGTTCTTCCGCGTCGGCAGGTTTGCTTGAAGCAAGCGCGGCGCTGCCGTAGTGCAGCTCTTGTTCATATGGGCTTTCTGCGGACTGCGCAGCTTCCCGAAAAAGATTGGAAACGTTTTCCTCAATCCCCTGTCTTATGCGCACCTGCCCCATCAAACGCAGCGTGATATAGCGCAGCGGATCGTTTTTGATTTTGCTTGCGCGTTCGAGATAAGCGCTGCAAGTCTTGTAGTCGTCGAGTAGCAGCGCGTAATTCGACAGAGCGCGCAAAGCGTTGCCATCGTCTGTTTTCAATGCAGCGAGCTCCTTGCTGATTTTTTCAGCTTCGGCAAACTGCGCCGTAGTAATCAGCGATTCCAGAAGAAACGCTTTGGTTGTGACGTCGCCAGGATTGTATTTCAGGGCTGTTCTATACAGGTAGCACGACGTGAGATCGTTCTCGTCCAGCTTGAAAGAACGACCAATCAAGGTCAGCAAGTCGGCTACTTTCGCCCGATTTTCCTGTTTTTTCAAATCCGCTTTGGTAGCTTTGATCAGCGCTTTTGCGTAGACCTGAATAGCAAGATCCGGGCGGTATTTCTGCAAATACAAAATCGCTTTCTCACTTTGCGATTTTGGCTTGCGATTGAAAAATTCCTCGGCGCGTTTTTGCGCTTCAGCGCGCTCTTTTACTAATTTTGGGTCGGGAGGCGCAACAGCGGTGCCGGGTTCTTTCGATTCGGCAAAGGCAGGCGCAATAAATATCGATGCGGCCAGCAGCGCCCAAAATTGGCGGCGATAATTTGCAAAAACAATTGTGGCGCTTTTCAAGGCAAGGGAGTGCAATAGGGTTACAGATCTACTCTAACCCTATTTTGAAAAAGGATCTCTATTGAAAGGAAGAAAGTGCAGCTGCGAAAAGCCGAAAGCGTGCCGGACCTAATCTCAGTCGCGCGAGCGGAAAAACTCGGTAAGCAATTCCTTGCATTCCGCTTCCATAATCCCGCCGATCACTTCGGGCATAGGGTAGGGGCGTCCGGCGACAAACAAATTGTAGGCAGATCCGCAGGCGCCGGAGCGGGGGTCATAGGCGCCGTAGACGATAGTTGAAACGCGTGCCTGGATGATTGCCTCCGCGCACATAGCGCAGGGCTCCAGGGTCACGTAAAGCCGGCATCCGGTCAGGCGCCAGTTTTTCAAAATCTGGGCTGCTTTTCGCATCGCCACAATCTCTGCGTGTCCCGCTGGGTCCAGATTGCGCTCCCGCTCGTTTACCCCCGTGGCAATCACCGAGCCGTCGTGGACGATTACAGCCCCCACAGGTACGTCCTCCTCCGACTGGCGGGCGAGCTGGAGGGCTTGCTCCATATAGAGATAGATTTCTCGATTTTGTTGGCTTTCCGGCATTAAAGATTAAACGCGACTAATTTTTGGAAAAGGTGTCCAGGAAATTTTGGCGGCGTATAGATGCGTATGTCAAACGATGGAGGATGGTTCGAAAAACAAAAGTTCTGCCGGAGGGGTGCCGGCGTTCTCGAGTTCTAGAACTGAGCAATCTGAATGGATAACTCGAACTCCTGAGAATGACAACCTGATTGGGGTGATCAGGTAGCTGCGTTTAGTCGGAACGGTTCAATTGGGGGTACTGCTATAAAAGCAATCAACTAACTTTTAATCGATAGCGGCTAACAATCTGCTTTCTAGAGGGACTGAGTGATCGGTCCCTCAAACACTTTTTGGCGTCGCTAAGTAGGTTCAGAGTGTAACCACCTGTTGGCTCTTTTTTGAATCCAAAGTCTCAAAAATCTATCAAGAACAAAGTAAGAACCGGCTTCTTGATCTACGAGGTCTTTTTCAATCAGCGGTTGTAGTGCGCGCTGAACATTTGACGGTGTTTTTAATCCGGAAGCTTGTATAGAGTTAGCACTGAATGGTTTGCTGCCGCTTTCTCCGAATGCAAAAGCTTCCATCAGTTTGCGTTGATTTAGGGATAGTGATTCCCAGAGTGTGGAAAATGCATAATCCTCTCTTTCGAGCAAAAGAGTAACTGCATCATCAATAGTTTTTTCCGAAACTGAATCGTTTGGTTCGGTCAATTCCCACAAGGTATTACAGAGATGTTGCGTGTAAAACGGATGACCTTCGGTTAATCCAATTAGTTTTGAAATACAGTTTTCGTCAATTTGTTTATTGGTTCGAATAAATCGTTCGCGAATGAATGGAAGCCAGTGCTTTTTGTCAATTGGCCGAAGCATGAGATGTGCACCGGCACGATATAAGGGTCGTGACCTGTCGGTGAGCATTTTCTGAATCAAATGCTTTCTGCTACCAAGAAAGATGTAGGCTACCTCATTTTGTTTTTGGATAGCTGACCGTAGCCTTCGTTCTGCGGTGTCTGAGTCGTAAGAGAGTACTTGCTGGAATTCGTCGAGCACCACTACGACTTTCTTCTTGAACTTTAGTGCGGCGTTTTGAGGTACTTCAAGTATGTTGTCGAACGAATAGCTTGAGGGGTTGTTTTTTGCGACACCGAAACTGATTTGTGGTTTTCCAGAGTCATCCAGTGAAACAACTGGGCGAAGCGACCCAAAAAACTGTTTTCCAAACTCCAGCATTTTTTCAGGTGACGATGTGAATGCTTCTGTTATTGCTTTAGCGAAAACACCTATAAAATCGGCTTCGGAGTTTGTGGGCCATAGATCTACGTAAATGTATCGGTAATCTGATTTTGGTAGTTCAGACAGTGCAAGGAGGATTAGAGATGACTTCCCGAGGCGCCGCTCGGAGTACATAAATAGGTTATCGCCATTTTCCATCGAACGTCGAACTTGGTCGAGTTCGTTCCGTCGATTGCAGAAAGCATCGGCGCGAACAATTCCTCCGTATTCAAATGGATTTTTCATTACGCATCAAGCGTAACGCAAACTGCGTAATCTGTCAAAAGCTTATAAACGTTGCAGTTTCTGGTTATGCGAATTGGTATAATAACAAAAAAGTGCATGGTTGTAGGGTAAAAGAGCGGTATTGATCGCATGCCCGTGATCTCCGTCGGGCTCGAAAGCCTTGCACAGCGGAGGTTTTGGATTGTAAAAAAAATTCTACTATCTGCCATAAGGGAATCGCCCGTAGATTTTCGCCTCCATTTGCAAAATCCTACAGTTCAAGAAGCGTTGGCAAATATTGGAGTATCGGTTTCAATAAAACCATTACACTACCCAAGTTCTAATGCAAGAACGTCCGTTGGGTATGGTTCCACCGTGTGCGGACGCAAAGGAATTCGCCACGAACGAGTTACCTGTCTAAACTGCATAAAGCGTGGACGGCCGAACCAAGTCCAGTGATTCACTAAAACTACAAATACTTCTTCGAAACGCCCAGCTCGAGCGCGAATTTGTAGCCCACCAATTTGTAGAGCAATTTCGCAACGAGGAAATCCGGTCCGTGCAGCTTCGGAATCGGGGACAGCTCAACGATATCTGCGGCCACTACATTTTTGCGAATGCAAAGCGTTTTGATCAGATCCATCAGTTGATACCAGTCCATGCCGCCCGGCTCTGGAGTTCCTGTCGAGGGCATGATTGACGAATCCAGACCGTCCACATCGATAGTGAGATAAACGTTGTCGGAAAGCGTGTTGATGATTTCCTGGAAGTTCCAATTCTTTTGTTGGCGCGCCCAGTAAATTTTGACGTTGGGCTGCTCTTGCTCCATCCACTCAACTTCTTCTGCACTGATATTGCGTACGCCGACATTGGTCAGCGCCGGCTTCGGCAGCATCTTGTACAGGTGGTAGCTGACGGAAGCGTGGCTGTATGCATTGCCGTCGTAGGATTTGCGCATGTCGGCGTGCGCGTCGACTTGCAGGATTGAAAGATCGGGATAGCGCTCCATGCAGGCTCTGACCGGTCCGATGGATAAAGCATGTTCGCCGCCCAAAACAATCGGGAATTTGCCTTTGACGAGCTGCGACTTGACTGCGTCGGTCAATTCTTGAAATGGGTTTTCGGTTTCGCTCGTTACCGGCGCGATTTTGACTTCGGCGCCGGAGGCGATACCGACTCTGTACGGCTCGACCCACAACTCGTCGTCGAACAGCTCGACCTGTTGGCTGGCGTCCAAAATCGCTTTGGGACCGTTCTTCGTGCCGCGACCGTAGCTGGTCGTGTTCTCGTATGGCGCCGGAATGACTACAACCTGCGAGGTTTCCTCATTCGAATGCTCTTCCGGAAGTCCGAAGAAGCTGAGCTGTGAAGCTTTTTTGGTTTTTGCTGCTACTGCCAAGTTCGTGCGCCTCGCTGAATGTGAGCCACTGTTGCCAACAACCGGTTATCGGTTCTTGCCCGAGAATTCAGGTTTTATAGCACCTTAGCTAGCTGTAAGGCAATTAAAGGTCAAGAGGAGTTAAAGCTATAGGTGCATCTGGCGGTGGCGGTGATCTTGAAACTTCCGGAGTTAATTATTGCGATTCTTGCGGACGATTTTGCGGCGGTGAAGTTCATAATTGCTGAAACGCCAGGAGAGGCGGCTAAGGCTGTGAATATCGGCGCCACACGCGAGAACGCCACTGAGTATTTTGTCGATCAGTTGAAGCACTACATCTACGCAGGTGACACGCCATTGCATGTCGCCGCGATGGCGTACAGTGTTGAGATAATTGAGCTCTTGGTGAAAAACGGTGCCGACGTTTGCGCTCGCAATCGCCGTGGTGCTGAGCCTTTGCACTATGCGTGCGATGGTGGACCGACACTTCAAAATTGGAATCCAAAGGCGCAATTTGAAACAGTTTCCAGGTTGGTCAAACTCGGTGCCTGTCCAAATTCATACGATAAAAGCGGCGTGGCCCCGCTGCATCGAGCGGTGCGCAATCGCTGCAGA
>PNKB01000033.1 GCA_013997645.1 Cyanobacteria bacterium PR.3.49
TTGTATATTTCTTCCCCGTTCTTGTTTGTCAAGATTGCATCAAAGTCCATTGCAGCAAAAAACGCCGAAAGCGCCAGGCGCCTCGGATGAATTTTCCAGGTTGGGTCACTGTTTGTACCACTGTGACTGAAGTTTCGAAGCAAAACATCACTCGTGAGAGTGGTTGATTAAATTCCAGCGCTCTATTTTGCCGGAAAGGTATATGTGCCAATAGTTTCTTCGAGACACTAAGTTTCCGGATGGTAAAAATCACCTGAAAGATCCCACTTTCTGGTGATGCGCTTGAGGACGGTTTAAGCCAAATTGATGATAGGGCTCGGTGTCACTGTTTCATATCTCCAACTCAAGCCATCCGTTTCGGGTGCTGCGCTTTGTTTGCTGTTTGCGCATGCATGCTCGCGGTGTCGTTTGTGTTCGCATTGATCGAGGTTTTCAATCAATAAATGGAAAACAATGACAAAGACGTCTGTCAGCACGGCATGATCAGTGTGCTGATTGTCGATGACCAGGAGATGCTTCGCATAGGTTTGAAGTGCGTGCTTCAGCAGATGCGCAATGTTCAGGTGATTGGAATGGCGTGCGACGGACCTCAGTCGGTCGAGAGCGCGCGCGAGCTCCAACCCGATCTTATCCTTATGGATATAGGTCTGCCCGGATACGACGGTCTGGAAGCTACCCGCCGGATCAAGACTTTTCTGGACTGTAAGGTACTTATTCTGACCAGTCATTCGGAAGATAGGTACATCTTTGAAGCTCTGGATGCGGGTGCAGCTGGCTATTGCGTGAAGGGCGCTTCAGTAACAAAGCTCGAAAACGCCATCAATACAGTAGCTCGCGGAGTAGCCTGGCTCGACGAGATGGTGTCCGACACTGTCCTGAAGTCAGTTGTGTAGTCAATTTTTCGCCCAACCAACATGCTTCGCAACTCCCACCGCCCCCCCCAGCCGGCTTGTGGGAGCTCTGCTTATAGGTCAATTCGTCCCCCTAAAGGGTGAGAATGCCGCTGGTTGGGCATCCCGCGCGATGCATTTATAAGAATGGGCGTACTTCTATATGGGTAAAGTGCCTACCGACAGGTATGACCGAGTTCTATACTGAGAAAACTTACTGGATGTAGCCTCACCATCAAAAAATTCAATTCGACGGGTTACCGTCGAGTGGGAGTTTCGCATGCTAACAAAGAATCGAGATGAAGTGCTTTCCTTGCTGCTGACAGGAGCACGTATCATCGACCTCCATACAATTGAACAAGCATACGCATCGGTGGACCGTCTTGACACCCCGCTCAACAAGGTTTTGGTCATGCTCGGTCATGTAAGTCAGTTCAAGATGGGCAGAGTTCTTCAGGCAGAAGAGATGATCAAAGAGAACGCTCTTTCCCCTGATACCGCCATCAAGGCGCTGCGTCTGGCGACATCACAGCAACTGAGCTTTGACGATGCGCTGGCTGCACTGGGTGACGTGCACAAGAAAACTCAATTGTTGCCTTCACTTTCAAATGAAATTACCAGTCTTCTTTTGGAAGCTGCAGTAGTCAACGCAGATCAAGTCGGTCGCGCCCTCAAAGTATCGTTGGAAAACGGTATGCAGATGGGTCGCGTTTTGGTCTTCCATCGTGACGTCAGCGAATTGATGATGAAAGCGGCGATCGTTTGCTGCATGTTGAAACAAGAAGAGAAGATCGATCAAATGTCCGCGTTGCGCGCAATTGAGCTCGTCAAACAGACCAATATGACGATTGAAGAGGTTCTCTTCAGATATCACATTTATCCGGAAGAGCCTGGTCAGGGACCGAAGCTTTACGAACTCTTCGCGATGGCCGGATTTATTTCAGAAAGCGATCTCATGGAATGCCTGGAGCTGCATGTTTTGCGCGGGCGTCAGATTGGACAATTATTCATCGAGCAAGGCTTGATCAATCACGAAGTTTTAGAAAACGCGATTGTCTTGCAAGGAATGATTGCCGACAATGCTATTAAAGCCTATCAAGCAGCGGATGCATTGAAAAATGCGCACAGCAAGCAGATATCTATATATCAGGCCCTGGGTGAACTGGAGCCGCCGGTTTCGCCTATGGCGCCTTCATTCTCTTTGACGCAGCTTCTGGTTGCAGCAAACGTGATCAGTCAAAAAACGATGGAAAGCTTTTTTGAAGGTCTCGAACTATCGCCTCGCCAGGTTGCGAAAAAACTTTTGTCTGCCAATTACTTGAACGACAAAAATTGCGTAACTGCTTTGCGTTGCTATTCACTCAATGCTGAAGGCTTCATTGGCAACAGGCAGTGTGCAGAGATTCTCAGACACTGCATCTCCTATAATGCCAATCTTGACGAACAACTGGCAGCTTGGGGATACTTCGTTCCCAATCGCATGCACTGGATCTGGAAATAGCTAACAGCCTGTCGATATATGATGTGCGACTTTTTGGACGAGCGCACCGGGTTTTGCTTTGCCTGAGAGAAAAAGCGTCAGATCGCGCACATTGTAATGGTCGGTCGTGTCCATTATGAGGTCGATCTTCCCATCTCCGTCGAGATCTCCTGCCCACAGGAGTGATGGTGCCGTATCGGAAGAAATTTGATTGTGGTGGACAATTGTTTGTTTTACGCCACCACTTTCAAGAATGATTTTGTAATTGGTGCGCAATTCTTTTTCTTCTTTCGATAAACTGCCGGTGGTGCTCAGGGTTAATTGGTGTCTTCCGAGCTTGAGGCTGAGTTTTTGATTGATATCCAGATGCTCTTTCTTATTAGTCGAACAGGTCACGACTTTTCGCGCGCTCAGACCGGGAATGCCATGCAGCAAAACGAGAGGTTCTTGCTTTTCCGGGATAGTTATCTGTTTGCCCGTTTTCTTATCCGGCGCTTCGTCATTGATTGCATCATTCACCATCGTCAATTTCACTTTGGTGTTCTTTAGTTCAAATTGACCATCTTTGGTCGGAAACAGTGCCATCCACGTTTGTCCGGACTGCGCTTTGCATTCGTCGTTGTGGTAAGTCGTTACTTCCATGATGTCGGCGGCGGCTACAGATTGGATGAAAACGAGCTGGGCGAGGAAGGCTATCGATGCAGGCTTAAACATAATGATTCCTGTGTGCGAATTTTTGAGGTTTTCAAATATCTACTTTACGCGTGCCGGTAAAGTTTTAGGACCGCGCAAACCAAAAGGTGCGCGATAGTCCGCAGGCCCCGCTACGCGCAGGTTGGGAAACCTCTCATAAAGAGTTTTTATCGCAATGGTTGCTTCCAGTTCTGCCAGCCCCGCACCGACGCATCTGTGAATTCCATCACCGAAAGCAAGGTTACGCGTCGCGTCTCGCGTGATGTCAAATCTGTCCGGCTCTTCAAATTGTAAGGCGTCTCGATTGGCACTGCCCATGAGCACCCAAACCAGGTCGCCCTTTTTAATTGTGTGCCCGCTCAGTACAACATCTTCTTTCGCCAATCTAGGCGCTGATTGAGCCGGACTTTCAAATCTCAAAACTTCTCTTATCACAGCATCGGCTTTCGAAAAATCTTTTTTGAATATAGCCGCTTGATCTGGGAATTTGTCAAAACAAACGACAGTGTTGGCAATCAAATTTGCTGTCGTTTCGAAACCGGCAATAAGCAGAAGGATGCTGGTGGAAATCAGTTCTTCAAGACTGAGCGACGAATTGTTCTCGCGAGCTTGCACTAAAACAGACAGCAGATCGTCCTTTGGATGTGCGCGCCTTTCTTCAATGTGCGGTTCAAGATATTTGGAGAATTCTCTCATCGCTTTTCCGGCAGCCATCAAGCGTTTTGGATCTCTTTGCCCACCGATCAAACCGACTACTTGATTCGACCAGCTCTTTAGTTTTTCCGCATCGCTCAAGGGGATGCCTAATATCAAGCCGATTACAGCTAGTGGAAATGGAAGAGAGAATTTTTCGATCAAATCAAACGGTTGCTCTGCGGTGTCTAATTGGTCGGCAAATTTAGCAGCTAATTCTTCGATCTGGGGTTGCAGTTTTTCGACCGTCGACGTGCTGAAAGCTTTGCCCACAATTCCGCGAATGCGCGTGTGATCTGGTTTGTTTAAATTGAGCAACCATTTCGATGTAGTCTGCCGAAGAAATTTGATGGACGGAATGAAATTCGCCAGAATTGTCGATGGCGCGTGTTTCCAAGTCTGAATTTGTTTTTCAAAATTGACGTCTTTCAAAACTGCTTGAACGTCCGCGTAGCTGCTGACTATCCAATACTTGTTTTGCTCACACCACCAGATCGGTGCTTCCGTGCGCAGTCTGGCAAGCTCCGGATAAGGGTTGTTCAAAAAGCCCTGATCGGTCGTCACGAGCGGATTTACGTAGTCGGCGGTTAATGTCGTCATGGAGCAAAATCGGGTGTGAATGAGGCGGTCGATTATGGCAGATTCATATAAAGTCGAAATTATCTTTAGTTGATTTCAGCTTTCGCGCACTGTGGCTGGGCGGAAGGTGTATGTCAATAGGCTACGATCATCCTTCCCTAAATAGATGATGAATATGATCGATACTAAAATTTCCCGTGCCTTAACCGTTGCTGTCGCATGTGTCTTCAGTCTTGCAAGCGCCGCAGCGATTGCGGACGAATACGGCAAAACATCTGCTGCTGCCGAAACCGTTGCCGCTGTCGATCCGGCAAGTGGAATGCCTGAGATCAAATACGAGCTCGGCAAGCAGCCGCTCAAAGAACATCCGGGCGGTGCATCGAACGAAGCTACCGCAAGAAACTTCCCGATTTCGAAGGGAATGGCGGGTGTTTCGATGTTTTTGAAGCCCGGCGCTTTGCGAGAGCTTCACTGGCACGCCAATGCTGCCGAGTGGGCTTATGTTCTCAAAGGTCATTGCCGAGTAACAGTAATCGATCCGCAAGGACACCATGAGATCAAAGATTTCGGACCGGGCGATGTCTGGTATTTCCCGCGCGGTCATGGTCATTCAATTCAAGGCTTGGGCGATGAAGAATGCCACTTTCTGCTGATTTTCGACAGCGGTTATTTTTCTGAATTTGCTACGTTCAGTGTCAGCGATTGGATTGCGCAAACACCGCCGAGCGTTTTGAGCAAGAATTTCGGCATGCCTGAAAATTCGTTCAAAACTTTTCCGAAGAAAGAAGTCTACATAAGTCAGGGACCCGTTCCACCGCCGCTTCCGCAAGATCCGGAGCCGGGCAGTGATAACCCGCCGCCTTTGACCCACCGTTTTAGATTGGGTTCGAAAGCACCAGTGGTGACACCAGGCGGATCATTCAATATGGTCGACCAAAAACAGTTTCCAATTTCGACCACGATGTCCGGTGCCATTCTGAAAATGAAACCGTATGCGATGCGCCAATTGCACTGGCATCCAAATGCCGATGAATGGCAGTATTACATCAAAGGTCGTGCGAAAATGACTGTATTCGGCTCGCAAGGTCGCAGCATCACACGTGAGTTCGGACCTGGTGACGTCGGATATGTTCCGATGGGATGCGGTCACTATTTGGAAACTGTCGGCGACGAAGAGTGCGAAGTTCTGGCAGCGTTCAATTCAGGAACCTACGAAGAGATCTCTTTGACGGAATGGCTGACGAAGACACCGGAAAGGTTGCTTGAAACCAACTTTGGTGTTTCGCCCAAGATCATCAACGAGCTTCAGAAAGGACCGCCGATCTTCAGCTATCCGGAAAAATCGAAATAAGTCGTGATCGACGAAGGTCGTAATGCCTAAGAAGAAAGTTCCGACCCCGAAATCTTCAAAGCCGAAGTTTTCTCAAAACGACTATAAACATCCGGCGGCTGCTTGGGGTGCCGCTTTCAGTGTCGGACGTGTTTTGCTCGAGCAGCGCGAGATCGTAGAAGGCGTCGAGGCTGTCTTCAAGATGAATCACGAGGATGGTGGATTCGACTGTCCTGGCTGTGCATGGCCGGATGATCGCAAGGGTCTGAAGATGGACATTTGCGAGAACGGCATCAAGCACGTCACCTGGGAGATGACAAAGAAGCGCGTCGGGCGCGAATTTTTCAGCGAACATACAGTGACGGAATTGCTCGAATGGAGCGATTTTCAACTCGAAGATGCAGGGCGGCTCACCGAGCCGATGGTGTATAACCCGAGCACGGATAAGTATGAGCCCATAGCATGGCAGGACGCATTTGCGCTCATTGCCAAACACCTGAAGGCTCTGCCATCTCCTGACGCTGCAAGTTTTTACACCTCCGGCAGGTTGTCTAACGAAGCGACTTTCCTCTATCAATTATTTGCGCGCGAGTTCGGCACCAATAATTTGCCTGACTGCTCCAACATGTGCCACGAAGCGAGCGGTCGCGCTTTGACAGCGTCAATAGGCACCGGCAAAGGGACATGCGATCTTAACGACTGGCAAAACTCGGATGCCATTTTTGTGATGGGCGTCAATGTCGCGACTAACGCACCGCGTATGTTGACCGCGCTTGGAGATGGCGTCAAAGAGCGCAATATGAAAATTGTGCATATCAATCCATTGATTGAGGTTGCTGCCACCGACGCGATCACGCCTCACGAAATTATGGATATGCTTCTTTTCAGGTCGACCAAGACCAGTTCGCTGAATTTGCAGCCGCGCATCGGCGGTGACATGGCAATTATGCGCGGCATCGCCAAATATTTGCTAGAACTTTCTGAGACTGACGATACCGCCATCGATAAAGCGTTTATCGAGAAGTACACTGCAGGTTTCGACAATTATCGCGACATCTGCAAGGCCACATCATGGGAAGAGATCGAACTGCAAGCGGGTGTGCCGAAAGAAGAGATTTTCAAAGCTGCTGCCATTTATCGAAGTGCCCCGCGCTGCATCATCAGCTGGTGCCTGGGTGTCACCCAACACGAATTTGCGGTTGATACCATTCGCGAAATCACTAATGTGTTGCTGCTGCGCGCCAACATCGGCAGAGAAGGTGCTGGACCGTGCCCGATTCGCGGGCATAGCAATGTTCAGGGTAATAGAACCTGCGGCATAGACCATCGTCCGTCCGAAGAGTGGCTCGCCAGATTAGATAACGCTTGCGATATCAAGTCTCCTCGAAAGCATGGTATCGATACTGTGCAGACTATCGAAGGAATGTATAAAGGCGAGATTGGTGTTTTCATCGGTATGGGTGGCAACTTCGCTTCGGCGACGCCCGATACGGAGTATACATTCGAAGCCTTAAGGCGCTGCGGCTTGACTGTGCATGTCAGCACGAAAATGAATCGCAGCCATGTGGTGCATGGAAAAGAAGCTCTAATCTTGCCATGTCTCGGCAGAACCGAATTCGATCAGCAATCGGGCGGACAGCAGCAGATTACTGTAGAAGACTCTATGAGCATGGTGCACTTGTCGAAAGGCATGAGGACTCCAGCTTCGACATCATTAATGTCCGAGTGTGCCATCATAAGCGGTATTGCCAGAGCGACCTTGCCTGAATCGAAGACGCCGTGGGAGAAATACACAGGCAATTACGATTTAATCCGCGACAAGATGGCGGAAGCTTTAGTCGGTTTTGAAAACTTCAATCGACGCGTCCGGCAGCCTCTAGGATTTCGCCTCGCTCAACCTGCCCGAGAGCTGGTTTTCAACACTGATACCGGACGTGCAAATTTCTCTGCGGCTCCATTGCACAACGCACTGCCTCCGGATGGAAAGTTGATGATGTGCACTTTGCGCAGCCACGATCAGTTCAACACAACCGTCTATTCCGACAATGATCGATATCGTGGTGTTAAAAACCTGCGGACGCTTCTATTCATGAATGAAGAAGATATGCGGGAAAGAAAGCTGAAGCAATTTGATTTCATTGATATCACCAGCTATGCAAAAGACGGTACAGAGCGAACGATTAAGCAGTTTCGCGTCGTTAAATACAACATTCCTAAGGGCAGTGCTGCCGGTTATATGCCGGAGTGCAATGCTCTCTGCCCAATCGGGGACTACAGCATTCAGAGCGATCAGCCCCTAATGAAGCAGGTCGTCGTTGATGTAAAACCCTCGCAGGGGACAAAAACGCAATGACGACGACTTTGAATTCTGATGATGCAAATGCCGTCTCGGGAAAAGGAAACGTCGTTGAAGTGCTAGCTTTGAAATTCGATGCCGGAGCGGCGCAGCAAAGCCGCGATGCTATCGCGGTGGAAGAGCCGCTCGAGATTTTTGTCGCCGGACATTTCGAAGGCAAAGATTTCAACCAGACGATTGCCGTGACAATGCGCACTCCCGGTAATGACGAAGAGCTGGCACTTGGATTTTTGTTCGGCGAAGGAGTTATTGGCGGAATCGCTGACGTCGATAATGCCTGGGTTAAAGACTGCAATTTTGTTGGGGTTTCTCTTAGATCCGGAGTGCCTATTGAGAAAGAGTTGCTAGAAC
The DNA here is from genome assembly GCA_013997645.1 of Cyanobacteria bacterium PR.3.49. Classification (GTDB taxonomy): domain Bacteria; phylum Cyanobacteriota; class Vampirovibrionia; order Obscuribacterales; family Obscuribacteraceae; genus QKMZ01. The sequence continues at coordinate 8,373 of PNKB01000033.1, forward strand.
GCCATTCTTTCGTCAATTCAAGCTGCGGTGTTTGCGGCAAGAAATCAATCGAGTCTGTTTTGTCCCGTTTGTCATCTTTAGCGCAGACGCGTACCAATGCAGACGACATCACCATAAGTGGTGCACTGATATGCAAACTTCCAGACAAATTGCGCAATCGACAAGATGCGTTTGATTCTACGGGCGGAAGTCATGCCGCAGCACTGTTTGATTGCGATGGGCAGCTTATTGCTGTGCAAGAAGACGTCGGACGACATAACGCGTTGGATAAGCTCATCGGTTCGCGATTGAAGTTGAGTAAGCTGCCTTTATGTAATTGCATTCTCATGCTGAGCGGCAGAGCAAGTTTTGAACTAATCCAGAAGGCCGCTTGTGCAGGTATTCCTATTGTGGCATCTGTCGGCGCACCATCAAGTCTGGCGGTCGAGCTGGCGAATGATTGCGGCATTACATTGATGGGTTTTGTGAGAGACAAGCGGTTTAATATTTATTCTGCCGCGCACCGAATTCGCCTGGGCGAAAATCAATGAAAGCTGCCGTAATCCGTAGTTTTGGTGGACCTGAGGTCTTAAAAGTTGAAGAAGTGCCGACACCGGAGCCCGGCCCTGGTGAGGTGCTTGTGAAAGTCTTGGGCGCTCTCGTCAATCGCCTCGATCATTACATTCGTCAAGGAGACATTACCACCGAACTCACATTCCCTCATGTATTGGGACTGGATGCGGTCGGCGAAGTTGCGGCGTTGGGTGCGGACGTCGGGCAGTTTCAACTTGGACAGAGAGTGTTTGCCATGCCGGGATATCCAGCCGATGCAAAGGAATTTGGGATACGACCGACAACCATTGCCCCGAGTTATTCTATGCGCGGTTTGCAACTGCCAGGAAGCTATGCGCAATATATAGTAATTCCGCAGGAATTTGTTTTACCTGACACGACCGGACTGCCGATCGAAGAAGCTGCTTCATTACCTGTGCCGTTTCTCACTGCACTGAATGCGGTGCAAATCGTCGGTGAAGTGAAGGAAGGAGATTTCGTTCTTGTTCATGCAGGCGGTTCTGCCACCGGACTGATGAGCATTCAGATTGCCCGCACGCTTGGCGCTCGCGTTGCCACCACCGTTCGAACCAGCGAGTCCGCAAAGGTAGCAGAGTCCGCCGGCGCCGAATTGGTAATCAACACGCGAGAGTCTGATTTCGCAGAAGCTATTTCCAAATGGACCAGCGGACGCGGTGTAGATGTTGCGATTGACAGTCTTGGTGGAGACAGCTTCGAGAAAACAATCAATGCTGTGAAGGTACGCGGCATAATTGTGGCGATGGGATTTATGTCCGGCACCGAAGTGAAGTTCGATATCAGAAACTTTTTTTTCGGGCTAAAACAAATCCGTGGATCTCTCACTGCTGATATCGAAGACTTTGCACTATGGCTTGATCGAATTCGGGACGGGGAAGTCAAGGCTATTGTCGATTGCGCCCTTCCGCTCGACCAGGCGTCCAAAGCACATGAGCTTGTCTCTCAAAATATCGCCAAAGGTGGAGTGGTTCTGCTACCTTGGGGGTAGCAATCAGCAGGTGAGCGTGTGAACACACTTCTGGAACTTCTGGAAATTCAACTGCCAATCATTCAGGCGCCGATGGCAGGAGTGTCCACTCCGGCGATGGCGGCAGCCGTTTCCAACGCGGGTGGATTAGGCTCGATTGGCGTCGGCGCTGCTGGTGCCGAAGGTGGCGGTGAAATGATCCGCGCGACTCAGGCACTCACCACCAATTCTTTCAACGTAAATGTGTTTTGCCACACACCCGCTACTGCAAACGCAGAGCGTGAGGCGGCGTGGATCTCAACATTGACTCCCTACTTCGAAAAGCATCACGCGCAACCGCCGACAAAGTTGCAAGAGATATACAAGAGTTTCAATGATGACGATCGGTTGCTAGAGATTCTTTTAGAACTTCGTCCGAAAGTCGTCAGCTTCCATTTCGGTTTGCCGTCAGCTGACAAAATCAGACGACTGAAGGAAGCTGGCGTAGTGCTTTTCGCCAGCGCAACTAACCTGGAAGAAGGTGTTCAAATTGCAAAAGCAGGAATTGACGCCGTGGTGGCTCAGGGATTTGAAGCCGGTGGGCACCGCGGCATGTTCGATCCGGGAAAAACGGACAACTGCCTTGGTATGGCAACCTTGACACGTCTTTTGGTGAGCAAACTGGACATTCCGGTCATCGCCGCAGGCGGTATTATGGATGGTGCCGGTATAGCGGCGTGCCTTGCTCTGGGCGCACAAGCTGCTCAGCTCGGAACCGCATTCATCGGCTGTCCTGAATCATCTGCTGATAAGTATTTTAGAGCCGCGCTTCAGTCCGATGCCGCTGCAAATACTGTGATGACCAGATCAATTTCCGGACGCCCAGCTCGTTGTTTGCCGAATTTGTTTACCGCTATGGGGCAAGAAGTTGACCAATCAACGATACCCGACTATCCAATTGCTTACGATGCTGGAAAAGCTCTCAACTCCGTGGCGAAGGAATCGGGTCAGGGTGGTTATGGCGCACAGTGGGCAGGACAGGGCGCACCACTGGCGAGAAGTATGCCGGCTGCTGATCTGATCGCTCGGTTGAAAATTGAGATGGAAGCAACCTTTTCTGAAAGAAAGGCGAGCATCAAGAGCTTAGATGCCGGTGAAGTGGTCGACTAGATTCGTCTTACTTTATCTGGTTGTTCGTTTTGGTGGACGCTTTCCACTTCCACCATTCTTGCTGCGAATTCGGGGAAGTTGAGCATTTTGATGACGCGCCAGTGGTTGTCCGCTTTTTGCATTTGTACGTTGAGTTTTAAGTCTTTGTCGTGCATTTTGTTGTGAAGCACCACCGTTACTGTTGCAAGATTACCGTCGCTTTTGACGTTCTCTACTTTTCGAAGATCGTTTTGGCTGAGGCAAAGGCGGCGTTCGACGGCGGCGAGCGACATCATCGAATCATCATTAGCTTGGTTGAAGCTTCCTTTTTCAACCAGCGAGTACAGGTCGTTTTTAAAGCTGGTGACGTATTGCGGTTTAATGATTCCGGTCATGCCTGCTGCCACCCAGCGACCGATGCTGCCACCACCGAGAACTTCTTTGACTGGATTAGTGAGCATGTCGTCTACCATCGAGCCGGCAAATTCATCGGCGTCGACAAACTTGTCGAATTTCGCTTTGTCGTGAGCATTGAACGCATCTTTCACCTGGCCAATCGAATATTCCGGTGTCGAAGACCAGAGGAAGAATCCGCCGTAGCCAATGCCAGCAAGCAGAGCTAACAAAGCTATTATGCGAAACATTTGTTTTAAACTCCGAGATTGAGGGTTAAACTGACGCTTCCAGCATATATGGAATTAGTAAAGGGATTTCAATAGCCTTTAGTGGCGGGGGAAACCGGTTGCTGTTGCCTTGCAAGGCTTTTTTCGATTCAGACGTCTTCAGTTTGCGAGGCTGAAAAGACTTATGTAGACGTCTTTTGGCGGTGTTTCAACAATTGGAGCCTTCCTTAATCAATTTAGAATAATCCGCCGCCTTTAGTAGCAACTCAAGGTCCTGCGTGAAACGATTTCAGCTTTCCCGCCTTTGAATTCCGCGCGCACGTCGACGTAATACAGCCCCGGTTTCCAGCCCTTCTCCGGTGTCACCACGACGCGGAATTGCTGTTGACCGTTGTAGTCTCGCGTCTCCACTGGCGGTTTTGCCCAGGGGACTGCGAAAAAGTTTTGCAGGGTTTTAGTTGGATGCTTGTAAGACTCCAGTTTGTCGATTGATTCCGGTGTCATCGGTTGCGGCGCCGGCTCCCAGGAAATTGATACGCACTGAACTTTCCAGCCAGGTGCCAGCAGTCCGCCTACATAAAATGGTCGGCTCATGTCGGCCGGCAGCCTGTCGAACTGCCCGTAATTCTCGGTGAATTCCTGCGTGTTGGCAAAACGGTATTCGGTTCCGTTGGCGGCCAGAGAGAAAGCAATTCCGACTCCATTATGAATGGGATCGAGAATGTTCTTCCGGTGTCCATCATTAGGCGGTTTTTCGTTGTAGTAAGCAGACTCTGCTTCTTCGATGTCACTTTTCTTGAACGTTTGCACCGGATGCAGTGCAAACTGTCTGTTCTCATTTTTGAGCAATTCTTGTGCTTTGTCTGCATCAAACTCGGTATCGCCTTCATACGACCTTGCCGGCCACCAGAAGGCATTTTCAGAAACGTATCCTGTTCCGCCGCATTGAGTGTAGCGCTGCCACGGCTTTTTGCCGTCCGTGTCATAGTGCCCGCCGTGGTTGTTCAGCACCATATCATCGGTATGAATTTGGCCCGCCTGGCTCGCTACCGGATCGAGAATCACCGGGGACAATCCGTGCGCCTGCCGGTCGCGATTGATCAGCGTAACCATGTACTCGCGAGCTTGCTGTAGAGATAGAAAACGTTGCGCGTCATCATCCGCGGCGAGGCTGGGTCCGCCTGTCGCAAACAGGGCTAGAAGCAATAGAAATTGGTTGAAGTGAGGTCGCATATGCTCATACTCGCCAATAAGCTTATATCATTGATAGGCTGACAACTGTGTGCCATGAATCCATTCCAGGCAATCGCAACCCTTAGAAAGTTCGCCAACTATTTGGTGGGCATCTTTCCTTTCCTTGCGGTAATCGGCGATTTTGTCTACGCCTTCTTGCGGAAGACGGGTGAATTGCCGCTTCTCAGACCATTGGTCGTCACAGTCGGGCAGTCAAGTGCCGGGCAGGCAATCTGGAAATTTTTCGAGCGATTTTACTGGCGTGACTATGCCAAGGATCGTATGGAGTTGGGCGCCGCACCTGCCGAAACGGCACCGGTTTTGCGCTTGATGATTCAGATTAGCGTGCTGCTGAGCCTGGTGATTCCGCTCACGCAAGTGCAGATCGCACCGTTCAATCTTGGCACGCTCTCGATTGAAACCTTTTCCGGCTACAAGCACGCGATGGGAAGTTGGCCGATACTCTTGTGGATTTTGTGTTTGCCATGCGCCTGGTCTTCGTTATTGGTAGGCACCGCCGTCTGCAATCGAGTCGCTTTTACTGCAACCGCAGTTGGTGCTCTTTACTTTTTAGCCAGTTGCATTTTGTATTTGCCACGCAGCTACTGCAATGCTTTGCTGACATTGCCGATTTTATTTTCTCTGATTTTCAATCTGGCAGTGCTGCCCGAATATGGGCAACGATCGAAGGTAATGAGATTGTTGACCGCCATCATTGTCGGAGCTGCTGCCGGATTTCAGTTCACCATATTGACACCGCTGCGCCCCTGGCTAGGAACAGTTCTGCCATTCAATGGTCCGGCAATTGGTATTGGTGCGGGTTGCACCATCGGCGTTGGCGCAGGTTTGGTTTGCCTTGCTCTGGCAAACAGTTTGCGCCCCGCACAGAAGCGAGAGTCAAAAGATCCGCCGGTTTCGATTCAAGCCGCTTTTCTATTCAACAGTATTTTGCTCATCGCTTTTCTTTGCGCAACGGCATGGAGAGGCGGACTAGCTCCCTTGGGCGGCGCGATAATATCGGCGTTGGACCTTAGCAATGCTTATCTCTGGCCGATACTTTATTTTGTCGGAGTCGGCATTGTTCACAAACTGCTGGGCAGCAGCAAAGTGGTGGCATCTTCAGTTAATGGCATATTGCCGAAATCGCTGGCAACCCCACTATTTTTGCTCGCATTAGTGATCTCGACTATTGCAGCCTGGAGCGACGACATCATTAGTGTGTTGTCCTTTCAAACGAGCACAGCAGGACAACAGGCATTTTTAGCTTTCATTCCCTTCTTCAAGTCGGTCAAGTCCGTAATCTGGCACGATCCGCTCCTCAGCATGGCTGCGCATTGGATGAAGTGGGTTCTTCTGTGCGAGGTCGGGATTGTTGCTGTACTCGCTTGTCAGAAGCGCTTGAATGCCGCTGTATTGTCGAGGCTGTTTTTCATCAGCAGTCTGGCGGCGCTGCTCATCTGGGAGTATATCTTTCAGATGTCCTCATTTGCGCGCAGTCCGATTCACTCGTCTCTTCTGATTTGGCTATTTGCAATCTGGTTGCTCTGGCTGATGCACACAATCGGTTGGAAGCTCAGCATCAATGATTCGCCGATGTGGCCTTCGCGCGGACGGCTCGCCATATATGGTGGCATTGTCAGTTTGACTATTTTGCAGGTCAACGCGCGCGCAAGTTGCTTCGATTATCGCATCGTCAACGAACTATTTTTAACTATGTTCCGCGGTGTAATTGATGTCGGGTTGCCGTATTACTTCCTGCTCTGGGCAAATCGACGCATTAAAGAGGCGACTCCGCCGGTCGGTGTACTTCTTGGTGCATACTCTGCCGGTGCCCTGACCTCAATGTGTTTTAACGCGATAGATAAGTGTTTTACCAGTGCGGGTTTTTTTGAAACAGTAAAGACTCAACTGCAAAATTTCCAAGCAACCGGAAATCTCAGTTTGGATGTAGACGTTTCAGGCTACTGGCTGTTTTTCAAAGCTGCAGTTTTTGTCGCACTTTTGGCATTGGTTCGTAAAGTAGCTGCTGCGAAGTGCGCGAAGGCGCAGGACGCATCTCATCCAAATCAGCGCTACCACTGGATGATGTATTTGATGCTTGCATTTGCCAGCGGCGTAGTGTCATTCTCCTACACATTTGTTGATTTGCCGCTTCCCAACGAATTGCGCGTTGCCTGTGCGCCGTTGCATCAGGAAGTTCTCTTTAACTGTAACGTGTTGCATCTCTATTTTGCCTATTGGTTACCAGCGCTGTGGATGTCGGTTGCAGCGCTGAAGCATGACAGGCCAAAGGCGATGCCTTGGGTCGCCTCTTCTGCAACTTTGCTTGGTGGCATGATGCTTGTCGGGTATGAATATCTGGAAGTATTTTTGCACGCGAGCGGATTGCTTATAAGCACAATGGTGATTTTTACTGCCGTGATGGTGGCACTCATTGCCATGGTTTTGCAAATTCTCGAGTCTGGACGAACTAACTTTGACAAACTTAAGGATGAAGACAGTAAACCTGCTGCAAATGCACTCCTCTCCAACACGTCCAGCGCATTCTTCGCCATGGCGCTTGGGTTTATTTTTGCAGTGGTGACATACTGCTCTCCCGAGCGTAAAACGTTTTCTTTCCGCGTGGCACCGACTCTAAAGCACGCTGCACTCTTCGCAAACGATTGGACACTAAAGGAAACCCAGCCCCCGAAAGATCCTTTCCCTGAGATATCTATATTCACTCGCGCAGCACCATTGGGTGTAAGGCGCATGGAAGTGATGTCTCTGGACTCTGATCCGGAAGGCATCAAGCATTTGATGCAGAAGTGGATTGATTATCTCCGTCTGAAGGTTTCCAAAGTAGAATCCTGGGATCGTTATCATCCCGGAGCTTATTCGTTTCAGTTTGCTTTAACCACGGGTGACGGTGGCACCATGTTTGGTGTGTCAGCATTCGTTCCGCGTGATAACGGAAAAACCGAAGTCTTTACGGCAATCACAGATGCAAAGAGCATAGATCAAACTGTTTGGGAAATAGCCCTCTTGGTGCAAAACCTCAAAAGGGCTGCTGCCAATTGAAATTTAGATCAATTGAGATATCCAGGAGAAACGGAACACTTTGGCTTTAGTCTCGCGAACGCCGCAAGACCATTACGTGTCAAATTCTGGCAGTACCAGATTTCAAGGCTGCTTAAATTGGGAATAGTGGCAATGTCTTTTATGGAAACATCGTCTGCTAAAGTGTCTGAAACATGCAGCTCCTCAAGATTTTTAAGCTTAGATAGGGCTTTGAAATCTCGCACCTTGGTGCCGGTCAACCATAACTTCTCAAGATTTTCCATGCTGCTGATCTGCGAAATGAGTGGGTCGGAAATATTGGTGTCAATTAAACCCAGTCCTTCTAATTGTTGCATTTGCACCAGATACTTTGCTGAGCCGTTTGTCAGAGGGCAATTTTCAATATATAACTCTTCAAGAGATTTGAGTCCAACAAAGTGATTGAGGTCTGAATCCTTCAAGGATTTGATGTTGTATAGCTCGAGATAATTGAGTTTTGAGAATTGAGAGATTGCCTGCAAATCTGCAGCGCTCAATTCGATTTTCCTCAAGCAAAGGCGAGACAAATTCTTGCAATTTCTAAGTTGCACAACAGCACCTTGCGATGCTTTCGTGTCCCACATATTGAGGGTGGAAAGATCCATTTTTCCGAGCGATGCCAACCCACGATTTGTAATGGAAGTGCCGCTAATAGACAGCGATTTTAACTTCTTGGCACCAAGCAAATTCTCCAGACCTTTATCGGTGATGGCTGTGTCGCGAATGCTGAGAGTTTCCAACTCCGGCATTTTACTTAGCGCGAGCAGGGTGGCGTCGTTCGTTTCGGTGTTTTCGAGATTCAGTTCTGTGAGCCCATGAAAATTGGACAACTCTGCCAGTGCATCCGGAGGCAAGTTGGTGTTGTTCAAACTCAGTTTTGTAAGCGATTTGAGACCTGCCAGCGGGCGAATTACGTAGCTGCTCACTGCGGTATTTGATAGATTCAAAGAATGCAAACGAGGAAACTTTTGCAAAAACAAAAGCGTATTTTCGCGAAATGTTTTGCCTGAAAGATCCATGCTCTCCGTGTATGGAGAAAAGCGATTTAGTGTGTTGGGAGTTACTTCCTCCCCAGCAATTGAAGGTGCAGCTGCCGAACGCGAAGAGCTGCTCTGCTTGCTAAGATCAGCGGCTTCCTTGAGTGCCTTCGCACTTTCAGCATTCATTTCTTCTGCAACCTGTACGTTTCGTGTTGATACCCCCAGAGCCACCAATCCGAATAACGCAAGGACGATACCTATTGCCGCCAGAAGTGTCGCTTTTCTAAATTTAATTCGTGACAAGGCACTTGCAGCCTTGCGCTGAAACCCGCTTCCAATTGCGCCGGATTGAATGCTTCGCAGTTCGTCTTTTACCTGCGAGATCGTTTGGACCCGGTCTTCCGGCTTTGTGGCTAAAAGCTTCATAACAAGAGTTTCAAAAGCTTCTGGAAATTTGATGTCGGACCGTACCAGCCGCAAAGGTTTGGGCGTTTCATTTAGGTGTTTGAAAATTGTCTCAAGTATAGTGTCGCCGCGATGTGGCGGTTGCCCGGTGACTGATTCGTAGAGAATACAGCCGAATGAATAGATGTCTGATCGATGATCAACCTTTTTACCCATGCATTGCTCAGGGCTCATGTAGAGTGGACTGCCAATCATTTCGCCAGTCTGCGTCAGATGCTGGTTGCCACCAGCGTCGGAGTCAACTATCTTTGCAATTCCAAAGTCCAAAAGGTGGACGTCGTATCCTTTTTCTTTTTCCGTAAGCATCACGTTGCTCGATTTTAAATCGCGATGCAAAACATTGTGCGAATGCGCGTGCTCGAGAGCATCCGCAATCGCAATGAAAATGTCTAGAGCTTCCGAGAGCTCTAGCACACCCTTGTCCCTGAGCATCTCCGCAAGTGTAATTCCTTCGATGAAATCCATCACCATATAAGGCTGTCCCTGCTCGGAGATGCCGAAATCATGAACCGCAATTACACTAGGATGTTTCAAACTGCTTGCCGCTTTCGCCTCTTGCTGGAAGCGCAACATCGACTGAATACTGAGAAGGTGAGAATGCAACATCTTGATGGCGACAATCTTATTGAGCATCTTCTGGCGCGCTTTGTAAATGACGCCCATGCCGCCTGTGCCGATGGTGCCGATAAAATCGTATGTTTCCGCAAGCGTCTGATCCAGCTCCCTTTGCGAATCAATCAGCGTGCCGTCTTGCGGGCAGATGGATGTTGTTGTCGGAATTTTAAGATGGCAAGCCGGGCAGGTCCACGTGGCAGTATTTCCTTGCGCACCGCCGGAGGTGATATTGACCGTAGATTCTTGCTCGTCCAAATTCTCAGTCTCGAGGCTCTGTGTCCTGTGTTAACCGTGTTACCTGGTGCCATCGCCGCCTATATAGTGCAAGACCATTTCGTGCCAGTACGGCCAATCATGAGCAAAACCGCCCCATACACGAAACGAGTGAGGTACGTTTCTCTCATTCAAAGCTTCGTCAAACATCTGATTTCCGCGTAATAATGGGTCTGTTTCTCCAATCGCAAAAATGATATCCATTTTTTTGATTTTCTCGATTTGCTGATCGCTAGCCGTTTTTACATACGGCACTGGATTGCACTCTTTGATATTGTCGTCGTTGTAGTCAAAAATCCAACGGAAAGTGTTATAAGGTTCGCTCATTTGCGCCATGTCGTATGGTCCGCTCATGCCAACGGTTCTATTGAAGTGTTCCGGAAATCGCAGGGCAATATCGACGGCGTGATATGCACCCATGCTCGCGCCGAGCGCAATTACAAAATCATTGCTGTTTTTTGTTTTCGTAAAAGGAAGAACTTCCTCGATCACATACTTGTGATAAGCAAGGTGCCTCAGCGCCTTATCTTTCGGATGCGCGTCAAAATTCCACCAACTTTCGAAATCCACACTATCGATGCAAAAGACTTGAATCCATCCCTGCTCAATGTGATGGCGTAACGCCTCGATCATGCCGCGATTTTCCCAGTCGAAAAAACGCCCGCACGATGTCGGAAAAACAATTACTCTGGCGCCGGCATGTCCGAAGATGAGCAGCTCCATCTCGCGGTCGAGCGCGGTGCTGTGCCACTTGTGGTATTCCCTGTTCATCGTTGTTGTTTGCTCTTTCTTGACATCGGAAGTCCTGCCTGTCATTTCATGCTCCAAGCCGCCAGGGCGCAATTATTCCGCCAATATTGTACGCTGTTTATGGTTCTGAAGACCCAAGACTCAGTCAAACATCGGATGTCAACAAAAGCAAACGCAATCAAGTTTTCCACGCAGTTTTCTCTGCTTGTCTGTCTGCTCGTGAATTCAATGAATTCGCTTGCTTTCGATGGCGTGCGTGTTATCGCTCCTGCTGAGTTGGGATTCTTCGATAAGGTCGCCGACTACAAGGGAATTCCTATCAAGGCGAACCGTTGCGTTGACGATCGCGCGCTGTCGGTGGCGCGTGAGCGTTTGGATATGATGCTGAAGAACGCTTCGGACATTGCGTTCAATTTAAAAGAATCCTGTTGCGAGTTGCATATTATTGGCTCACAGCAACAATCATCTGATTTGCCCGAATTGAGGCATTGGAAAGGAAAACCTTTCGAAGGAAATCAGTCAATTGACGAGCGCACCCGCGGTGTCGGTGGACGATTGGCATCGTGTGGAGAGGAAAATCTCTTGCATCTGAAAGGCGATCGTTATTTTGATCGCGATATTTGCGTCCACGAATTTGCACACACACTGATGGAATTTGGGCTGGATGGCGACCTTCGAAAGCTCATCAAAGCTCAATATGAGCGTTCGAAAAAGGCTGGACTCTGGCCTGGTTGTTATGCTTTGAATAACGAGGGCGAATTCTGGGCGGAACTGTCGATGTGGTATTTCGGCAGTCGCGGAGATTTCGGAAAGATTCAACCGGCTCCCGAACTGGGTAATGCGTGGCTGGCTAAATACGACGCTGCTGCCTATAAACTGCTTGACGACATCTACAGCGGGCGCTTGAAACCTGCAAAGCAGGCAGCTGAAACTCTAACTGCGATTGCAATCGCGCAAGAGGCTAAACTCAAGTCGAAAGATGCAACTGTTCCCATAAAAATCAGGTTTTTGAATTTGACAGAAAAACCATTGAAACTCTTCTGGCTCGATTATGAGGGTAAGAGAAAATTTTATGGAGAAGTGCCGGCATTTGGTGAGGCCGAACAGTCGACATACGCAACTCATCCTTGGTTGGTTACTGATAGTCTGAACAATCCTCTTGCTATTTACTGCGGTTCTGGCAAGAACGCTATAGCTGCAATTGGTGAGGGCAAGCGTTAGAACGCAAGGCTTTCTGCGTTAGTGTGATTTGGCGAGCACTTAATGAAGTGCAACAAATGGGTTGCATTTCTGTGCGTTCAATTTAAAATGCAACATAGAGGTTGCGTATCATGGATAAAATAAAAGAAGCTGAGAAGACGATCGTAAAAACCATCAAGCTCAAAGCGCCTGTTGCCAGAGTTTGGCGCGCATTGACAGATCATATCGAGTTCGGCAAATGGTTTGGTGTCAAAATCGACGGACCATTTGTGGAGGGCGAAGTTTCACGAGGACATATTACTTATCCCGGATACGAGCATGTTATATGGGAGTCCACAATAAAAGAGATGGTGCCCGAGAAGCTTTTTTCATATCAGTGGCATCCATACGCGGTCGAGTCCGGAATTGACTATTCAAAGGAAACACCGACGCTTGTTGAGTTTAGACTGGAGACAAATGATGAGGGGACAACACTAATTGTCATAGAGTCAGGATTCGAGAATATTCCGCCCAATCGCAGATCTGAAGCTTATCGCATGAATGAGGGTGGTTGGGAAGCTCAAATCGATAACATCAGAAAACACCTTTCGACTCAAATGAATGCGGCAACATCATTTTTGAAATTGGTGGCGGACAGAAAAGTAAGAGAAGCGTATGAGCGCTACATTGCTTCAGGCTTCGTGCATCATAACCAATGGTTTAAGAGTGACCGGCAATCATTGATGTCGGGCATGGAAGAAGCTGGAAAGAAAAACCCCGACAAAAAGTTGGAGATCAAAAAAGTATTCGAGGATGGAGATATCGTCATCACTTTCTCGCATGTAAAACAAAACGCGGATGATCTCGGTGCTGCCGTCGTTCATATGTTTCGATTTGAGGGAGAAAAGGTTGCAGAGCTGTGGGACCTTGGGCAGCCGATCTCGAAAGATGCCGTCAATGAATTGGGTGTCTTTTAGGCATGGGAGCCAAATCACGCAAAAAAGTATTGGAAGCGCAAACTGTAAAGTACGCCGCAATCTTTGCGGCACTCGGTGACCCTATTCGCCTCGCGCTTGTTAATAAGCTGTCCGACGGAACGGCGAAATCAATATCCAGTTTAACTGATGGCACAAAGGTTACAAGACAGGCTGTGACAAAACACTTGCGCGTGCTTGAAGATGCCGGATTGGTGCAAGGCAGCCGCATCGGTCGGGAAAATCTTTTTGAATTGGATTTGCGCCCATTCAAAGATATGAAGGATTATTTGAAGTTTGTCTCGAACCAATGGGATGCAGCACTTTTACGACTGCAAGCTTTTGTCGAAGACGATGACGAATAGAGCTGGATAGGACGAGTCGGTCTTTGTAGCAAACCCCTAAACCTATCTCTTTCTGGCACGCCCGCCGGGCAGCAGATCTGTGAGCATTCGAAAGGCGAAATAGGTAGCCATTGCGCCCGGGTTGCGTTTCACTTTCTGCTTCACCATGTCGCAGCCCGTTTTCGTTGTCTGAGAAAGAATGTAATAAATGACCTTTCCTTTGAATCGCATTTGTTGAGTTTCCTTTGCCGTAGTGATTGATCTTTGTGATGGCAGTGAGACGCAGGAAACCATCGCTAGTTCCTGCTTTCGCCAATGATTAAGAGCATGCAGCACATTTAGCATCCTCGGCACATTTAGCACCTGAATGTACCGAGGTATAGGATTTCTTCTTTCTGCGCTACTTGGTCTGCGAGCGGATGAACAATCCCTGTCCGTTGCCATTGAGATTTTCTACTATCACGCTTTTCGCTTTCCCGTCTGTGCCAATGGCGAATGAAATGCCGCTCGGTCCGGAGAGATTCTCTGAAAAGATTTCGTAGGTGAATGTATCCCTGTCGTAATGAGTCATAGCTGCGGTTATGTCTTTGCCGACTGTGATCATTAAACCGTTGACGGACATGGTCACCTCTAACTTGCCGTAAAGGTCATTTTCGTAAGTGCCGAGATATGCTTCGTTTTTCAACGGTGGGACGGGCGCTGCCGGTCGTTTGCCCACGTCTGAGACTGATTCTCCCATCATGGCCGGATCAGACAGAACTTGTTTGAAAATCGCCAGCCAATCTTGTTTTACACTGCCGTATAAGGCGAGGTCTGTGAAGGTCGAAGCCATTCCTTCGGCTACACCAATTGGTGCGGCGTTGGTAAGAACACAAACACCGAGTTTTTCAGAAGGAAGCATTTTCACATTTGTTGCAGCACCAAGGGCGAAACCACCTGAGTGCGAAAGTATGAGTCGACCCTGTTTGTCGTATGAAACATTGAAACCTAAACCGTAGAATTCAGGCAGTCCGTTGATAGGGTTCAACCCGCATCGCATCTGCGGAATATGTGTTTCGGCAATAGCCGCCTCATCGATGATTTGCTTGCCTTCGAATTTACCGTTATTGATTTGCAGGCGCATCCATTTAGACATGTCGTTGACCGAAGAGCTGACACCGCCGGCTGGCGATTGCGCATCCGGTCTGCGTTGTTTTCGATACGCCCACTTTCCGTTCAACATCATATGCCCAACGGCTCTATTGGATCGATTTGAGAAATCGGAAAATCTGGAACTTGTCGAGCTCATTCCGAGCGGCTTGTAGAGCTTTTCTTCACTAAGGCTCTCCCAGTCTGTTCGGGCGGCTTTAGCGGTAGCCAGTGCTGCTTCCGTCAGTCCGAAATTTGTATAAGCGTATTCAGAGCGCATGCTGCTGGAGGGCTTCTGGTATCGCAAATGGTGCAACACTTCGGCCTGGCTGTAGCCGAGATCTTCCAGAATATCACCAGCGTGAGCGGGCAGACCGCTGCGGTGCGCGTACAAATCACGAATTGTCAGATTGCTGGTCACCCAAGGTTCTGACAGGGCAAAGCCGGGATCGAGGTCGCTGATTTTGGAATCCCAGCTGACAGTTTTTTCTCCTACCGCCGCTGCCACCACAGTAGAACCAACCGATTTGGAAATGGATGCGATTTGAAAAACCGTGTCAGGATCTACTTTCTCGCTCTTGCCTACAGCACGAACTCCGTAGCCTTTTGCAAAAACAACCTTGTCGTTGTGCACGACCGAAATTGCCATTCCCGGAACGACATTTTGGTCGATCTGTTTTTGTGCCAATTTGTCTATCTCGGCAATTGCAGTTTGAACTTGTGCCTCACTAATCGTAGATTTCGCAAAGTCGGTTTTGATGTCCAGTTTGCCTGATTCTTCGGCTTGCACGGCAAGGGGGAAGAAGGCGCAGTGTGCAATTGACAACGGCAAAGGGAGCGACAACGACACGGA
Organism: Cyanobacteria bacterium PR.3.49; assembly: GCA_013997645.1. Classification (GTDB taxonomy): domain Bacteria; phylum Cyanobacteriota; class Vampirovibrionia; order Obscuribacterales; family Obscuribacteraceae; genus QKMZ01. The sequence goes on from PNKB01000033.1 coordinate 23,533, forward strand.
AAGAAGTGCTGCAGGGAAGCTACGGAGTTTCATGTCTGCCTCTTATCATCTAACCCGGAATTTCCGGCTCAACCAGCTTGGCCAGCTGCATCAGTGATTCTTGCCAGCCCAAATAGCAGGAGTCCACAGGAATCGGCGCCGGGATATTTTCTTGCGTGATGCTCAGTTCGGTGCCGCAGGAGACTTCCTTCAGCACTATGGTTACTGTCATCTCTCCCGGCAAGAATTCCGTGTCGAACTTGTCTTTGTGAACAATGCGCTCATTCGGCTTCAACTCGGTGTATACGGCGCTGAATGAATGTGAACTGCCGCTCGAAAAATTAGTGAACGACATTTTGTAGCCACTGCCGACTTTCGCGTCAATTTCGTGCACTTTGCCTGTAAATCCATATGGCGGCAACCATCGTGCCAGAGCATCAGCGTCCACAAATGCTTTGTAAACACGTGCGGGCGGCGCCTTCAACACGCGATGTATTTCTACTGTACGTCCATCAGTATTTGGCATTCCCAGATCCTTTCTTCGTTTGTTTCGTTTGTTTCGCTTGTTCAGCTCGAATTAACGGGACCGGAATTGTAGCAGGTTGGCAACAGACTTTTATGAGTGTCGGGCTGACTAGTCATGAGCCGCGTGTTCCCGCCTGTCATGCACGTTCCAGGTCAGCGCCAGCAGCAGAATGGAAAGAACAGCGGCCGCGATAATAGCCATAAAGCCGACATCCCAGCCGAACTGCTGCACGATTACTCCAATACCTGCTTCCGCCGCTGTTGCGCCAAGGTAACCGAAAAGCCCGGTTAGTCCTGCTGCCGTTCCTACTGCTTTTTTTGGTACCAAATCCAGTGCCGCCACACCAATGAGCATCACTGGTCCATAAATGAGAAAACCGATTGCAATAAGTGCTATCGAGTCGACCGTGTAATTGCCTTTCGGATTGAGCCAGTAGAGCAAAATCGCGCCCACGACCAATGCCATGGAATAGACCATGACAGGCGATCTGCGCCCGTGAAACAATCTGTCGCTCGCCCAGCCACAGAAGAGCATTCCAGGAATTCCTGCCAGTTCATACAATGCAGATTGCCAGGCCGAATGTGTGATGTTGTAGCCTTTCACCTCGGTCAAATAGGTTGGTGCCCAATTCACCACTCCGTAGCGAACAATGTAGACGAGCACATTCGCGAAAGCAAAAATCCAAAGAAACTTGTTGTTGAGCACATACTTGAAGAGAATTTCCGAGCCGGTCAATTCTTTTTCTCTGTCCTCAACCGCTGTGGCCGGATAGTCGTTTTTGAATTCTTCGATTGAGGGAAGACCCACGGATTGCGGAGTGTCGCGCATGAAGATAAAGGTGAGCAATCCGATGATTAGTGCCAAAACAGCAGGCACGAAGAAGGCGCTTTTATATGTCCCGAAAAACATTAGTGAATAACTGGCAATAACTGGAGCGAGCATTCCTCCCACGTTATGTGCGAGATTCCAGATTGCCATTTTTGTGCCGCGCTCTCGATCGGAAAACCAATGCACCATTGTTCGGCCGCAGGGCGGCCAACCCATGCCCTGAAACCAGCCATTCAGCGCCCACAAAACTATCATCGAAAACAATCCGGGCACAAATCCGAAGACAAGATTGACCAGACCGGAGAGAATCAAACCGGTGGCCAGGAAGTACTTTGGATTTGAGCGATCCGATACATTGCCCATGAGAAATTTGCTCAATCCGTAAGCTACGGTGAGAGCTGACGCAACATATCCGACGTCGGCTTTGGTCAAACCAAGCTCGCTGATGAGATAGGGCTTTGCTACGTTGATATTGGAGCGGACTAAGTAATAGCCGGCGTATCCAACAAAAATTGTGCTGAGTATCTGAGCCCGATAGCGCTTGTATTCCGGGTCGACCTGGTCTTCAGGCAGGCGCTCGATGAATGGCGCCGGTTTGTAAAGCTTGGAGATGAACGCCAGAGTCATGGTTTTTCGCTGAAAAGTCCGACAGTTGGATTGTGACGCTCTTTGCTACCGTTTTGATCAGTTGACTATTATTGGCCATAATTAGACGTTATTGGTTAACTCCAGGCTGTCAATCGGTGAAAGATTCGAACGTTGAAAAATTCCTACCGCTACGCGCCATACTATTGTGAGGAAAACATCTGGCATCTTTGCCAGGAAGAGGATTTTGCCGCATTCGAAAGAAAAGTGGTGCTCATCTCCAATGAGACACGTACATGTGCACTCTGGAATCAACGCGCGCGACCAGCAGATAACGAGCCGGTTATCTGGGACTATCACGTAATTTTGCTGTTCGAAAATGACGGCTGGCAAGTTTATGATCTTGATACCATAATTGGTGCCCCGATACCGCTGGCAGAGTATGTCGAATTAACCTTCGACGACGGTGTGATACCAGAGGAGTTTGCCTCTAAGTTTCGCGTAATTGATGCAACTGAATTCGCCACCATCTTCTCTTCAGACCGTTCTCACATGCGCACCACCGATGGGCAGTGGCAAGTTCCGCCACCGCCATGGCCGGCGATTGTACATAATGAACAATCTAATTTGATGGAACTGATAGACATGGCGAATTCAAAAATCGGCACTGTAATGAATTTGTCTCAGTTCAAAGCTTGTTTCGGCTAATCGTCTCGGATTGGCGATTCGCTCATATCGGGACTGCCGACCCTATGCTTCATTCGTGCAGGCGAGTATCGCGCGTCATCCTTTTGATTTGCCTGAGACGGAGTCATGAAATTGACGTCTCTACTTTCATTCTCAGTTTTGCGAGTTCCGTTATCTTCTAGTCTCTCGTCGTTTTCGGGCATTTCATTTTGATTCATGGCGGGTCAGCCTCCTGATTCAAGCTCTCGCCGAAGTCAGACCAAAATTATCTGCAGATGTTCCGGAAAGATTCATGACTGAACTATCAATGAATTCAACATTGAGCGGAATGAAGACTTCCAGTTCTTTGGTTCAAACTGTTCGTTTTCGGATTGCTCGGTATTGGGGGAAGTGTCGTAGGCGGTAAAGTCCATACCACCGCAAGTACGGCAAATCTTCCTGATTTCGAGCGTTCTGAACTGGCATCGATCGCAAATTCGAATCTTCATATTAATGGGCACTCCGGGACGTTCTTAGAACGACTGTCTGGAGTGCAAATTGTTCCTGATCAGATAGTTAGTCACGAGGGAACTAAATGCCGCAAACCCTGGTCTACCAAGCGAACATAAGGATTGTTTATTTTGGAAAAGCTAGGACACCGAAAAGGCCTTTCTTCTATCTTGCTTGTCGTTTCATTACTGGCTGCAGGTCAATCTTGCATGGCTTCAGAACACGACGAACCTCAAAAGAAGAGCAAATTGGGGAAAATTTTCAAGGGAGTAGCATCTTTTTATGGGAAGGCCTTTCACGGGAAAAAGACAGCCTCTGGCAAACCTTTCGATATGAATGCGTTTACCTGCGCCCACCCGACCTTGCCGTTTGGAACGCCTGTTTTGGTGCAAAACTCCGCCAACGGTGCTCAGTGCCAGGTTATTGTTACTGATCGCGGACCTTACGTGAAGAACCGTTGTATCGACCTGTCGAAAGCTGCTGCCCGAAAGCTTGGAATTACTGGAGTTGCAAAAGTTATCTGCAAGACAGGTCGTTATGTTGCGAACAGTCTCAAGGATAAAGACTCATCACACGCAAAAATTGCAACGCATCAATGAGAATTTATATCCAGTCCGAACTTTAAGCACGACCCAATTTTTATTTTCGCTTTCTTTTCCAGCAAATCATGTCTCGCTCTGCTCCCGGGGGATGATTCGGTTCCCAGTCAAAGAAGTACTTCATGACGTGCTTGAAGTCAAAAGTCGTGTTTCTCATTCTCAAATCATTCACGTTGGTTAGTTTTGACACCGCCTGTGCCACCGAATCGGGCAATCCTCCTTTTATGATTGCCAGCGTGTCTAAGCGATTGCATTTGCTGATGATGTGTACGTCGTCAGCATTCATCCTGCATTCAATGACTAATGTTTTTAAGTTTGAGCTGTGAGTCAATTGCTCGAGAATTTCTGTGACTGGAATGCCGGCCACCAACACCGCTGAAACATCCTGAAAAATGCCGCTATTTCTCCACGCTCCGGGCGGTGCTTGAGCCTTATACAGCTCCAATGCCTTTGGTCTCAAAAGGCTAAGCGACTTTGCAATTGATGGTGTAATGTAAAATTTGTCTATCAAGACGCCCTTGATGTTCGTCCAGGTCACAGCAGTTGCGAAAAACTGATCGAACCCGTCATCGACGAGTTTTTTCTCTTTCGGCGAGTAATTAGCATAAAGCGCATCGGTGTTGGGACCGGTAAAACTAATTCCGTTGAAAAGATCAGGCGGTATTTTCTTGTAAATCGATGCGTTTGTCAGGGCATAAGTGTCTTGGTCTGCATCAATGGCAAGTCGCTTAAATCCGCGCCTTGGTAAGATTACTTTTCCTTTCGCGACCTGAGCCACCTTATAGCCGTTGTGCTTCTGGTACTCGACTTTTCCTATTGGATATTCAGGAAAATTGACTTCAATCGCTGTTGCACTGATCGGGATTGCTGTGATCTTGCCAGACTTTTCAAAAGCTTTCTTCGCTCGAATATGTTCTTCTTTGCCTGCTGAAAAAAGTTCGTCGTGAAATTCGTTGATACCTTCTTTTATTTGAACTTTGGGCTCTTCTTTTGGAGCACCGAATCTAAAACCACGGTCGACGAAAAGAGTCGCAAGAATCGAGACCGACATTGTCGCCAAAATTAAACCAGTCAATTGCAGGTGCGTTAGAATAATTGCGCCAGCCCTGTCCTTGCGAATGCTATCTTTTCCGACTGATTTAGCTTCGGCTGCAGGCTCATCCTGCGTACTTGGAATGGAACTGCATATTCGGAACAATTCTTGTGTTACTGCGCCAATATCAGCGTACCGATCTCCTGCCTGCTTGGCGAGCATTTTTGCTACCATCTTTTCCAATTCTTCAGGAAACTCTTCACCAAGTGCAGCTTCTTTCAGAGTTGGTGGAGCTTCGGTGACGTGCAGCATCATGGTGCGCAGCGCGTTAGAACTAACAAGTGGCGGAGTGCCTGTTAGAGACTCAAATAAAACGCAACCCAGTGAGTAAATGTCGCAGCGTTGATCGATAGATTCTCCCGAGCACTGCTCCGGGCTCATGTAATACGGGCTGCCAAAAATCTCGCCGGTTTGCGTTAGTGCTTGCATCTCGTTGCGGTCAGAATTGACGATTTTAGCGATACCAAAATCGAGAATTTTGACGCTTCCTTCGCGCTTGATGTTTGTATCATCGACAATCATGATGTTTGCCGGTTTGATGTCGCGGTGAACAATCTGTCGTTCATGCGCGTGCGCGAGTCCGAAGCAAAGCTGCGCAAAAATTGCGCCTACTTCTTCGATTTGCAATCGCCCACGCTCTTTGATCAACCCTTGCAGCGTTTTTCCCTGAACAAAGTCCATTACAAGAAACGGGCGCCCATCTTCTAAGACACCAAAATCATGGACTTTCACAAGATTGGGATGTTGCAGTGAAAATGCCGCTTTTGCTTCGGTTTGAAAGCGCTTCGATGCGTTTGCGTCCTCAAGATGCTTTGTGTCTAGAGTCTTGAGCGCCATTTCGATATTAAGAAGAATATGGCGAACGCGATAAACGGTACCCATACCGCCTCTGCCCAGCAGCGAGATTACTTCGTACTTGCCGGCGACCATTTGACCTGCTTCAAATTGATCGGTCGCAGCGCGATCTGCCTGGTTGTTTCGACTGAGGGTTATGTCGGGGTCCATTTTTGCCCGTACTTATAGTTATTTGGCTGCTGTGCGATTTGGTCTGAATTCGCTAAACTCAACCAAAGCATACTAGAATTGGAGCTTTTCGAAAACTGAAAATTTCGTCGAGAAATCGTAGAATTGGGCGGAGGGCTTGGATAGAGTGAATTTCACATTCTCAAGAAATCCGATGATTGGCATGGCTGGTTCTGTAGCTATCGTTGTTGCAGGCTTGACTGCTGCTCCCTTGTGCGCGCAGGGATTACCTTATGAATCTTGCCATATCAAGATGGGCGAACAACGAGCGTTTGTTGCTGAACTTCTTTCGACGCTTAGATTTCCACATTGTGCTGTTAGAAAGTGGATCTTGTTTGTGCCTTCGGCTCCCACTTTGCCTGGTCAAGGAGGTGCGCGATCTGCACTCGGATTCGAGAAATTGAAAAGTGAAGTATCCACTATTTCCGACTTGCGATTCGGGGAAAGGCAACTTTTGCGAGGTGTGGTTACAGATAATAATGATCCGCACCAGCTGACATTCAAGACCAATTATCAAGTTACACTGAGTGCGCGCCAGCTCGTTGATGGAGCATCCAGCGAACGCGTCACACCACTTACATCTGAAGAAAGGCAAAGGTATCTTGCTCAAAGCGAGACGTTAAGATTCGAAGACCCGATTTTTCAGAGTTGGCTGGATGCAAAAGGATTGCGAAGGAAACAAGACTCTGATTTGAAATTCGCATGGCGAGCTTTTCGAACAATTAGAGGGATGTACAGCTACAAATATTCTGCCAAACAAGATAGACGTATTCAGAAACTTTGCGAAGATAACTCGACCGATTGTGGTGGGCTGTCCTGGCTGTTTGTCGGAGTGCTACGCGCCAATGGGATTCCTGCACGCAGTTTGGTTGGGCGATGGGCCGAATCAGGTGACGAATCCGGTGTTTCTTTTGGAAATGCTCACGTGAAATCAGAGTTTTATGCCGCGAATGTTGGTTGGATTCCGATCGAACTTTCCGGTGCAGTGGAGCACAAAGAGCGTGACTCAATCCTCTACTTTGGCAAAGATAGCGGTAATTTCATAACCTTTCACGTAGATCCTGATTTTGAATTAGACACTTTGGATTTTGGAAAACGCGCTGTGAGAAATTTGCAGAGTCCGGCAGTTTGGGTAGCAGGAAGCGGCAATCTCAAGGATTCGTCTGAGACTGAGGCTTGGAGCGTAAAGAACATTCCTGCCTATTAAGGGCTTTTTCCAGCCTTATCACTGGGTGAGGATGCAGCTTCCCGGGTCAATTCCACCGCTCGGTGTGACGCGTCAATATAAGCACCGAGCTTTTTCTGAATAGATTTTTCAAGTTGTGCGCGATCTGCCTCTGCGAGCAGTTTGTATTCCGCATCAGTCTTTTTAACAGCCAAAGGAGAAACTTTCTCCATATCGATACCATTTACTGATGTTGTTGTGCGAATCAGGACGAATGTATCGTCACCGCTGGTAATACTACCTAAGACTTTGACGGATTTGAGCTCAGGGTCGATTTTTATCTCTGCACCAGGCTGTGCAAATTGAGTTTTGAGCATTTGCATCATTTTGTCTATATCGCTAGTGAGCAGCATGCCCCAAGTGGTTCCTTCCTTCCGAAGGCTCACAACGCTTGTCTGTGTCAACGCCTCGGGAATCGTCAGAACATAGATGCAGTGAGCAAGATCGTCGCCTTCCTTCACTACCCCGAGCGTTTTGATTGTCGCTTTTGAATAGAGTTCGAGCACTTCGGGTGTGAATTGCTTTTTCATTAATCTAACAAGAAACTCTTGCGGCGGCAGCTCGTCCAAAGTTTTTCTGTCCGGTGCTTGAAACAGTCCGACAATCTGATCTTCTTGCCCTTTGGTTTTAGCCATGTCGGCGATGATCAACAGCGACTTTTTGAAACGGTCCAGGTCGCTCGGCAGCATTAACTTGGCGAATTCATCAGCTTTGCCAACCTTCATGGCTGCGAACGACTTTTCACTTATGCTTTGCGGCGTGTCTTCTGCGTCTGCGCAAAATCCTGGCAAGGAAAACAGCGATAGGGAGCCGCAAATCGATGCTGCCAAAAGTAGTTTGTTGAAGGTCTTTCTAGCTGTTTGGTTGGTCATGTCTCGACTCCAGATCGTCAATAGGTTGGTTGTGCCGCCAGGCAAGGCATTATACCGCTATAGGACTGAAGAGATCTTAAGTATGCCAACGACTGGGATTGCACCAGTTTCTCGCCGTCTTCAGCGGCACGTGTTAACTATAATCACCACATTGGCATGGCGCGCCGACCTCGATTCGAACGAGGACGATCAATTTTGGAGATTGAGCGGCTACCGTTACCTCATCGACGCATGGAGCACACGAGCCGATTTGCACGGCTGCGTAGCGGGGTTGCAATCCGCCGGCTTGCTGTCTTGCCTACGTGTGCATGGAGCCGTCAGCAGGAATCGAACCCGCAACCGATCGCTTACAAGGCGATTGCTCTACCAATTGAGCTATAACGGCAAATCTGGAGGCAGTAGGAATCGAACCCACATCGAACCGGTTAAAAGCCGGATACATAACCACTCTGCCATGCCTCCACTGGTTATTTTTCTTGATGGCAGCCGATAATGGAAAAACACATAAGCGGGTATACTTTAGCCAAGCGCCGCACGGTGAACAAATAATCCGAAGCTTTGTGATTGGGCCGGCTGTCTATGCTTTTCGAAACCGACATTCAAGATTTTGTAAAGCCAGAGTTGGCGCATGACGAGCAGCTAGTCACGGTCAGTTGGAAAAAACGCTCCAGCAATGTGCGCATTCGTGAGGCATTGCAGGGCTGCGCGGCACTCTTCTTCTTCATATTCCTGATTGTCATGGTTCACTCGACTAAGGGAGGGCATGCCCTTCCTCTGGTGGAGCGGCTGGTTGGTGCCGCTGCCATGTTTGCAGTTTTTTCGCTTATATTTCTCATTTATTGCTTCTATTTGTATTGGACATCAGATCGACGTTTGATCGCTGTCACCAATCAAAGAATCATTCTGTATGACTTTCGAGACAAGATTGAACATCTAAAGGCTAGCGATCTCTCGAGCCGCAAGCTGCGTTGTCGGCGGGAGTTTTCTCTTTCCTCCCTGAAGTCTGCGCGCTTGCTTCCGCAGAAGGACGGCAGCGGCCTGCTCATAGTTGAGGTCTATGCCGATCACACTTCGAAGCATCAGTCTCGCCCTTCGGATCAACTTCAATTGGAAGTCAGTGATTTCAATGCTGTCAAAGCTGCCATTCCTAATTGTAGGGTTGAACCGCTCGGAACATTTCCGAAGATTGAAAACAAAAGTAGGTGACACCATTGGGTAAATGGAGCCCTCGCCAGGTTTTGAACCTGGAACCTTCTGGTCCGTAGCCAGATGCTCTATCCGTTGAGCTACGAGGGCAGGGCCGGAGAGAGCGCTCAGCGCATCAATCCGGGTTTCTCGGCGGCCGCCGTAGAAATGAGAGCCTGCCATCGGAATCGAACCGATATTTCCGCCGTGGCGCGACGGAGTTCTGCCACTGAACCAGGCAGGCAAATAGCCGCAGCTGGAATTGCACCAGCACCACTCGTTTATCAAACGAATACTCTACTGTTGAGCCATGCGGCAGTTCTTTTCAATTTTCAGTGTGCGTGTTGATGTGACTACGAGTTGATCTGTTTCACGAGCGAGTGCGCGTGAATTCGTAAGCGTGCAAAACTAAATCAATCGTTGTGTTTGATCGATGGATTGCATGCAATATTCATTTGTTGGATCGGGCACTGGAAGCGAGAGAAAGTGCCCTAAAGACAAAAATGCCTGGGCTCTTTACCCAGGCTCTGCGAAGTATGAAAACAAAAAATGTTTCATCGCATAACTGGGATTCTCGCGCGCACCAACGTGCCGCAAAACGCCGGACGGCCATTCGTGCCGCGCCATGTGCGCTTGGTGGTTGTGCGTTTGTTTTGAGTTCTAATCATATTTAAGTCTCCGTGAAGACTCCAAAGTAATCGGCCCCAAGACCGACATTCATCACCATAACACAACTTTGTGATTTCGCGAAGAGGGCAATTGAGAAGTTAATATGTCAGGTTCGCAAAAACGTTTTTCTAGCTGGAAGCGCCGCCACGGTATTCGCGATCGCGCCTAGTCGTGTTTTGGTCACGCGGAAGCTGGAATTTTACTGCGACTGAAGTTTTGAAAGATGCTCTTTTGCTTGTTGAGCGCGTGGGTCGGAGCTGTCGCAGAGTTTGATGAAGGTGTTCAATTCGGAAATTGCACCATCGCGGTCACCGCTCTTCTCCATTGATCTGCTCAGCAAGAAGTGAACGTTTGCATCATTCGGTGTTAACTTCGCCGCTTCTTGATACGCTTTCATTGCGGGCACCACATAGCCCTGGACCATTAAAGCAGAACCAAGGGTAGTGTGCGCGGTGGCTGATTTTGGATCGAGCCGCACTGCTTCCTTTGCTTGTGCTGCAGATTGATCCACATCGCCACTCTTCATCAGTCCGTAACTCAGGCGCTCGCGCAGATCGGAACGCGCAGGATACAGATCGACTGCTTGTTCGAGGTATTTCACGGATTGTTGAAGGTCTCCAGCCACCATTGTCTTTTTCGAGAGTGCCATCAAAACTGATGTATCTTTGGGATTCAATCTGTACGCGGTGTTCAACTCTTGCATGCTGGCTGCGTCGTCGCCCAGTTTGTCGAGCATGCGCGCGTAGTTGAGATGGAAAAGCGCATCGCTGGGGCTGGCGGCTATAGCGCGTTTTTGCAACTCGGCGGCAGCTTTCCAATCGCCTTTCAGCGCCAGCGCAGTTGCATAGTCTGAAAGTGCATCGGCATATTTAGGATCGTCGGCGATTGCCAATTTGTATTGAACAATGGCTTCATCAAGTTTTCCTGCTGCAACCAATTGGCTTGCTTTCAGGTATGCGCCTTCGGCGGAAAGGAATGACGTCACCGATGCGGGCAGCGAGACTTGCTCCGCCGATGGTGCGCCCAGAACAAGTTCTGTCCCTTTCCATGCGGATTTCATTACTGGAATTTGTTTCTTCCGGGGATCCTTCGCTGCTGTTGCGTCGGCTGTTTTTTGCTGCGCAATGGCAAATGCTTTGTTCAGCGAAATCAAACCATCTTCCTTGCGAAGCGCTTCCACAAGATTGCTGGAGAATGCATTACTGTACGTGATTTCGTTAGATTGGCTGGAAGTCAAAATGATGAATCCATTACCTAAAACAACTTTGTTGAGGTCGAGGTTGAATTGTGGTTTTGTCGGCTCCAGCGATTTTGCACCGGAAGTCAGATCGGCTGCGCCACTGTACGCGGCTTGCAACACGAGCACGATACGATCGGAATGAATCGTCTCTTTTAATGTGCTCATCAGCGATTGCATCGAGATGCATGTGCCGTAGATGTTATCGAGCGCGCAATCGTATGCGCATAGATAAGTGTTGCCGTCGGTGGTGGGGAAACTGCTTGTGGCGATGAAGACGACGACAAGGTCATCGGGTCCTGCTCCATTGCCGAGAAAACTTGGTCCGAGCGCGGTCATGATGCTCTGTTTTTGTGCATCCGAGTCGACCAGGAGTTTTACATGTTTTGCGTCGAAACGGCCGCCTTTCGGATCGATAAGATATTGATAGAACTCTTTGGCGGATTGTGCCATGTCGCCTTCTTGTGTAGGTGCAAGACGACCTTCTTTGAATTTCGAGGTGCCGATGACCACTGCCCACTTTTGTTTGATCGGGCGGTTTGTTCCTTTTGCCGTTGGATTTAGATCTTGCACCTTGGTGAATTCAACACCTGGCAATTTTGCGGCTTTGGGATCGGCCGCCCCCTGGCACCATGCTGGTGTCGCCAGCAGTGTCAGCGTTGACACCAGTGTCAGTGACGCTTGCAATGTCAGCCCAAAAGGAAGTTTCATTTTGACCTCGTTCTCGTTAACGTGCACTCGTTTTACTTAACGTGCAAAAGTTGTATGTTTGCGGACACCATGGCGCCTGACGTTGAAGTCAGGCGTACCAGACTGCTCTCCTGTGCTCGAGCAACTTGCGACAGCGGTTGGAAATCGTCGGGCAACATCACCGGCATCGGATCGTCCCAAGACAATTTCATACGAGTCGGGCACAAATCTTTTGAACCGTTTTGAGACGGAGAAACAAATGCGGTTAATTCGCGATTTTTCAGCATCTCCGGCTTGATTGCGATTTTTTCCTGTCCAAAGACCAGCCCGAGTTGTTCGGTTCCCGGATTGGCGTCGAATGCCATCCAGCCTTTCGATGGAATCGGGTAGTCTTGCCCTTTCTTCAAATAATTTTCCGTGC
>PNKB01000034.1 GCA_013997645.1 Cyanobacteria bacterium PR.3.49
CGACAAGGCTGGCGACAAGATGAACATCCGGCTGCAGGGTGGAAAGCAATTCCGGCTCGAGCAGCATTTGTTTGAGATTCAATTTCTCAAGCGCGTCCTTTTGCATAACCTGAACGACTGAGGCGGGGAAATACTTTCTTATGTCGCCAAGCCAGCGTGCAACATTTGGGGATGACTTTCCCAATCCGCCACTACGTTCGGTGCTCGGCTGGCGATCATAGAGCCAGTGCAAAGCGCCATCGATTTCAGCGTCATCAGCACTTAAGCCATAACCGATGCCGTCGTTTTCTTTTCCGCCGAGAAGCAATCGCCAGCGTCTTTTTCTTTCTTCCAAATCGATTGAGTTCATTGTTCGATTCCCAATATTCTGCTGAGGACTGGTATGACGGCATCGGCCCGCGCGATGTCCAGATCCATTTGCTGCGGCATTTGGCTGGTTTTCAATGCACCTTCAGAGCCACCAGAGCTGCGCGAGACTTTTTCACCCATTTGCCTGCGTTCGGCTGGTTCAAATGTGCTGAATGTACGTCGCAACAAAGGCAGGATGTCCGAAAACTTTTCAGGGGTAAGGCTGCTGATCCAGTCGTCCACTACGGACCACAGAGTATCATCGTGTATCAAAAGCAGACCACTGCCTTTGAGAAAACCCTCTGCCCAGGCAGCCGCCTCCAGTGTGCCGGTTGCGGTGGAAAGAGCCAATCCAAGCCGTCGGGCAGCATCAGGCGCATCGATAACGCGCTGTTCCAGAAGAAGCCTTGCTGCACGTCCGGCAAGCATTCCGTGAATTCCCGGGCTGTCGGCGATTTTGAACAGAGACCCGAGCCAATCTTTTGTATGTTCCTCATTCTGCAATAGCTGAATGGCACTGTGCACTGCTCCGATTCTCACAAACATGGGCCCGGCGGCATCGTCGTTAATAGCAGAGCAAGCAGCCGAAAGACTAATACAAACTCTCGATATGATGCCTTCTAGAATGTGCTCGACTGCCAGGGAATCTGTTTTTCTGACGTTGCCATAACGTGCCAAGCGCACCAAATCAGGTATCGCATCCATGAGATGCCCGATGTCGCCCGCTACTGCTGCGACGTTTTTTACCTTCTCCATACTGAATTGAACAGCGGCAGCAAGATCTGCTTGCAAGGCCGCATTAAGGAGTTTTGTCAATTCTGGTAGTTCGTCAGTTTCAGATGCTGTTTCCCGAGTTTTGTTCTCGGCTGCTTCTTTAACTGTTTTGCCCCACTTGCCGCTGTCAATCAGCGGAAGCGCATACTCCGGAAGCCACCTCAATTGCCAAATCTCGTGGAATGTTCCAGCCTTGCCCTTGGCTGTCTGGCTTCGGCCCCAAGGAATATCCAGTAAATTCAATCGATGCAGCAATTTACTTCGGTCCAGATCGATCTCTTTTCGTAAATCGAGGTCGAGGATTTTTTCTCCACTCTCCGCAGGAAGGCGCAGACGCTTTTGCTCCTTCAGTAAATCTTTCTGAACCGGTACAGAAGGCGTTGCTTCCGGTACAGTCCCCATTACTTCGCCGACAATTAGCTTCTCGTGGATGACCCGGAGCGGGACATCATTGCCGAAGCAAAGGACAGTTTGAATTGATTCCATCAGCTCGGAGAGCCCGGGTGCAGGTCGATCTCTCATTGAAGCTAGTGCTTCTGCAAGCCGGACGGCTTCGATTGTATGAGCGGAGGAAGCATCCATATCTTCTTCTCTGAGCAGTCTTGCCGCCTGTGTTATCCAGCGTTCTACGAGTCGATTGTTGTGCGTCCAAATATGCTGATACCACCCGGGCGACGTAACCCCCGCTCCATAACCGCTTGCGAAAGATAATCTGCTGTGAGTCCAGGGTATCCAGGTCGATTCCGTCTTGATTTTCGGAAGACCTTTGAGCAATGCAACGTCGTCCTTCGCGGGTGGAAGAGTCACCAATACTGGTGCGTGCCAGGCACCACATACAACGGCTATAGATTGAAACCCTTCTTTGATCGCAGAGCGAATTTGATTGCGCATATATGCTTCGCGCAATGGGTCCATCTTGTCGGCTCGGGTTGGAACTTCAGTTCTAAGCATGGTCATCGCTTCCATAATGGCTGCAAACACTTCCGTGCTATCCTGACGCTGTTCTACCAGGTGTTCCCACCATCTTTCGCTGTCGCTGTATCCCGCAGCTTTGGCAAGTGCCCCGAGAGGATCTTTCAATGCTTCGTCATTATCCTCAGGCAAGTTTTCATCAATGTCCGAATCATCCGGATCATTTTCCTCGCCGCTGTTTTCCTCATCCTCCTTCCCATCGCCGATGGCAAGCCAGTGTGACTGCGGCAAATCTATAAAACGCACAGGAATGGATTTTTTTAGTCCGAATTTTATTGCCTGCCACTCGGGAGAAAACTCTGCAAATGGATAGTAGGCAGATTTAGTTGTTTGTTCCGGGGAATAAACCAGCAACGCTACAGGCGGCACCATATCCGGTTCTGCCACCAGATTGAGTATCGACTCACCCTCTACCGGACCCTCGATGAGAATGCAATCAGGCTGCACTGTCTCCAGAGCTTGCTTGACACTGCGTGCCGAGCCCGGCCCGTGGTGACGAATACCGAATATATGTACAGCCACTCTCGTCTCCTAACTCAAATCGCGACAAGCTCTGTAAAGATCTTTCCAGTCGTCCCGCTCTTTAACAACGGTTTCAAGATACTCTTTCCAGACAATCAAATCTTGCACAGGATCTTTGACGACCGCGCCGGTCAGACCTGCTGCGACATCATGTGCTTTGAGAGTGCCATCCCCGAAGTGTCCTGCTAGTGCGATGCCGCTGTTGACGACAGATATGGCTTCGGCTGTGCTCATTGAGCCTGTCGGCGATTTGACTTTGGTCTTGCCGTCCGATGTAATGCCGTTTCGCAGTTCGCGGAATACAACGACAATTCGGCGAACTTGCTCGAGCGCCGGTGCTTCCCCAGGCAACTCCAGCGCTTTGCCGAGTGCTGCTACTCGTCTTGTAACGATGTCCAGCTCTTCATCTAGAGACGAAGGAACAGGTAATACAACTGTGTTGAACCGCCTGCGCAATGCACTTGAGAGTTCGTTGACACCGCGGTCGCGATCGTTGGCGGTGGCAATGACGTTAAATCCTTTAACCGCCTGAATCTGCTCGTTGAGTTCAGAGACAGGAAGTGTTTTTTCCGAAAGTATGGTTATAAGTGTGTCCTGAACATCAGCCGGGATGCGTGTCAATTCTTCTACTCGGGCAATGCTTCCGTTTTTCATTGCACGCATAATCGGGCTCGGCACTAGGGCATTTACCGAAGGCCCTTCTGTGAGCAAGCGAGCATAATTCCAGCCGTAGCGCATAGCTTCTTCTGGAGTTCCGGCTGTGCCTTGAACAACCATACTTGAATCTCCGCAAATTGCGGCGGCTAGATGTTCGGACACCCAGCTTTTCGCCGTGCCGGGAACACCGAGAAGCAGAAGTGCTCTGTCTGTAGCAAGAGTGGCAATGGCGATTTCAATGATGCGCTTGTTGCCTATGTACTTTGGAGTAACTTCAAATCCGCTTTCGAGCTTACCTCCCAGTAAATAGGTTGAAACCGCCCACGGTGACATTCGCCAATTGGGTGGACGCTGTTTCTTGTCGTCTTTCTCAATTTGAGCAAGCTCCTCAGAATATTGCTGTTCGGCACGCTGTCTGAGAATTTCTCCGACTTCCGCGATTGCTTCTTTCATTTTTGCTCCTTGGGCTTTGCTAATTATTCAACGCTGCGAAAACTTCGCACTTAAAAGTCAAAATCGTCAGAAATGGATCGATTACCTCGCGAAAGTCAGAATTGAGCTTTTTGCATTCTGTTTCTATTTCATTGGCAAGACTTACCGGGAAATAGGCTCCCATAGTTTTGAAAACCCAGTGAGCATGACCAGATTTGCTCGTTTTGATCGATTCGAGCATTTGTGGCATAACCTTTCTTGCAAATGGTTCACTCCACTCATGGTTGCACCTCAAAAGCGCGTTCAGAATCGGTTGCTGGTAATCAACATCGGAAGTTAGTAACTTGCCGCCATTGTCACGCATCATTGAAAGAACGATTTCTTCATGCATACCCGGCTCGTAGAATTCTTCGAATTTGTCCCTGATGAAAGCGCCGTATTTGCTATTTGAAAGCGCCAAAAGCCAGTCTTTATCCGAATGTAATCCGGCGGCCGACGCCCATGCTCGTATTAGCGATCTCTTCTGAATGTCGTCGAATTCAATCTTCTCCAAAATTTGCTCAGGAGACATGCGAAATTGGGTTGACCAAACTGATGGTGGGACAACTTTTACTATTTGAACGAGCCGGAAAATCTTGTCTTCGATTGTCTCTGGCTGCGCTGCTTTTACAATACCGTCGCGAACCATTTCTTTGTCTGAATCTTTCGGAAATGACATGTTGATCCTTTTGCCTTCCAACTTGATCAATTCCAATGCTCTCGCCAACATTCGCTGCGCAAAGCGTGATTCTAGAAGTTTACTCAGGATAAATGTAGTACGCTCTCGCACTTCTTTGCGTTTGTCTATAAGAGAGATTTCTTCGAGGAATGGCTCGTCTTCTATTGTGCAGTTTTTAGCAATAACATCCAGAAATGAAACCTTCTGAGAAATTGTTTCAGAGTCCCACGTCTCTTGCAATTTAGTTAAGGCTCGCTCCGGATTAGCTCTTCTGAGTTCTTCAAGTGCTCTTACTCTCTCGTCAGCTGGACCCGTTTCAAAAGATTCTTCCAGATGTTCTACACTAGATTCCACATTATTGGAGATAGCAGCAAAGCTCCAGTCAGAGTTCATTGCCGCAAGCCATCTACCCACGTTTCCTATCACAGGGCATACGAGAGGGCGAAATTCCTTTTTCTCTTTAGCAAGATCGAGAAAAAGCGGTATCGCTCTTTCCGGCAATCTCCGTTTTTTAGCGGCACATGCATTCAGCCACAGAGGAAGAATGGTGCGTTCGTGCTCTTCAATCAAGATTTTCAGGCGTGAATGCCCGACTTCTTCGCACGACAACCAGTCTTCAGCACCGCACGGCTCCGGCTTTTTCGAATTCAATCTATCCGGAATTGTTCCTGCTTTTTGATGCAATGACATGCAACCGGCGGAACTTAGAATAATTGATTCTTTGCTTTTTGAACTTGCTGTCGCGTTGATTTTATCGAGCAAAATACCAAGTTGTCCGCCAGGTTTTAACTCAGGCATTTTCTGCTGATCTGTTCCAATCAAAGCGATTGATACTAAATCGTCCCAGCAAGTAGACACTGTTTTTCTCCTACAGGCTGACCAGTTGCGCTTCTGTTTTTACGGTAAGCGGCCTCATTTCGTTGTCACTCCATTCGCCAAAAACATTGATTGGTTCGCCGCGGCTAAGTGTTATGAGTTGCCATCCTAATGAATTATCGACGGTCATTTTCAATGCATGCTCATTGTGGTCCAGCAGCCACCATCTGTTGGCATGGCGCACCGGCACCACATTTTCGATAGACAAGGGAAAACGTTCGATCCATGGATTTGAAGCCAGAGCCCGTGCATAGTTTTGCAAAGCCTCTTCTGTACTGACTGCAGTAAATGCATCAATACTCGCGCATTGTTCGTGGCGTTCTCTTACAAGAGCCCTGATTGGAAATGATCCTGGAAAGAAAACTAGCTCAGCTTCCAGAAGGTGCCCGGGAACCAGGCTCGTATCAAGCATTCCCGTGCCGTGCGCGAAATTGAGGATGAGCGCCCATCGCTTTGTATTGCGTCCGAAAAGCCATGTTCGCTGAACGCGCAGTTTGTCTTCGCGCTCCACTTTTTGCCCTACGATTTCCCACTTGTCTTTGATACCGACAGTTTTCATCAACTCATCTTGATTAGTAGTAAAGCCAATAACCGATTTGATTTCCTCTTGCATGCTCTCGTCAAGACTTTCAAAGCGATTGTAAGCTTCAACGATTAGATAAATGGTGCCGAGCTTATCCATCAGCTTGTGCTGCCAGCCCTCGCCGGAAGAAGCAACTCCCGCGCAGTCGCGAATCAATCTAGCTAATCCAGGCGCCTGGCAGTCGACCAGGCGGGCGGCCATCGATTCCCAAAAAGAGAACGGCTTTGCCTTGAGTCCCGCAAGACCCTGCCGCAGTATGTCTTGCAGCCAGCGATCCAACTCGGCAACTCCTGATGCAACTTTATTTTTTCTCTGCTCTTGACGTTTTGCCTGAGCTACGGCATCGACGGGCTTGTCTTCGTCTTCTCTTTTGGCTTTCTTCTCAGCGCGATTGCGTCGCCCCTCCAGCCATTCAATCACCCACGCCGGCGGAGAGTTTTGACCGAACGCGGAATTTTGTTCGACCAGCATCAGCAAAAGTGCGATGGAATGTTTGCAAGGAAACTTTCTGCTCGGACAAGTGCACTTAAACGCCAGTTCGGCGAGATCGATTCGCACTTGATATGGCAATGCTCCGCTTCCTTGACATTCCCCCCATGCACTATCCTCATTGCATCCGAGGTTGCCCCACTTTCTGACCGAGGCAAGATCCTTGCCGGACTTCACCGATGATGCATCGGGAGCCAGAGCCAAAACTTGTTCGGAAGTCAAGCTGATGGGCATGTCTTTTCACGCTAAGCCTCTGTATTAGACTCTTCCACGCCTATCCGCGCTCAAAACTTACTAGACAGCAAACTGCTGTTTCCCTTTGACGAATTGGAATCTTGATGGAGACTACATCAACGATTCACAAAATCTATCGCGCCGACAAAATGATAGTGCGAATATTTGCCGTTTTCACTAGAGTAAATGTTCAGCCGGTATTTGCCTTTGCCTGGAAGTTTTCGCTCGAGTTTTGCATACTTTTCATCGGTTGCGTCGCTATCACCAACGACGTTCTTATCGTTCTGTTCCAACCCGACCATAAGCCACCGACGATCCGGATTCTTAACGATAGCTACGGCTTCTGAGTTAGTTTCATTAATGGCTCTGGTCGGTCTGACAAGTGAGAGGTTGGAAGCTTGGAAGGCTGGATCCAGCATTGGTTTGCGCAAGAAATCTCCAAGAGTTATTGGTTCACCAAGCAACTGCCAATTGGCTTTCTCTGGGAAATGGCTCTGAATCATTACTTCCGGAGGAGTGAGCAGATAATCTGTCCTGTACTCTTTTGTAAAACCCTTTTCCCTTGTCGTGAAGCCAGCATCCCAGCAAACATCGATCAAATACCAACTGCCATTGATGCGCGCCGCATTCCAGGCGTGACCACTATCACCCGATAGCTTGTCGGTGCTTTCAGAATCGCGCGCATCTCCCAATACAACACAAACCTCCTCGTTCATCGCTCTACCAAGTGCGGTAAGCAAATTTGCATAACCGGCACAGACGCCTTTGCGAGTTTTAAAAACAGTTTTGGCGCTCTGACTGGGAAAGTTGCCGCTGTAGTAAGCGACGCTGTCATAGGCTATTCGATCGGCGACCCAGTCGTGCAAAGCTTTGATGCGCAAAACAGGATCTTTCTCCCTCTGCGAAATGTACTGTGCAACTGATTTTATGCTGGTTTCCGCAGAGGCAGGCATATTTGCGACAACAGGATGCAGCTTCGCGTTTTTCCAAGGCCACTTTTTGCTGAGTTTCCAATCTTGATCTGAGGCAGGTGCACTTCCGCCATCAACCTTTTGCTCGTCTTTCGGAGTTTCCTTCTGCGCAACTTTGTCTGTTTCCTTTTCTGATTCTTTTTGATCTGCTATTTGCTGTTCGTGTCGATCTTCATGTACTTCTTTCTGCCCTTCTTCCTGCACGCGCTCCTGGGTGGCTTCATTAGTGGTTTTAAGTGCGTCCGCATCGATCTGCGCTGTAGATGGATTGGGCTTAGCAGCACGATAAACACCCTCCAATCCGCCGGCTACGGCGAAGAGAAAATGTCGTGCTTTATCGGCGCGTGCATCATTGATGCCGTCGAGCATCCAGTCGCCACGTGTCGACAATGCTGGAAAAGCTGCCTGGGGAAAGAAGCCGATTAATCCGCAGATGAAAACGAAACCAATGAAGAAAGTCTTCAAACTCAGTCGGTCCAACGGCGTTAGCCAGGCTTTAGTGCCCGGTTTTTGATACGCCCACGTGTGCAATTCCCAAAATCCAGGAATGATTGGGAAAAGAAGTGCGCCGGCGGTCCATGCCATCCATGCAGGACCGCCTAAGTACGCTTCCAGCGACGAGGCAAGCCAAAAACCGATGACTGGTGTCGCGTAAAACACAACAGCAAGAAGGATTTTAGTGAGAAACCCTAAGAGTTTTGAGAACAATCGAGTGATTCGTAAGTTGGTGTGAGAATGGGTCTCCAATGGAGATTGTAGATCTAACGTTCGAAAAAGGGTAAATCAAGGAAACCTGAGGAGGATTGGTTGTTAAATGGGTTGGGAAGATGAAAAACGAACTCTCCCAGCGGGTTTCTTTGTAATTAAAGATGATTGTGCCGCTCTTGTGGCGTCATCGAGTCGCGCGGGCTAATAAACAGACCGGGCTCTCGTGTGTCAGCCCAAATAATTGCAAATAAGTGAGGAATACCATTTGCCCGAAGCTGGGCATCCATAGCGTCGACCATTGCAATGTTTTGCTGGTCTTTGGTGCCTGGTTCAAAGGTAGCGCCAGCGGCTATCATAATGCCCGCCATTGCAAGTTGCAGATTCAACCAATCTTCGCTTCCCAGATCAATATTGCCGCCTTTTCTCTCCAATGTTTCCTTCAGAATATCGGCCAACTCTTTGCCACCTTCTTCCGCAGTCATGGGTGGATTGGCTCTAAGGCGCTCGCCGATTCCGCCAAGGGCTCTGAAGGTTTCGCGGTCGAATGCTTGTACGCCTTCCATGCGTGCTTGGAATTTTGGAAGACGAGAAGCATCACCGACAGACTCCGTATACAGTTTGCCTAATTTTCCGAAGTAGTCGAAAAATTCCTGTACTTTTTCTTGCTGGGTCTGCGGCCGCTGTGTGTCCATTGACGCATCGGCAATCGAAAAGCTGTCGCCGTCGAAGTAATTGTTTGCCCCTAAGGAATTTAGGTGACGAATCGCCTCGAGAGTACCAGTCCCAAGGGCTGCTTCCGCCATGTCGGCAGTTGAACGGTGTGAAGGTGCGCGCTCGCTCGTCTCCGGTATACGTTCCGCGGTGAACATTTTTAGAATCTCGCTAGGGGGGATTTCAAGGAGCCTATAGGTCTGGACTGACATTTCCATGACATCGCCCTGAGCTGTCTCATCCCTTACGGCTCGCGCGACATTAATCAGGCGTTAAGGAAAGGCAGTTGCGCGCAAAAATAGGATAAATTTGCTTTGTGTTAGAGCCTCGGTAACTTTCTTGGTCTGCGTTGTCTTTGACCTTGCTTTTCAGGCGTATCTCAAATAAGCAGTCAAATAGAACGTAGGTGCGACATTCGTGTTTTAATTCCGTCAGCTTAGGCGCAGCTTGAGGACAACACTCGGACTTCCCTCAGTGCTTCTGGTCGAAGGAGGCATTTATGTCTATCTGGATTGAATTTGCGATATGTGCCGGTGTCATTTTGTACTCCGGCAGTCGTCTTAGCGTCTATGGCGACCTGATTGCAGAGAAAACTGGTTTGGCGAAAGGCTGGATTGGTTTGGTTTTGCTTGCGACGGTTACATCGCTGCCTGAGCTAATAACCAGCGTTAGCGCTGTGACCTTGAACAACCTGCCCAGCATGGCAGTGAGTGGCACCATCGGCAGCTGCATGTTCAACATGATGGTTATCGCACTTTTGGATGTTTTGTCCAAACATAAACCAGTGTCGAATATGGTGCAGAGTGGTCATCTTCTTTCATGCGGCTTCGGAATTTTGTTGCTTGGTTTGGTTGCATTGGAAATCGGCTTCGGCAGGCACTTCCCAATACTTACGAGTCTTAATTCCATTGCGCCGACGAGCATACTTTTTATCGCGGTTTACCTGATAGCTATGCGCCTCATTTTCGACTATGAAAAGGTGCGCATTAATGAAACGACCGGAGAATTGGCTGAAGGAGTTGCCGGAAAAGACACTTCGCTCACGAAGGCGCTCGTTCTTTTTGCCGCATTTTCAGTGATGATTGTTGTCGCCGCTTGCTTTTTGCCTGGTCTTGGTGAGCAGATTGCAAAACAAACCGGCTGGGGAGAAAGCTTTATCGGTTCGTCGCTAATTGCAATCACAACCTCGCTGCCTGAAATCACAGTGTCGGTCACTGCAGCTCGCATGGGCTCTTTTGATATGGCCGTTGCTAACCTTCTGGGAAGCAATTTGTTCAATGTTGCAATTCTGGCAATTACAGACTTATGCTACCGTAAAGGTCCACTTCTTCAGGCTGTAGACCCGGTTAACTCATCGACGGCGATATGCTCAATGATGGCGCTTGCCGTGGTTGTTATTGGATTGACTTACAGGTCTGAGAAAAAATTCTGGTATCTTGCCGGCGATGCAATCGCGATTTGCATTATTTACGTTATCGCAAACGCAATTTTATTCCTTGCTCACTAAGCGCCCGCAAGGGTGTCCTGCCAGGCATAAAGAAAGCGCAAAGATGGCATCAATTCTGCGTATAGAGGCGCTTAAGCCGCTCAATTCTGGTTTATACTGACTGTAGAATTGCATGGATTTACGATTATGCGAGTCAATTTTCTTGAAATCGATAGACCAGTTGTAGCGATGGGCTCCGCTTCGGCGCTGCCGATATCCTTTTCCGGCTCAGTAAAATATTGCTGTAGAAGCCTCTAAATTTTCGGAAAGTTTTTCACTTGTGACGCAGGCATTTCTTTGTGCCTACGCTCTGATTTGTTATGAGGCTAAATCGATGATTATTAAACTGTTTCAACCGGCGTTCAACAATTGGCTCATCATTGCAGAAGAGTTAGATGATCCGAAAGTTTGGGATCGTTTTTTGCCGTGTCACACTGTTGAATCCGAAAGATGGAAATTTGATTCGACGGTAAAAGCGCTGGCAAATCCGTCGCTGAAGATTACTGTTTGCCGAAATTTTTTGAGGCGCGGTGTTAGCGTCTTTGAGTACGATTTCAATTCTGAAGAAAACGATGTACTTGAGCACGCAATGTGCGTTGCTGAAGCTATGGGACTCGAGCTGAACTTTGGACCCATAAGCACGCCTGGTAAGTCTGCGGCTTAGATGGAGGACGCATGCTTCTGCTTTTGCATTTCGTCGGCATTGCTCTAGTCTTTTTGTTGGCATGGTTTGCAGGCCATTATTTAGACAAGGGCTTGAGCTCACTGTTTCCAAGTCAGCTTATCTCTCGCTTGAATCTGCCTTACACCTCTGAAAAAGAAGTTCAGTGCGAACAGCTGAATTGAGCGCGAATGTCAAAAGCAGAAGTATGATGTTTCACGGACATGAGTGAATAACAGAAGGGTCCTTGAGCTTCCCAGGGTTAAAGACCCCACGGTTCTCCCCTGAGTATTTCGATGCGCTTCCATATTTCTGGCGGAACTGTGTCCCGGTACCAAACACCGCCTAACAGTTCCGCCAACTTCGTATTATTGGTGGCGAAGCTCTCAATTTCGTCAATGTACTGTTTCGCGTGGTTGTGGACAAAATCTTCAAGCGGACCGCATGCAAAACGCATTTCCTGTTTTTCTGACATTTCGCGACAGCATGCTTGCTGTATGAATTCCCAAGCTTTTGGCGGATCGTCGTAGACTAGTGAGCAGACTTCCTGGTAAGCCCAAAAATACTCTTCGGATAAGGGTGTATTCAATTCTTCATTGGAGAAGATAAGCCAGCTACCAATTAGTCGTTCCAGATTAGTGTGGTTCATTTACACCTCTCCAAAGAACGTTCTTTTCGATTGGGGAAGGCCAGTTTGAGGTAGATCGATTTGCTTTAGTCCCGCTCGTTTACCGATGTGTAAATGGGCTAATCCATTCGAGTTCTAGCTCAGCACTCAAGTGTTCTCCAATTCTCATCATCGGTAATGCGGCCCTAGTCGCCGGCAAGGTGAGAAACCGACCGAAAAAATCAATATCGGCTGGAGAATCATCAGGCAGTATTCTGCTTCGAGATGCGAACCATTCCAACGCAGGATGGCGGTCGATTTGAAAACAGGCAAATTCAACAGAACCTTTGATAAATATGAGGCGAAGAAGATCTACGACCTTTGTGACGGAGGGAGCATTTATTTTTATGGGTTGAATGTTTAACTCGCGCCACATCTGCTCTATTTCAGCGCTATTTGGCGGTTCATGTGGTTTGAATTCAGTTCGCATTTTGAATTTTCATATAGAAGGTTTGTTTGCTGCAATTCTATTATGATGGAAATTTTTCAAACGGTTACGGCTGCATTATCGAATTTTGTATAGATAGCGTCTTGTAGCAGGTTTGCTACACTGCTAGTTTGAATTCACCCATGTTTAAACACAACACTCCACGATTGTTCAGGGCTATCGCCTGACCATTTTTGTTCGGAGGCGTTTGAGCTGCTGTTGGATTTTTCTCCCAGATAAATAGCAGACGCTTGAACCACTGTGATTCAAGACAAAGGTTTCCCATTTGAGACAGCATTTCTTTATCTTCTAGTTGGTTTTCACGTGAACGAATAGCAGCCTTTAAACTTTGCGATTGCCGCATCTAAAACTTACTAACTGCTTCGCACAATATATCTTGAAGGTCGGTTCAAGCCGGCCTGCTTGCTCATAATCCTTGAGTGCTCCAGGCAGATCATCAAGCGCTAAACGCGTGCTTCCACGACCGGCATATGAACAAGCATATTTTGGATTTGCTCGAATCGCTTGAGTGAAATCAGCTTGCGCCGCACTGTAATTATGCATATGATGAAAGAAGAAGCCGCGAGTACAGAGGTAAAGCTCGATGTTTTTCTTTCCGGACTTCAGTTGAATTGCTTTGTCGTAACACTTTAGAGCCGATTTGTAATCACCCTTCTTCGTTAGCTTGTCGCCACAGACTGAATAGGCATAGGCTGCGGGACATCCATCTAGTTGCATCGCCAGAACCGCTCTTTCAATCTCAGAACAAAATACGTCTCCAACTAAGCCAGCGGTGAAGGATAAAAGCACGATCAGTAAAACTACATTCATTGCTTTCTGGTGTCCTGGAGTGTGCGTCCATTGCTGGACAGATTGTTGTCGCTGATGGAAACATGATTACCGAAAGAGGACTTTAGAAGTTGGCAGGAGTAACTATCCGCTAGCTCGATCTTTCCTCTAAACATTTCTAGATTTATTAGTTTGTTCAGGTAAATTCCCTCAATTTCGATGGTGTCTGAAGAGAGCATTGCCATTTTCCACTTTGATTCCAATTGATTCAGTAATCGCCTTTTGGATGCACCAATCGCAAAGTTGAGTGGGAGGAGAAGTGCTGCGCAGACCCACAAAAGGATTGGAACATCACTATCTTTCTCTTCCAATGCCTCCGTCTTGGTCTGCATCGCGCGAATCTGATTCGACCAAGTCTTATCTCCCATTTGCCAGACCGGCGCATACAAACTGTCAAGCACCATATTTCGTTCGTAGCCCGTGAGACCGCTGGAGTTTGCTATTTCAATTGCTTGCTGAACAGTTTTTCTTGCTTCGGACGTATGACCGGTTTCTATTAATTCAAAGGCAAGGAAACCGAAATTCTCGGCATATCGATCTTGCTTTCCGATCGTTTTGAAAATTGCCATCGCTCTTTTTCTAGCAATCACGGCTCCTGCATAGTCCTCCAGTGGATAATTATTCAAGTGACCAGCAAGAGTACTAAGGCGATTTGCCATTTCAAGGCTTTGAGGACCATAGATTGTCTCAACCATTCGATTCAGGCGCTCGCTTCGTACTTCCAAAAGATCTGAATCGTGTCCATCCCATCCACACGTTGAAGCAAGGGTAGTGCCACGCGTGTCTCGTGTGAAACTGTAGAGTATTTCTCCTAATTCGTAGTGCCCAAGCCCGTCTGAGATGTATGCAAGATCTCTCAGACCATAATGCTTAATCATGCCAATACATTCGAGCAATCCTGTGATAAAAATGCAATTTATTAGGATAAGAGCTATCGAGCAAATCCACCGAACATGTGGGCACTCATGGCAGATGTCTCTGTATAAATCCTCGCCAAAAGAATGCGTACTAGACTTACCTTTTTTTCTGTGAACCCAATACAAGAGTCCAGATAAGCAAAGAATTGATAGGTTTACGAAGCCCATGAGGAAGCTTTGATGGGTGTAACAGCGCCAGAACCAGCCTGGATTTCGTACTATGTCCAGAATTTCCCACAAGCTGTGCAGCGCTCTTGATGAATCGCGGGACAGCTCATATACAAAGCCCCAATACATATGGTAAACGCTGATGCTGAGCCACGCGGCGGCAATTGTCAGAGCGCAGCAAGCTAGTAGTAATTTTGTGACTTTCAGCATTTTTAGGTTGGTAGTGGCCTCGGACAATCAATATATGCCTAAACTCAGTAACAGTCTCAAATTCAGTGGTGTGATCACGAAGAAGTTTGGTCCTCGCGTTATCTCAAGTTGCCGCTAGCTAGCCGCCTTCTGGGCAAAATTGTGCTGCCTTGCCAAAGTCCCCACCCTCCACCACCAAGGTGCAATTTGCATACCCTCTTGGATTCGCGGCTGTAAACAAACGAACCAAGTAAGATTGGTTCGTTTGTTAGACATGGCATCAATTCTGCGTATAGCCTATTTCAAGCCTTTGTATAAAGTAGTGAGTATCTGCGCTAAGAGCTGCTCGCGCTTTTCGTCGGCTCTCTCTGCCACCATTACTGGATGATGGAAGTCGATAGTCGAGGTTAACAATAAAATTGAAATGTTCGCTGGATCTCCCTTGATTTGACCATCATCAATAGCGCGTTTAACCATGCTATTCAAATGTTCATGCATCAAAGCGAGATGACACTTCACAAAATCCTTTTCGATTTGAGCTGAGTAATTAAAGGCGCGATAAATCTCAGGATCGTTGTTCACTTTCTCTTTCTTCGCTCTGTGAAGTATGAGAAACCACTTTGTAATTCGGTCTAGCGAACTTTTTATTGATTTGTCATTGCAAACCTGTTCGAGCTTGCTGTCCAAATCGCATATAAATCGTTCGCTGACGGCGTCGAAAAGAGCGGCTTTGTCGGCAAAATGACTGTAAAGAGCTGCGTGAGTAATACCCATATCTTTTGCTATGTCGCTCAGGCGAACCTTCTCATAGCCAAATTTGCGCATGCGAGCAATTGTGTGCTCGATAGCGCGTTGGCGTATTTGGTCCTGGGTCAGTCCAGTCTTTGGCATATCACAGCCATTTTATCTTACAAAACCTGGAATTTGTAAGGTGTCCGTGTTATGCTTACAAATAACAAAAGTTGTAAGTTGAAAGTTTGCAAGGAGTTCAATGATGGAAATTAAGGGCAATACCATACTCATCACTGGTGGAACCAGCGGAATCGGGCGTGGGCTTGCGGAATCTTTTCACAAGCTGGGCAACAAAGTAATTATTGCCGGACGTCGGCAAGCGCTTATCGACGAGCTAACTGCATCTCATCCAGGCATGGAGGGTTTGCGGCTCGATCTTCAGGATGCAAAAGCCATTTCGCGATTTGCAGAAGCCGTTGCTGAAAAATATCCGGACTTAAATGTTCTGATTAACAACGCTGGCATTTCAAAGATGGAGAATTGGAAAAAAGGAGAGGTTGATATTCAAGTCGTAAACGACATTATTCAAACCAATGTTTCGAGCGTTATCCAGTTAACGGCAGAACTACTTCCTCTTTTGAAGAAACAGAAGAATGCCACTTTGATCACGACTACCTCCGGTTTGGCGTTTGTTCCTCTTGCGGCGGCACCGACCTACAGCGCTACCAAAGCTTTTCTGCACTCGTGGCTGCAGTCTTTGCGTTCGCAATTAGAAGGGTCTGTAGAAATTCTTGAGCTTGCTCCACCATATGTACAGACCGAGATTGGCGGGCAAGCGCAGAAAGAAGATCCTCGAGCAATGCCGCTTCAAGAGTATGTCGACGAAGTAATTGAATTGCTTAAGGCAAAGAACACACCTAATAGTGAAGTTTTGGTTGAACGCGTAAAAGGATTTCGGCAGAGTATTCAAACGGACGAATACGAAAACGTCTTCAATATGATCAACTCAATGTTTACCGTCTAAAAGCGGCAAAATTGATCAGTTAAGTGCAGAAATTCACAAAGCCTCAAAGACAGAATGACCGAAGCGCGCACTTCGATCATTCTGCCTTGGGTGCAAACCGAGCTGGGAAACTTGGTCGCTATGTGAAACTGACCGCTCTTGTCGGTGTCAGTCTCATTCAATATTATCTTTCAATGCGTTGTGCATGTGGAATCGGCACGTCTTCCTCATTATCTATTTTCTGGTTATTTTTGGGCTCACCACGTTCGCCTTCATTTTTTGTTTTTACGACCAAGCCGTCGTTTTTCAAAATACCTGTGCCTGGCGATTGCCCGTCTTTGACAACTTCGTCGCCATCGGTCAATTCAACACAAGGTAAATCTGCGTTTTTGCACCTGGGTTGTTCCGTAAGCCACTTTTTCATTTCACCGTAAATCGCATGAAGCCCCTGGTGTATTTCTTGCGCACTTGGTTTTACTATAACGTCAGCGGTTTGCTCTAGTGAGTTTGCCATGATTATCGTGCCTCTTGGGTCAGGTTCGCAGCCAGCGCCAATCGCATTCGGCTGTCACATTTGCACAATAGCGGCGAGCCATAACCAAACCATGGCATTCGTTCAATCCTTTTATTAGCCGCGGACTTTGGTGCGGTCCACGGTGCTGCCGGCGCTTTTTTCAGGGAAGTTATAGTTTGGTTAGTCCTGACTATCATAGTGTGGCAATCGAGTCTTGTTGGCTGTTTCTACCCTTTGAGGTTTTTTGCAATGACACATCCGATTGAGTCTTTTCAGCCACGCGCAGTAAGAACAGAAGATAATCAAGTATCTAATCGTCTTTTGGATGTTGTAAATGCGGACAGGCAAATTGTTTTGCCGAATCCGAATTCGACAAAAGAAATGTCGTCCAATAGAAATGATCAGCTGGATTTCGGAACCTCTGGTGATCTCTATGGAGACCGCGCATGGGAAGAATCCGACTCAACTTCAACCTTGGAAAACCAGATTGTTGCCTTCGGCTTGGGACCCGAATTCGCCAGCAATATGAGTGTCTTCGAAGAGCGGATGGGAATGAGTGAGGAAAGCAAAGCTTCAGTTGATGCGACATACAGAAGTATATCAACTCTTCTTGCGTCGACTGATGGCGCGTTGACGAATGAGCAGCGCATTGGTCTGGCTCAAGAAATGATGCGTCATGCTGCCAGTCCGATGAATGTAAATCAGGGTGCCTACAATATGTGTGTGCCTGCTTCGATGCAAGGAAAAATCTGGTCTGCGCATCCGGATAAAGCCGCTCAAATAATTACTCAAGCAGCATTATATAGTGCGTTTACGGCAGTCGATGGCTCTGTTGTCGCTCTCGATCAAAATTCGATTCGCTCAGATTTTCAACCACAAATTCCAGGCTTAGAGAATGTCAGCGGTCGCGACCGTTCGGAGCAAATACTTCAAACTGCGATCATAAATTCATTTCTTCAGTATAAGCAACTGCAGTATTCGCTGGTTGAGCCCACCGTAAAGTCCACAGGAGAGCGCATTACACCAATCGGTGACCCTGCGACTAACGTTTATCCACTTGGATTGCCGACCATACTCGACGAGTCGATGCTTGCAAATACATATGCGAGATTGACGGGCGACAATTCGGTTGTTGGCAGTGATTTTTTGACTACCTATTTAGATGCTTACAATGCAGACGAACTGGGAGAGCGGTTTTCACAACTGAAGAGTGACGGCTCTTTTCCGCAGTTGGCGTCAATAAGCGCACTTGATCCTATCGTGACTGCCGTCATAGGTGAAGAAAATGCGCGCGGTGCTGCAGAGCAAAACATTTCAAGGCATGTAGTGTTGATTGAAAATTTTGACGAAGATACCAACACTGTTCTCGTTCGCAATCCACTGAGCGGAGATAAGCCAATCGTTGTTTCTCTAGAGGCATTTTCCAATGCTTTGAGAAGCGAACCCCTGAGCGATACAGACATGGTCATGAGGACTTTCAATGACGGTTTGAAATTTTCGAACGGAAGTCTGAGTCTGAAAGCTTTGCAAGAAAATATTGCTGCTCTGCCGCAGTATCAGCGTCATAATTACCTGGACGGGGTTCTGTTCGGGAGTCAGTTAAATGCTGACCAGGTCCTCACTCAACAGCAACAAGAGCGGCTTGGTCTGGCGGAGCGAATGGGTTTTTTAGAACGATTGGGTGCGAAACTTGGTATGTAAAATTTCAGCCTATGTTTTAAATCTATAGCCGACTCTGGGAACAGTTTCAATCCATTCGATGCCCGGATCTGCATCTGCAAGTTTTTTTCTCAGTCTCATCATGCATGTTCTGATTGCGTCTTCCGTGGCGGTTGTGTCTGCTTTCCAAACTCTTTCAATGAGGGCGTCGTTGCTAAAAACTTCAGTCTTGTGGCGCATTAGAAATTCAAGAACTGCAAATTCCTTTGGCTGCAAGATCACTTCTTTTTCATTGATGTAGCAACGACGCGCTTGCGTGTCCAGCGACATGCCACCGTGTTCGAGCGTGTTTGAGACCTGGTCAGTTGCTCTTCTCAAGATTGCTCGAACTCGCGCCGATAGCTCTCGGAGATTGAAAGGTTTGGTCAGATAATCATCTGCGCCGGTATCAAGACCTTGCTCTCGTTGCTCTATGGCACTGTTGCCCGTGAGCATGATAATCGGCGTTTTTACTTTCCTGTTGCGCAAATCCTTGCACAATTCAATTCCAGTTTTACCAGGCATCGACCAGTCGAGCAGTATTACATCGTATTTGGAAACCGCCAGATAATCTTCGGCTTCTTCGGCTGATGCCGCGAGCTCAACAGTGTGCTGCTCCAGCGTGAGCCATTCGCGCACCGAATCGCTCAATTTGCTATCGTCATCAACAACCAAAATCTTTGCCAAAATCCTGCCCTACTTAAGGTTGCAGAAATTATAGCAATTAATGATAAGCGCATCGTCTAACCGACCGGAGCAAGTTTTATGCTGACCCAAAACTCGCTGCCGACCCCTTCTTGTGAATCTACACCGATGCTGCCGCCGTGCAAATTCACAATCGAGCGACAAATGTTCAGCCCCAAACCTGTTCCTATCATGGCATCTGCCGCAGAGGCCTGAGCGAATTTTTCAAATATTTGGGAACGCTTTTCTTCAGGAATGCCTTTGCCTTGATCGACAATACGAATCTCTGCAAACTGCTCGACTGCGGCCGATTTTATAAAAATAGTTCCGCCCTTTGGAGAGAATTTAATTGCATTCGAGAGCAGGTTGACAAAAACCTGAACCAGTCTGTCTTTGTCCGCCAAAATTTCAATATCGACTGGTTTTGATTCGATTGTCAGTTCGTTTTTCTCAGCCCAAGCAAGAACGGAGGCGACGGATTCATCAATGATTGTTTGGAGTGCGACTTTTTCGACTTGCAATTCCATCATGCCGGCTTCAAGTTTTTCCGCATCGAGGAAGTCGTTGATGAGCGCAAGAATACGATTGGAGCTTATTTCGGCGTTTTTCATCATGCGCTGCCCTCGGTCGTTCAATTCTCCGGCAACTCCGGCATCGAGAAACTCGAAAAATGCTTGAATCGTATTCAACGGGCTGCGAATATCGTGAGTGACCATTCTCACAATTTCCTGGCGCATTCTCTCAACCTCGCGCTCCTTTTCTCTGGTTTCTGCCAGGCATTCGGCCATAAAATGAAATGATTTGTCAACTCTGGCAAATTCGTCATCTCCACTCAATTGCGGCTTGAGTGGTTTGTCTGCAGCTAAGAGAAAAGTGTTTTCTTGCAAGGTATTCAATCGTCTTACGATGTACACGACAACATAAGCGGTCGAAGCGGCCGTCGTGCAAAGTATGAATAAGAGCACCAGCCACAAAAGCCCTTTGATTTGCTGCCGTTGAGATGCTGCAAGCTCGCGACTCTTGTCTGCTAAATCATGCTCTACTTCAGCAATTGACATGATCGAGTCGAAGCCGAGAGTGAAAAATGTTTTTCGTATCCCTGTGTCGAATGTCTTTGCTGCATCGAACAAAGCGGTGATGTCGCGCCGCCTGTAAGCATCAAAGGTACGCTCAAAAGTTTCGTTAATCTGAGCGTATGTTTTCTCCACGTCGGTTACGACACGCTCTTGTCGCTCGTTTCCTTTCACCAGGTCCTTGAGCTGGCGAATCTCCGCACCGACCTGGTGTGATTTATTCAGATATCCGCGCAAGTCCACACGAGTCCGCTTCAAGTCTTCTTGTTCGAGCTTGAGCGCTATCTTCATCACATTTGCCGATATGTCGCAGACAAGCTCGTAGACATTACGAGAATGCTCAAAGCGCTTTGCGTCTTGCTCTGCTGCGTCAAGCATAAGATTGAAGAAGAGAAGCAGTGCACAAGAAATTGTCGCTGGCACCAGAGTCAGCAGCATCCCTTTTTGGAAAATTGTCAGGCGAATATTCACGATGTGTCCGCAATAATGAGAGCGCCAAAAGCCCTGATTATATCCTCTTAGTTGTTGTGCGATGGTTGCTCGCGGCTATTTTAGTTCGTGGGTGCAGCCGAAAATGTTCCTGTGTAGGTCCCCGCTGGTGCCTGCCTGTCTCTTGTAATTGCAAAGGAGTACTTGAATCCATCTGCGGTAAAGGATGCTCCTCCGCTGCCAGGAAGAACAGTGAAAGCTCCGAATGAAACTCCTGAGTTTTCCGGATATCGATAAATCACGTGACCCCGAAAATTGTCCGCGCGGGTGGGAGAAATCACTCTTTCGGGCTTGCCTTCTTCTTTAATTGTGATTTTGCCGTCCGTAGCAAATAATGCGGTTCCGACACCCGGGACGCTCATGAACATCGAGTGGTCTTTATGCATCTCCACCAGGGCGCCATTTTCAGCAACAAACTTCCCGTCGATTGCAGTCTGGAGATCGATGCGCTGTGCTTCCTGGTAGGAATGTTCGTTTGCGGAGGAAACCAGTTCGATCTGCGGTAAAAGTGGATATTTTGCGAGATTGTCTGTAGATGGTTGGAATGTATTAAAAGCCGTAAATTGCACTTCTTCATGCAGGCGTGCAGAAACAAGAGCGACGTTGCTGTCAGTGCGAGACTCGGCGAGCGAAAAGTTTTCCATGCGACCACCTCTCAGTAGAAACTGTGTAGAAGCTCGAGACAGTGCGGCAACTCGATTACTGTGATGCTAAAGCCTGCCCGATCTCTCCTCTACCACCTGATAGTGGCAGGGCGGTATAACCAATCCATGGCATTGGGTGGCGGAAAGTTGTGAGCAGTTTTTGGAACTCCAGCGCGTCAACCTCGATGTCAGAGGCACTGCGTCTTTTCGCATCGATTACTGCGGCAACGAAGAGCCGACGGTAGTGAGCGTAAGTGGTAAATTCTATAAGGAGCGCTTGCGGCAAGCCTGCGAACGGTTGTACAAACGGATCAAATGCGAATCAATGCATTAGGGGTGCGCGTTTCTTTAACGAACATGGCTGCCCGTGAATTTTTTTCCAGTACGCTTCTAGGATTACGCCCGACATATCATCTGGCATTTCAATGCCATATTCATTCATGTATTTTGCCAATCGTAGTCCCTTCCAAAGTCCCCAATTATTTCGCAGCTATTTTATATAAACATTCTACAAGCGTGTCAGCAGAGCAAGGGTCGGTTGATTTCAGCAAAATTGAGACTCGTTATTGAACCGGGCATTCGTTAATAGCCATCCATATTGACTCATCTTCGTCAACAGGACATATCGGGAACCGCCAAGGCGCGCAAAAAGAGGTCGAATGGCACCTGCGAGAATACATTATTGGGGTTCAAAGGTGGCTCGTGATGCTGATTTCTGACACGATTTCTGAGGGGAATGCCTTTAAGCTGGCACCGGTTCTAGAGAATTCATTTTGGGCACCCCGTTGAATTATTTAGAACCCCTTAAAAGCGTCGTAGGCGCGTTGATACAGGAAATGGAGAGAAGAACAAACGTCCAGCTACTATATATTGAGAAGAAGAAACCTCTGAGAAGCACAATTGTGGTTATTGACTCCATCGCAAATCATTTAACGCTTTCGCTTGTGTTGGTCCTAGTGCTCTGCACCCCGCCTTCTCTTGCCCGTGAAGTTGGAGAACTCAGAAAAGCAGAAGTGGCCTTTGAAGCCAAGCGTTACGCTGAAGCGGAGCAAATACTTTTGCGACTGGCGGGTGGCGGAAATGCCAGAGCAGCAAGGATTCTAGGTAACTGCTATATGAATGGAAGAGGTGTGCCACTGGATTACAGTAAGGCGAGAGCATGGATCGAAAAAGCAGTAGCGGCTGGACAACCTGGAGCGATGGACGACTTGGCCTGGCTTCTGGACTCGGGATTGGGTGTTCCACAAAATCACAAGCTAGCAATGTCTTACCGAGAGCGAGCGGCTGGTCTGGGCAATCCAGATGCACAATTTTCTATGGGGCTCCACTGCATGCGCGGCACCAATACTAAACAGGATTTTTCGCGCGCGTTCAAATATTTTCAGTCAAGCGCTAAAAGCGGTATCGGAAATGCGGAATGCTTACTCGCGCATATGTATGAAAACGGTATGGGCGTCTCGAAAAATCAACAAAGCGCGGCGGCTTTGATGAAATCCGCCAAGTCTCATGGCTGTTCGGGAGGAGAATATGAGATCGGAAGAACCTATTTGCGAGGACTAGGAATACCCAAAGATTATGGCAAGGCTCACCTTTGGTTCACCCAAGCGGCCGCAGACGGCAGCGCCCATGCCATGAACGATCTCGCGATGATGTATTTTCACGGCGTAGGCGTCAAAATTGATGATAAGAAAGCACTGGAGTGGGAGCTTAAGGCTGAGAGAAATGGCTGTCCTACAGCTAAATTCAATTTGGCGGAAAGATACAGAGATGGATATGGCGTACCGAAGGATCTCAAAAAAGCAAGGTTGCTATTTGACGAGGCGGCGAAACTGGGCTACACCGTGACTGAAGATGTTAACAGAGTTCATCGATGATGA
Organism: Cyanobacteria bacterium PR.3.49; assembly: GCA_013997645.1. Taxonomy (GTDB): domain Bacteria; phylum Cyanobacteriota; class Vampirovibrionia; order Obscuribacterales; family Obscuribacteraceae; genus QKMZ01. The sequence goes on from PNKB01000034.1 coordinate 23,074, forward strand.
AGGCGAGAGGGCAGCATAATCAGGAGTATCAGACACCGATAGTTGGAATATGCCATGCCTGAGTTCGTGACCTCATTTCATAGGTCAAAATTGCCTGAATTTGCAGTTTTTCCATTTACCAAACACGTACTGGAGGAAGTCTTGCGCGACATTCCGCAGGCATCGATAGCGATTAGTTTTTTCGCTTGGCGTTCCGACAAGACCTTCGGACGCAAATCTGGAAAAGGCCGCGGAATGAAGGTCAGCCGAAAGGATGCTGATACCGATGTTTTTTCCGCACACTATTTCCGAGGCGAGTGGACAATTTGGGTCTTTCCTGTACGTAACGATAAAGAAGAAAGGATCAAAGAACTCTTACACAAAGAGGGCTTTGAGCGCCTACGGGAATGGTTTTTGGAGAAAGCACCGATTGAAGATCCTCGGAGCACCGGCTATGAGTCTCCGTCCCATTTGAACGTTGAATTTGATGGGCAGAAGCTTCTTTACCGACTGACCGGCTAGGAAAGAGAAACATAAAATCAATCATGGGACTTTCTGAGCGCAATAAAATGCCAGAGACACACGAGGCACTGCCAATACTGCGGCGAAGGAAAAAAATTCTTGTCGTTACTTTGGCAGTGAGCACGTTCATCTGCATTTGCTGTCTGTGGCCACATTGGGTGGTTTACTTCATGCTGGCGCCGATTATGGGCGAACGATTCTCTAAGTGTTACTTCTCTGTCGATGCCGCTCCTGATGATCGACCTGTGTTTACTTTTAGGCAAAGCGACAACCAAGCGCACCCGTTTGTCAGCATTGCCATTTATGAATTTGATCCATCAATGCCTCAAAAAGACGGACGGAAATTGTGGTTGTTACGTGAAGAGTCTCCATACAAAGGTCATCTCTTGAGACTAACTTATGGTTTATGTCCGCCAAGCTTCAAACAGATTTCTGGACCGGATCCTCTTGTGTCCGGGCACCTTTATAGAGTTTGCACTTTTAGAGTAAACGAGCTATTCAAAAAGAATGGACCAAACCAATATGAACATGTCTCCTGGGAAAGATATAGGAAAGGCGTCAAGACAGGGCTTTTCAAAATCGCGAAATAGAATTTGTGGTAAGGAATTTGAGCCGTTCATTACGGGACAGCAGCGCGCTTTGGGGAATAAAAAACTTAGCACCAAATACGGTGCTGAATACCAATTCGGAATATGGTTAAAGCATATTCCAGCTTAAACATCATCAAACAACCTTGGGCGAGCAGCGAGCACCAGTAGGTTGCTTTGACTAGATATCAATTGACACCCTTTGACTTCTGAGGGGCCCAAAGTGGCCCGGAGGAAAATCAAAAAGTCCCGAAAAGCTTAGCCGACAGCGGGATTTGAACCCGCGACCTACGGTTTACGAAACCGTTGCTCTACCCCTGAGCTACGTCGGCGCAGGCTATTCATTATATATGTATGTCCGCCGCTAGAGAAATAGCGGGCGGCAGTTTGTAACAGCCCGTCTGGACGGCTGGGCCTGTTGTTCGAGCTTGGACTTTTCTAAAAGGACTGGGATTTTGTCGTCCACACTACGCTTAGATCTCTTGGCAACCGGGTATGAAGTTTGAGCATAATAAGGTTGGCTTTACTGCGAGCAACTGCAAGTGGTACCCGACCGCCTTCAATCCAGAAAGCTGGAGCCGGACTTGCGAATGGCCTGCTGATGGGACGAGGAAGCTGATGTAGCGTCGAGGCGTTGCATCGGAGCTTGTAACCGGTTCGCCGGTGATTTCGTCAGCACAACACAGCAAAAGCGGATTGAGATAGTTGTATATGCGATTGATATTGCATGTATTGCTTTCTTGTCTTGCGTGTCCCAAGGGGCTTCTAGAGACCCTGATAACATCAGTGTTTTCGGAGCCAGTGTGCAACTCCAGCACTTGAATAGGCCGAGCGCACTTCCTAGTCAAGTGCGTGTGTTTCGGCTTGCCATCAGCATCCCGCGTGGTTATGCGTGGGATGCTTTATGGCGTATGTATTTTATCTGTAATGTATATGTGATCGCTAGATTCGCATATCATGCCAGTTTTCATCGGTTGTTCAAATGATCGAAGCGATCGCAAGATCGCAAATTTTCAACACTGGTCCAGCGCTGCGCTTTCGAAAAACCGCATGATTAAAAGAAAAACGGGGTACTTCACACGGTTGGATACGGTTGGTATATTGAAAGAGTAAACGGTGAGCGGTTAAGCGAAGTAACCGCTTTGAGCCGAGGGACACTACGGAAACAGCAGGTCGGCGCCGACCGGAAACGACAGTAGGTGGTTCGCCCCGAGTGAAGGACTGACTGAATCTCGAGGAAATACTGAGCCCACAGCAATGGGCAGTCAGGCAGTAGCTTAAACACCGCAGCGGAGCAATCCAAGCGGTGTTTTTGTTTGCGTAGTTTTTCGTGTAGCCTCTGACTTCGGCATGAATGTAACCCATGTCTCCGGAACACCTAGTAAGTTCAAAAATTTAGCGAAGCATCGAACTTGCAACTCCGATGCTTCTTTTGTTCTACGGATTCAGAAGCGCGCCGAGCTAATTTGCGCACGAAATCTACGATGCCAAATCTGTTACACCAAGACTGTGACACCAAGACTGTGACACCAAGACTGTGACACCAAGACTGTGACACCAAGACTGTGACACCAAATATGGTGGCGCCACACATCTGCGCGTCAATGCGCATCAAAACGCGTCAATATATGATTGACATATTCTCCGGCCGCATCAGATCTTGTCGAATAATCGAACAGACCTATTTACCAACTTGAGAATGTTCGAACATTTCTCAGGTTGTACTTTCGTAGGTTCGTATATTTGTCAGTCTAAATATTCGTCAGTCTGTAAATTCGATGTGCCGAAAGCGGCTGTCAATCAAAGACTTAGTTAAAATCAATAATACGGATGCGAAATCCAAACATATTTATTCTTTATGCCATCAAGGCATCTTTATTTCCGATCTTTGTATAGATCAACTATATGTTGGGATCCGATCCGTGTCAAGGAAATTCAGCGGGCTCTCGCTGCATTCAGATCTCGCACGCTGTCTCATGAATCACCTTCTAATTCAAGGTATTTTTCTCTGTGCACAAACCTAAGTGCAGTATCCTAAACCTCAGTTACCGCGCGTATCTGGGCGATATATTTTAGAGGTGAATTGTATGAGCGTGACTTTGAAAGTGAAAAGATTGCCGCACTGCAAAGCGTTGCCGACGTACGCGACAAGCGGTTCTGCCGGCATGGATTTGACTGCTGCCATTGCGGAGCCGGTCACTGTCGAGCCCAACAAGCGCGCTCAAATTCCCACCGGCATTCAAGTCGAAATCCCCGTGGGTTACGAAGGGCAAGTGCGGCCCCGCTCCGGATTGGCTCACAAAGCCGGTATCAGCTTGACCAACTGCGTAGGAACCATCGACTCGGATTATCGCGGTGAAGTCTGCGTGCTCATCATCAATCATGGTGAAGCGCCTTACACATTCCAGCCCGGCGAGAAAATCGCACAATTGCTCATCACGCCTGTTCCGCGCGTCGATATCGTCGAAGTCGACGAGCTCGCCGAAAGTCTCGAACGCGGTGAGGGCGGCTTCGGCTCCACGGGAAAGACCATTCAGGCGGTCGCCGCTAGATAAGTAACAAAGGGCTCGGGCATCCGGGCTCTTTTCTTTATAAGGGGTATTTTGGCGGCTCCGGCCAGGTAAAATACCCCTTATTTCCAGTTAAACTCCTTCCTGAAAGGCTTGTCCATGACGGCTTCAGAAGCTTCGAAAACCATCAAGGTGGCAGTCGCCGGTATCAACGGGCGTATGGGAAAAGCCTTTGTGCAGGCGTTTTCCAATGACCCGGTCATCAAAATCGTGGGCGGCTGGGGGCGCGAAAACGCCGAATATGTCGGACTTGACATAGGGCAGGTCTGCGAGGTTCCGGGTGGGCAACGGGCTGGTATACTTGTCAGCAGCGGATTTATCGAGTGTGTCGCCGCCTCTTCGCCTGATGTCATTCTCGACTTCACCCTGGCGGAGGCTGCATGGAAGACGGCTACGTCCGCCATAGGCAAAGGCATCCGTCCAGTCATCGGTACATCCGGACTGAGCCAATCGCATCTCAAGGAGCTGGGTATTCTGGCTGAGAAGAACAATATTGGAGCTATGGTTGTGCCGAATTTTTCCGTCGGCGCCGTGCTCATGATGGAATTTGCCCGTCAGGCTGGGCGTTTCATCCCCAATGTAGAAATTGTCGAGATGCATCACACGCAGAAGATTGACGCCCCATCCGGCACTGCGACGCACACGGCCAACAAACTCGCGGACAGCCGCAGCCATTACAACGCCAAGCGCGTTGAGGAGAAGGAGCTGATGCCCGGTGCCCGAGGCGCGGTTCATGCCAGCGGAGTGCGTGTTCATTCGCTGCGTCTGCCGGGAATGATCTCGCACCAGGAGGTTTTGTTCGGCTCGGAAGGCGAACTTCTCGCCATCCGCCATGACAGTTTCAACACCAAATGTTTCATCGAAGGCGAGCGTATGGCGCTCAATCATGTGATGGGACTGAAGAAACTTGCAGTTGGACTGGATCAGATTTTGTTTGCGGAAGCATAAACTAGCGATGGGCGCGCCAGTCGCGCAGGAAACACGGCTCCAAGAGCCACACAAGCGGTTCGACGAACCACATGACGGAGGATAGAGGAGAGATGGCAGGCAATTCGAAGCGACCAGTGAACGTTGCGATTCTAGGAGCTACCGGCCGAGTCGGCACGGAACTGCTCAAGGTTTTGGAACAACGCAAATTTCCAGTCGGCGAGCTCAAACTTCTTGCCAGCGCCCGCTCCAAAGATCAGACCATCGAATTTTGCGGCAAAAAATATCCGGTGCAAGAGCCTTCTGCCGAAGCTTTCAAAGGCATCGACATCGTCCTTGCTTCCGCCGGCGCGGACAGGAGCAAGGAGTTTGCACCACTGGCAGTGCAAGCCGGATGTATCGTCATCGACAATACAAGCGCCTACCGTATGGACAAGGATGTACCGCTGGTGGTGCCAGAAGTCAACGGTCATGCAATCAAGGATCACAAAGGCATTATCGCCAATCCCAATTGCTCTACTGCTCAATTGATGCCGGTTCTCAAAGTGTTGCACCAACTGGGCGGACTCAAGCGCGTAATTGTTTCCACCTACCAGTCCGTCAGCGGCGCTGGCAAAGAAGCGATGGAAGAGCTGGAGCTGCAGACTAAAGCGATCTTGAACGATCAAGAATATGCACCGCAAGTTCTGCAAAAGCAAATTGCCTTCAACCTGATACCGCACATCGACAGCTTCCTTGAAAATGGATACACCAAGGAAGAAATGAAGGTTGTGCAAGAAACTCAGAAGATTCTCGAATTGCCCAATCTTGCTGTGACCTGCACTGCGGTGCGTGTGCCTGTGGTGATCAGCCACAGCGAAGCCGTGACTGTCGATCTGGAGCGTCCGGTCAGCCCGGCGCAAGCGCGCGAGGCGCTCGCCAACGATCCGATTATTGAAGTTTGGGATACTCCGGAGAAGGGCATTTACCCGACGCCGCTCGAAGCGGCCGGACAAGACCCCGTCTATGTCGGTCGCATTCGTCGCGATACGTCGTCGGAAAATGGTCTCAATCTCTGGGTGGTGGCAGACAACCTGAGAATCGGTGCCGCACTGAATGCAGTGCGCATCGCCGAGTATCTGGTTGAGCACAAACTCTTGAAACAACCGGTAGCCAGCTAGGAGGAGAAAGAAGTGATAGGCACAGACGCACCGCTGTTCGGCAGAGTCATCACCGCGATGATTACTCCCTTTGATGATGCCGATAAGGTTGATTTCAAAGCAGTGGAAAAGCTGGTCAATCACCTCATTCAGAATGGCACCAGCGCGATTGTCGTATCCGGCACCACCGGCGAAAGCCCGACTCTCGATTCAACAGAAAAAAAAGAGTTGCTCAAGAGTGTTTTGGAAACAGCGGGCAATCGCGCCAAAGTGATCATGGGCACCGGATACAATGACACGCGCAAATCGGTGGAAGCATCGAAAGAAGCGGAGAAGCTCGGTGCTCACGGCTTGCTTGTTGTGGCACCGTATTACAACAAACCGAGCCAGGCTGGACTGCTTGCTCACTTCGGCGAAGTGGCGAATAGCACCAGCTTGCCGATAATTGTGTACAACATTCCCGGTCGCACCGGTATCAATATAACCAGCGAGACAATGATTAAGCTGGCGGAAAAGCACAAGAATGTCCATGCGCTCAAAGACTCCACCGGCAGTGTCGACCAAACCGGCGAAATTGCAGGAGTCGCGCGAAAGGATTTTCGAATTTACTCAGGCGACGACTATTTGACCTTGCCGTTCTTGTCCGTCGGCGCGGCAGGAGTAGTGAGCGTTGCCAGCCACATCGTCGGTTCGCAAATCAAAGAAATGTGCGATGCGTTCTTCGACGGCAAGACGGACAAAGCGCGCGAATTGCACTACAAATATCTGCCGATTTTCAAGGCGTTGTTTGCTGCACCAAATCCGACCTGCACCAAGTACGCACTCAGCAAAACGGGTTTGTGCAAAGAGAACTTGCGCCTGCCTCTGGTCCCGCTCGATGCGCAGCAAAAAGCCGCGCTTGATCAAGTTCTTCAGCAAGTTGCACCATCCGCTTCAGCTGTCTAGTCTCACATCCGCAGTCTAGTCTCACATCCGCAGTCTAGTCTCACAGTTACTCCAATCGTTTCTCAAAAGGTAAAACCCAATGACGAAGTCCGGCAAACCGACAGAAGAGAACGAAGCGCCGAAGGCTAGCAGGTCGAAGCTGGACAGCAGCTCCAACACTGTGAAGATCATCCCTCTGGGCGGTCTTGGCGAGATTGGAAAAAACACCATGGCGATTATGTGCGGCAACGACATCATGCTCGTCGATGCCGGGTTGGCTTTTCCGTCTGAAGAACAGTTGGGTGTCGACCTGGTTTTGCCGGACATCACTTTTTTGCGCGAGAACCAGGACAAGATTCGCGGACTTGCCATTACGCACGGTCACGAGGATCACATCGGCGGTATTCCATTTATTCTGAGAGACGTCACTATTCCCGTTATCTACGGACCGGCTCTGGCGCTCGGTTTGCTTGAGGGCAAATTGAAAGAAAATGGGCTGGAAGAATCGACCGTGCTGCGCAAAGTCAAGCCGCGCCAGCAAGTGAAAATCGGTTGCTTCCAGGTCGAGTTTATACGCTGCACGCACTCGATTGCCGATGCGTTTAGTTTGATCATCAGAACACCAATCGGCACACTCGTGCATACCGGCGATTTCAAATTCGATTTTACGCCTGTCGACGGCGAACAATTCGATATCGCCAGCCTTTCGCGCGCCGGAGATGAAGGCGTGCTCTGTCTTCTGAGCGACAGCACCAATACCGAGCGCGATGGATACAGCCCATCGGAGCGAACTGTGTGGGCGAAAATAAACGAAGTTTTCTCCACCGCACCGCATCGCATTATCGTCACCACTTTCGCCAGCAACGTGCACCGTATTCGGCAAGTTTTGCAGGCGGCGATCAAGTACGAACGCAAGGTCGCGATTCTCGGGCGCTCCATGCTCAACCTCGCAGGTATTGCGCGCGAACTCGGGTACATGACTTTTCCTGATGGATTGCTGGTTCCTGTCGATCAGCTAAAGCAGTTGCCGCTCGACCAGGTCGTGATTCTCACCACCGGCAGTCAGGGCGAGCCGCTTTCCGCGCTCAGCCGCATTGCCAATAACGAACACAAGCAAATCAAGATTATTCCAGGCGACACAGTGGTGATTTCTGCCACTCCCATTCCCGGTAACGAGCGTTCGGTCGCCAATACGATCAACGCGTTGTTTTTGCGTGGTGCAAACGTCGTGTACGGGCGCACTGCCGGTGTGCACGTGAGCGGGCACGCTTGCCGCGAAGAGCAGAAATTGATGATCAATTTGTGCAAGCCGAAATTCTTCGTGCCCATTCACGGCGAATTCAGAATGTTGGTGCGGCACGCAGAGCTGGCGGTCGAATGCAACGTCGAGCCGGAAAACACATTCGTGATGGAGAATGGTGAAGTTTTGGAATTGACGAGAGACAAAGCGCATGTATCCGGAAGAGTTGATTCCGGTGTCATTCTCATTGACTCATCGCGCGCATTTGAAATCGATGAAACCATCGTCGAACAGCGCCGCCACATTGCCGAAGACGGGCTGGTCATGGTTGCGATGTCAGTCGATTCGACGTCGAAATTGGTGGCAGGTCCAGATGTATCTTTGCGAGGTCTGATTCTGCCCAAAGGTGTTCCTGCCGAAGAGTTTGTTCTTAAAGTTCAAGAAGAATCCAAGCGACTTCTGGCAGAACTTTCTGCCGACGTGAGAATTCCCAAAGAAGCATTGAAGCACCAATTGGCATTGGGTCTTGCTGACTACTTCGAGGAGAACGTGAAGGCAAGCCCGTTTGTGCAGATTATTCTCAACGAAGTTTCGGAGTCGAAAAATCGCTCGCGGCAATCAACAACTTCGCGTGCCGAAGGCACTACGTAGGCTAAAAGTTGCAGCTTCTACTTCTGCCGAAGGTTCGCCAGAAGGAAAAAGATTTTTCGCCGAAAAATCTTTTTAGTATGAACGGTAAGCGCGTCGTCCTGGTGTGACTTCCACTTCAACATATCCGCCGGACAAGCCGCCGGAGCTGCTGCTGCCACTGCTGCGTTGTGCAACGGCCGCTTTTTTGCGCTTCGGTTTTTTCTTCTTCGGTTTTGCTGCCGGTGATTCGTGGGATGCATCTGCAGTCACAGCCGTGGCGGGTTTTGCTGCTGCTCTTTCCTCTTCCTTCTGCTGATTGAAGGTAGGCATGCCAAACCAGCCACGTGCGGACGGCGCCTCTTTGGCAGCTTCCGGAGGTGGTGAGGGTTTTGATGCCGTCTTCGGTGCTTCAGTCTTAGGAGGTTTTGCCGCTGGTTTCACCAGTGGTGCCGCAGTTGTTTTTACAGGCTCATCCGGCGTTTTCGCTGTTTCGCCGGCACTGTCATTCTTGGACGCAGTGTCGGTGGAATTGTTTGTCGCTGCAGTAGTGTCTTTAGCCGGTGGTGCTGAAGCAGCAGGCTGATTGTCCTGCGACGAACCGCCTTTTACCGGCGCGACTACAGCAGCGTTGGTGTTGGCGTCAGTATTAGATGGGTTGACATTGGTCATCAACCAGGTGGCAATGCCGATGCCTGCGAATATGAAAACAGCTACTGCACCGCCGATAAGCAAGCCGCCCATGCTCTTCTTCGGCGCTGCTTCCTCCTGGGCGTCCGGAGGAGCGTCGCGATCTACAAATGTAGGCAGGCGATTGCGTTTTTTCTCGCCTTTGGGTGGCGCTGGGCGATCGTTGCCGCCGGCGATGGAAAGATTTGCAGCGCTTGCAGTCGGTGAAGCAATCTCGGTTCCTAACGAATTTGAAATTGGAGATGGCGGAATCGGCACCGATGGTTCCGGCGGCGATTTGTCATCAAAGATTTTGCCGAAATCGACAGGAGATGATGAAGTTGCGTTAGTCCACGGAACCGCAGATGGTGGCGCGGCATTATGTGCACCGGAAGTCGAAGAGCCAGGCATCATCGGGGAAATACGTGAACTGGAAATGGTGGACGGATCTTTTGCGGCTGGCGCAACCGGAGGTGCTCCGGGCAGAGTTCCGGGTGAGGTTCCAGGCGGTGTTCCGGGAGGAGCGCCGAACGCATTCGGTGGCGCTGCATTTGACATAAATGGACTTGCCGATGCGCCTGCTGCACCGAGCGCAGGAGAGCCGGGAGCACCAGGTGCGGGGGCACCGAATCCTGGAGGAACAGGAGGACCAGACGCCGGAGCGCCGAATGGCGAAGGACCGGATGGACCTGTGCCAAATGAAGGGGCCGTTTCACCGAAACCTGGTTTTGGTTTGAATTCATCAGGATTGTTCACCCAGGGCGCAACTTCCTGTTTTGCACTCCATTCGGAAGCAACATTTTGCTGCGCACTGCCGGCGGTGCCAGGGGACGAGCTGCCTGCGCCTGCTTCGTCTGCAAAACCGTCTTCGCCGGTCTTCTTCTGACGCCGATCTACGACAGGCACAATCTTCGGACCCGCCTCCGGCCCTTTTGATTCAGAGGCCGGAGCTGGCATCGAGTTGAAACTCAATTTTGAGGTTTCATCTCGCATCGGTAGACCTTCAAGCGACGGACTCATTTCTATCGATTTAGCCTGGTCGCCCAAACTATCTCCGAGCGTTTGTGCAATAGCCTTGATATAGGCTACGTCCTGCTTTGTCAGTGAAGCACGAGGATTGGGTATTTGAATGCGTGCCATCGCTTCCGGTGACAGCGGACTGCCTTGTTCAAGCGAAACTTCCACTGTGCGCTGTGCAGCATTTTGATTTGGCATTGCGGCATTACCAGCTGCTGGTTGATTCGTCTCAGAATCCGGCAGCTCGACAAAGCTTGCCTCTCCGTTGTCTCCGGCTTTTGCGGACTGAAGAGTCTCGATTTCATCAAAGGTTGGACCAACTGCTTTGTCTTGCAGAGTTGCAACATCATCAAACTTAGGTGTTGCCTGATTGGTCGGCAAGGTTGTGACATCGTCAAAGTCTGCCACATCTTGAGCATTCATTGATGCGCTCTGTGCCATTTGCATTGCTTGTGCAAGCTGACCTGGTGCCTGACCGGTCACCGGTTGTGCGGCGTTAAACGGAACTTGTTGTCCGGGCGCTGTTGGTGCACCGGGAGCCGCGGGCGCAGGAGTCGCTGGAGCCGCCTGCGCTGCTTGCGCGGGAGCCGCTTGTGCACCTGGAGCAGCAAAACTTCCACCTGCAGCTGTCACACCCGGCGGCGGCTGCAATGAAATTGGTTGAGCCTGCACGGCGTTAGGCACTGCCTGTGGTGCCGGCTTCGGCATGACATTCTTAGCCCACTGTGCGATCTCTGCATCATCACTATTGGGAGACCACAGCTTCACTGCATTGTGAAACTCCTTCATAGTTTGATATCGCTCGTCTGGATCTTTAGCCATTGCTTTGATCAATATGCTTTGAGCGACGGTATCTTCTTTCAGCGCCGGCAGAATATCGCCCAGTTGCGGCGGTTCTTGCCCGACGTGCATATTGCGAAGTTCTTCAAGCGACGCTGCTTTGAACGGTAATTGACCGGTCAATCCCTGATACATCACCACCGCCAGGGAATAAATATCCGAACGAGCATCCAGCTCTTTGCCCTTCCAGCGCTCGGGGCTGATATAGGCTGGGCTGCCGCAAAGCGTTCCGGATAGAGTCAATCTCTCCATATCGCCCTGGAGCAGAGCAAATCCGAAGTCGAGCAAACGCACGCGTTCGTCTGTCTTTTCGCGCGGCAAAAGAATGATATTGTCCGGCTTTATGTCTCTGTGCAAGACGCCGCTGCCGTGCGCATGCGCAAGACCTGCCGACGCCTGGAAAACAATCGCGCGCATCAGCTTGGGTGGAATGGCACCACGGTCGGTCAGAAGCTCCTCTAATGTATGACCGTCGAGGAAGTCCATAACTAGGAACGGCTGCCCATTGGTGTGGACAAAGCAGTCATACACGGACACGATGTTCGGGTGCCTGAGCTTGCTCAGCGCGACGGCTTCCTTTTCGAAGCGCTTGATTACTGTTTGGTCTTCAGCAAGATTTGCCTGAAGCGTCTTCATGGCGACGGCGCGGTCCATGAAGAGATGCTGACCCTTATAGACGATACTGAACCTGCCCGATCCGACAAGCTCGGTGATGCGATAGCGCTCAGCAAGTATTTTGCCAATCAGCGGGTCGTTAGTAGTTGGTGTCATTGTCATAGATCTACTTTTAAAGGCCTGAATATTATCTATACATTGGGGATATACCACCCGCGCCGCCTAAACTCGCAAGATCAGGGTTTTCAGGGGCAAAAATGACTTTCAGGGCGCTTGCTGCCTGCCGCTGCCCTCGAAATCGCTGAAATTCATTGTATTCCGTCCTATAAAATGCGCGCCAATGCGGCTTTTGTCGGATATCGGACGGAGGCGTGCCGGATATTCGATGTATACAAAGAAGACTTCCCTCCCCGAGGAAATCTGGGAGGGAAGAACTTGTTTGTGGTGGATTAGGTAAGGAGGAAACACTGCACCTGATGGGGTTTCCATCAATTGCATTGTCCATCAATGATAGCAGCGGCATAGGCAGGCAGCTGTTAAAAAACTTGAAGAGCTGAGGGTGCAACTCCCAACAAGCCTTTGATGAAAATTCATTAACTATTGTCCATCCGCCCGGCTGTCAAGCGGGGGTGGTCCGGACATTTTTTGTTTTCTGAGCCCGTGGTGTTTTGATCAGTGAACCGATATCGGTTCATTGATCAAAGACCGTACTGGTGGGAGTCGCTCGAAAATGCCCGCCAACAAACAGAGCCGACCCGAAAGTCGACTCTGAAATAAGGTGATCGAATGAATCGAATCAAACGAGCTTAAGCGCTTTATGCGTTGGGCCAGGGTGAGCTCGATGATGAAAA
>PNKB01000035.1 GCA_013997645.1 Cyanobacteria bacterium PR.3.49
GATCCCCAGAAGCAAGTGCGCCTGACTGTTAACGGCAGCCTCAAGACAGCAGTTTTGAATGATGCTCAAACAGAAAATAAGCTGGCATTGCACAGTCAAACGCGAGACGGACGCACGGTTGTGGAGTACCCCAGCTATGCGAGCACCGAACCGCTCAATGTAGAATGCGAACATTTCTTGGAGTGCATCGCCAAAGGTGAAAGACCCAGGACAGATGCCAACAACGCCTATCAAGTAGTGCGTATACTTTCCGATGTAGAAAAACGCCTGTCGGGAAGACCCAGTGCCAGAGCCGCTCTCGGCGTTAAGTAGATTGTCAAACAGCAGGTTCTGAAAATAGATTCGGCAAAATCTGTTTACCTGCATTTTGAAATCTTGAGGGGACGCGCTATATAATGAAGACCGCGCTGAAATTGCGGGAGTAATTCAGTGGTAGAATGCCTCCTTGCCAAGGAGGATGTCGCGAGTTCGAGCCTCGTCTCCCGCTCCATTTTTTGTTTACAACATTCAGATCGGCTCCGCGAAGGACCGGTCAGTCAAGGGCTAAGCAGGCGCTTCCTGCTATATTAGTCAGGCTGGCGGCTCTGCTGCTGCATAATTCATTTGCGGTTTTGAATCATCCATTTGAGAAGACAAGACAATGGCAGACAAAAAGGACGAAAAGCCTGAAGTCAAAGGATCTGAAAAGAACCCTGACCTTGTCGCCAAGGATGAAAAGGCGTCTGGAACTGGCATTCCAAGCAGTTCAGCCAATCCGCCATTGCAATTAAAAAATCTGCCTCTGCCGGACGATGTGAAAGACAAGGGCGAAGCGCCAAAATCGGGCATAGCCATGCGCCGTTCGCGCTGGGAAAGCAGTTTTGCCGCCGTCCGCTACATCAACAGTCTCGGGCGCGATGAAGAGGTCAAGGTCAGAGACAGCGACCGCGCCACGACCATTTTTCTTTTGCTCGCATCAATCCTGACTGTGCTTTCGCTTGTAATCAAACCGTTCGCCGGTATGCGCTTGCAGTTTGTGCTCATCTGCGACGTCCTGGTCGGCGTTATGCTGGTTTTCTATCTGGCCAATCGATTCGGCATCATCAACACCCTGACGCCGCGTCAGGCACTTTTGACCTGGCAACTAATCGTCGGTTCGGCATTCTTCGGAATCTTCATGACAATCAACTTGGCAGTAGTCATTGGTATGTTGATTGCTAACAGTCCGACGATAGACATTAGGTAAAGAGAGCCTGTAGATAAAGTTAAATAGGTACCGGCGCATGATAAAATCAGCGCCTGCACGCGGTTCCAAGGCTCTTGTGCGAGTCCTTGCAATCGAGCGGTTCGGTTTTGAAAACCGGCTGGCCGTGCCTCGTCACCCAATATATACAGATTCTGTATACAACCAGGACAGGTAATTAGCGATGAAAGTCACCCTAGACAGGGAAGGCAAAAACATAGTTCGTATGGGTTTGGAACTCGAATCCGAAAAAGCGTTGAAAGCTTACGAGCTGGCCTGCAGGCAGCTCTCAGGCAAGATCAATATCCCTGGATTCAGACGCGGCAAGGCGCCCCGCAATATCATTGAAAAAACACTTGGTGTCGATTACATCAAGCGCGAAGCATTGGAAAGACTGGTTCCGGAACTGCTCACCAGAGCAATTTTGGACGAAAATCTGGATGTTATCACAGAGCCTGAAATCGACAATTGCGATTTCGAGCTGGGCTCTCCTCTTAAGCTGAATGCGAAATTCGAAGTTCGTCCGGAAGTGACGTTGGGTCAATATCTTGGCGTTTCGGTCGAAGTTCCGGAAGCCGTGATGCCGGAAGATGCGCTCGACAAAGCGTTGCAATCCGTGGCCGAATCTAAATCTTCAATGGCACCTGTGGCAGCGCGCGAAGTCAAAATGGGCGACACGGTGCTTATGGATTTCGAATGCAAAGTAAACGGCGAAGTTGTAGAAGGCGGAAAAGCACAGGGCTTGCTCCTCGAATTGCGTGAAGGCGCATTCTTAGAAGGGTTTTGCGAGCAGGTCGCAGGCAAAATGCCGAATACCGATTTCGAGGTAGAAGCAAAATTCCCGCCCAGCTACAGAAATAAGGAATTGGCTGGAAAGGATGCCAAATTCAGTGTTTCGCTCAAAGAAATCAGAGAGCGCACCATTCCTGATGTCAACGAAGAGCTCGCCAAAGAAGTGGGCTACGAAAACCTCGACCAGCTCAAAGATTTCCTCAAAGAGCGTATCGGTGAGGAAATCAAGCAAGAGAATGACATGCGTTCGCAGCGCGCAGTTGTCGATGCAGTCGTTGCTCAATCCAAGGTAGATATTCCGGAAACCATGATCGAGCGGGAGCAAAACCTGCTCATGCACCAGCTCAAGCGCTATTTCGAGCAGACCGGTCAGCCTTTTGAAGAATTCGAGCGTTCCGATGAATTTCAATCGGTGAAAGATTCGAAATTCGAGGAAGCAAAACAGCGCGTTTTGACCAGCTTGGTCCTCGGCGCAGTGGTCAGACAAGAAAAAATGACCGTCCAAGACGAGGAGATGACGCCGTACATTGCCGAATTAGTCCAGCGCTATCAAGTGCCGGTCGAGCAAGTTGCTCGCAATGAGGAAGTACGCCGCCAGATCATGGAAGAAGTTCTGACCAACAAAGTAGTTGAGTATTTGGTCGAGAAAGCAACCATCAAGTTTGTGCCGGAACCTGCCCACGAGCACGGTGCCGACTGTGATCACGATCACGAGCACGGCGGCGAAAAGGCCAAAAAGGCCGATACCGAGAAAAAATCCGAAGGCAAGGCTGAAGCGAAGAAAGACGCCGAAGCGAAACCCGCTAAGAAGGCTGAGGCTTCATCGGAATCAAAAGCCGAAAAACAGGAAGAAAAGCCGAAAGAAAAAGCCGGCAAAAAGGGTAAATCCTAGGCAGATTCAGGGTTTTGCTCAAAAACCTGCGAGAAATCTAGAGAAATCTAGTAAGATTGCGATTTAATGCTGTTTTTTAGGTTGGCGTTAGATAATAACGTTGTACTTATTTAGACCGCCGCGCACGCCGCAATTTCACAGACATCTGGCTATATACAGCTATTTTTTAAAGTCTGAAAATTCGTGCTAACGTGATGTTAAGCAACAACTCAAAGCAAACATATATTTGGAAGGAAGAAAATGTCGATCAAGCGCCCCTCAAGGAATGATGTGTATGACCTCTGGAGCATGACTCCGGCTGCTCAGTCGCCCATGTCCTACTATCCGCCCACAGTAATCGAAACGACAGCCCGAGGCGAGCGCGCATTTGACATCTTCTCGCGTTTGCTGCGTGAACGCATCATTTTTCTCGGTATGGCGATTGACGACAATGTCGCCAATTTGATTGTGGCTCAATTGCTTCTTCTGGAAGGCGAAGATCCGGAAAAGGATATTCGTCTATATGTAAACAGCCCTGGTGGTTCCGTAACCGCCGGATTGGCTATCTACGACACGATCCAACATATCCGTTCGGACGTTTCTACAATTTGTTTAGGACAAGCAGCTTCGATGGGAGCTTTTCTACTAGCTGCCGGGTCTAAAGGAAAGCGTTTGGCACTCCCGCATGCCCGTATTCTCATTCACCAACCGTTGGGCGGCGCACAAGGACAAGCTACGGATATCGAAATTCAGGCGCGCGAAATTCTTCGCATCAAACGCCAGCTCAACGAACTGCTTGCCCACCACACCGGACAGACGGTTAAACAAATTGAAAAGGATACAGACCGAGATAATATAATGACAGCGGAGGAAGCCAAGGAGTATGGTCTAGTAGATGAAGTGATAGCCAGGGTCGAACCTGCACTTTCAGCCGTTTAGGCACTACAGCCATAAATCCAGGCACCGCCTCGAAATTATAGAAAAACCTATAAGCGGACCGCCGGAAACACCTAACGGAAACACTAAGTAGAAGGACAACAGATGCCTAAGCAATCAGACAACCGTCTAAAGTGCTCGTTCTGTGGAAAGAGTCAGGATCAGGTCAAAAAACTGATTGCCGGGCCTGGGGTGTATATATGCGATGAATGTGTCGACCTCTGCAACGAGATTCTCGATGAGGAGCTGTTCGATGGCGCACCGCAACCGGCGGCTACCGAGGCGGTGCTGCCTAATCTGGTAGATATACCGAAGCCTCAAGAAATTAAGAGCTTCCTCGACCAGCACATTGTTGGTCAGACTTCCGCTAAGAAGATCTTGTCCGTGGCTGTCTACAACCACTACAAGCGGATCAGCCACAATTCCGAGATGTCCGAGCAAGTGGAAATCCAAAAGTCCAATATCTTGCTCATCGGTCCGACCGGATGCGGAAAGACGCTTTTGGCGCAGACTCTTGCCAAATTGCTCGATGTGCCGTTTGCAGTCGCCGATGCCACTACTCTTACGGAAGCAGGCTATGTAGGCGAAGATGTGGAAAACATTCTTTTGCGTCTATATCAAGCTGCCGACTATGACATCAAGAAGGCCGAGCGCGGCATTATCTACATCGATGAAATCGACAAAATTTCGCGCAAATCTGAAAACACCTCAATTACTCGAGATGTTTCCGGAGAAGGCGTTCAACAAGCGCTCCTGAAGATGATCGAAGGTACGGTCGCCAATGTGCCGCCCCAGGGGGGTCGCAAACATCCGCACCAGGAGTTCATCCAGATCAATACTGCCAATATCCTCTTCATTTGCGGCGGAGCATTCGTCGGTCTCGATAAGATTGTCGAAGCCAGAGTTTCGTCCAACCGCAATATTGGCTTCGGCTCCGACAGACCGCTGACGGCCTGGGAGCGTGAGCTGAAAGCAAGCAAAATTCTCAAAGATACGGCACCAGACGATTTGCTCAAATTCGGACTGATTCCTGAGTTTGTCGGACGTATGCCGGTTATCGCCGTTCTCGAATCGCTTGACGAAGAGGCGCTGGTCAAGATCCTTGTCGAGCCCAAAAACGCTATTCTCAAGCAGTATCAACAATTGCTTCATCTGGACGGCGTCGATCTCAAGTTTGACCAGGAAGCAATCAGAGCTGTGGCTGAAGAAGCAATCAAGCGCAAAACCGGTGCCAGAGCACTTCGCGCTATCGTTGAAGAAATCATGCTCGACATCATGTATGAAGTGCCGTCGCGAAGCGATATTAAGACGGTCCACATCACCAAAGAACTGGTCGAAAAGCGCTCCACGGCGGAGCTTCTGCAGTTGCCTAACAAGACCAAGCCTAAAGGCGAAATTGCCTGATAGAGCAAATTCTTGCCGGCAAGCCGTACAATTTATAGTCCGTAGAAGCGCTTGAGGCAGAATGGCCGTTTTGAGCACAACTTCTTTTTCTCTGATTCCACTGAGGGATGTGGTTGTTTTTCCTCAGATGGTTCAAGCTCTTTTTGTCAGCCGTCCAAAATCGATAGCCGCACTGGAACAGGCATTGCTGCGCGATGATCGCCTGGTAGTTCTGGTCGCACAGAAAGATCCGGAATGCGAAAATCCGAAAGAAGATGACATCTATCAGCTCGGCACTTTGGCTGAAGTTATGCAGATGCTCAAGCTGCCGGACGGCACCGTGAAAGCTCTTGTCGAGGGCTCTTGCCGGGTTTCTCTCGATAAAGTCATTGATGATCCGGAGCATTTTTCCGCAGTCGTCACGTCCCAAGACGAAACCAATCAGGAAGACGAATCGACCAAAACACTGGTACGCGTGGCAGTCGAGAAATTCGAGCAATACGTCAAAACCACCAAGAAGATCAATCCCGAAAGTCTGCTTGCTGTCTCAGGCATCGGGCAACCTGGGCGCCTTGCCGATATCATCGCCACTTATCTGGGGCTGGATCTGGCTGAGCGTCAGAAGTGCCTGGAGATAATCGATGCCACCGAGAGACTGGAGTACGTGAGCCAGCTGCTCTCTCGTGAATTGGAGTTTGCTGAGTTAGAACAACAGATTCACGACCGTGTGCGTTTCAATTTAGAAAAAACGCAGCGTGAATATTACTTGCGCGAAAAAATCCGCATTATTCAAGACGAGCTCAATGCCGAAGGCGAGCAGCAAGGCGAGATTGCCGAGTACAAACAAAAAATTGCCAAAGCGAAAATCACAGGAACCGCACTGGAAAAAGCTCAGAAAGAGCTTTCACGGCTCGAAAAGATGATGCCTCAAAGCGCTGAGGCTGCCGTGATTCGGACCTACCTCGACACGCTGGTATCTTTGCCATGGTCGAAGCGTTCGCGAGAAGTAATCGACTTGAAGAAGGCCGATCAGATTCTGGAAGAAGACCATTACGGGCTGGATAAAGTCAAAGAAAGAATTATCGAATATCTGGCAGTACGCAAACTGTCTCGCCAGAATCAGGGCACCATCCTCTGTCTTGTTGGCCCGCCCGGCGTTGGAAAAACCAGTTTGGTCAAGTCCATTGCGCGCAGCATGAATCGCCAGTTCGCCCGTATCAGCCTGGGTGGCGTCAACGATGAAGCTGAAATCCGCGGGCACCGGCGCACTTATATCGGCGCCATGCCCGGGCGGATTATTCAAGCGATTAAGACTTCCGGAACAAAAAATCCAGTCATTCTCCTTGATGAAATCGAGAAGATGACGCGCAGCTATATGGGCGATCCGACAGCGGCCATGCTGGAAGTGCTTGATCCGGATCAAAACGAAGATTTCACCGATCACTATCTAGATGCGCCGTTTTCGTTGGCCGAAGTGATGTTCGTCGCCACCGCCAATACCCTGGAGAATGTCCCCAGACCCCTCCACGACCGGCTTGAAGTTATTCACATCTCCGGCTACACGGAAGAAGAGAAAGTGGCCATTGCTGAACAGCACGTGATTCCAAAGACTCTGGAGAAACATGGACTGAGCAAAAAACAGCTCAAATTCATGGATGCATCTCTTCGGAAGATCATTCAGGAATATACTCGCGAAGCCGGTGTCCGTGCGCTCGAACGCAATATCGCTACGATTGCAAGAAAAGTTGTTACTCAGATAGTCAAAAACAAAAATGCCACTGTAAAAGTTGCACCGAATATGGTGACAACCTATCTGGGACCGCCCAAAGTGATCCGCGAAAATGAAGTCCGCGGTCCGCAAATCGGTATCGTTACCGGCTTGGCCTGGACTGAAATAGGCGGCGAAACGCTTTCGGTCGAAGTGAATATCATGCCCGGCAAAGGCAAATTGCAATTAACCGGACAATTGGGCGACGTCATGAAAGAGTCGGCGCATGCCGCTTTCAGCTATGTTCGCAGCCACGCTGGCAAGCTCAATTTGCCTGCCAATTTCCATGACGAAATCGACATTCACGTGCATATTCCGGAAGGCGCCATTCCCAAAGATGGACCCTCAGCCGGTATTGCCCTGGCTACTGCACTTCTTTCTGCTGTTGCCAAACGTCCGGTGCGCTCTTCTTTGGCAATGACCGGCGAAATAACGCTCAGGGGGCGGGTGTTACCGATCGGCGGGTTGAAGGAAAAGGTGCTTGCCGCTCTTCGTCAAGGCGTAAAAACAGTATTGTTTCCCCGCGGCAATGAGAAAGATTTGCAGGACATTCCGGACTATGTGCAGAAGCGCATAGAGCTAGTGCCGGTAGGACATCTCGATGAAGTCTTCAAAATCGCCTTTACGGACAAATCTAAAAATCCACCTAATGGAAAGGCGCGTGGCGTGCAAAAGTTGGTTGCTAAGAGAGGCACCAAGCGCAGCGCGCAGTCCAGACGCAAATAAGAGTTCTGTTTCCACAAAATAAGAAATCTGTTGGTTTTGCTTTCGGAAAGCCAAGAGAAAGCTCTCCAACGACCGGAAAATTAGGCGTTTTGCTCAATCGGCGCTGCACCATTGTGAACATTGCCTTACGCCGTTAGCTAAAAAGTATGAGACCCGGGGGTGCCCGGCAATGCTTGTCAATTACCGCAAGAATACTAAATATGGCTGGTTACGCCGTTTTTAATTGATATGATCAGGCTGCTATTTGGGTACCTCAAGCCCCCTGGCTGCGCCTTTCTGCCAGCTGCGGGTGGAGGGGATGTTCATCCTGCACGCGCACATAGGAGTTCTCCATGGTAATGACTGATACGACCAACAAAAACCTTTCCTATCTCGCTATGGACGACGAGTATGTCAATCCAGTGTTAGCGCGTTCGGCAAGAATCGTAGCCCACAAAGCAAAGGGCTCCTACATTTACGACCGCAATGGTGATGCTTATCTGGACTTCTCCACCGGCATCGCCGTCAACAATGTCGGTCACTGCCATCCCAAAGTTGTTGAAGCCGTCAAAAAACAGTGCGAAGAGCTCATTCACACCTCTGTTGTTGTGCACCACGAGCGCTACATCGAACTGGCGAAAAAAGTGGTTGAAATAACACCCAAGTCTCTCAATTCGGCATTCTTTGCCAACTCCGGTGCTGAAGCGGTTGAAGGTGCAGTCAAACTGGCTCGCTATGTGACCGGACGTCCCGCCATCATCAATTTCCGCGGTTCTTTCCACGGACGCACGTTCATGACGATGGCACTGACGACATCCAAGCTCTACTACCGTGAAAATTACGAGCCGCTTCCCGGAGCCATTCACACAGCCCTTTTTCCTTACGAATATCGCTCGCACTACAAAGGCGACACTAAGAAAGTTATCCAAGAGTCTCTCGAATACATCGATATGCTCTTCCATCAATTCATAAACCCTGCGCAAGTCGCAGCCTTTATCATCGAGCCGATTCTCGGAGAGGGCGGTTATGTACCGGCTCCGGAAGGCTTCATCAAAGAATTGCGCAAACTTGCCGATGAGCACGGCATCATGCTCATCATCGACGAAGTTCAAACCGGCTTTGCTCGCACCGGCAAAATGTTCTGCATCGAGTACGAAGGCGTCGAGCCGGACATTCTCGTAATGGCAAAAGGAATCGCAGGCGGCATGCCGCTTTCCGGTTTCGTTTCCAGAAGAGACATCACCAATAAATGGCCCGCAGGCCGCCACGGCACCACTTTCGGTGGTAACCCGGTAAGCTGCGCAGCCGCACTCGCCACCATCGATGTAATTCAAGAAGAGAAGCTTGCTGAACGTGCCACCAAGATGGGCGCGGACATCATGAAGCGTTTCAAGAAATTCCAAGAAAGCAACAAGCACTTAGGCGATGTCCGCGGCAAAGGCTTGATGATTGGTCTGGAATTCAATGATGAGAAAGGTGCTCCCAGCAAAGAAATTGCCGACCAAGTCGCAGCAAAATGCCTGGAGCAGAAATTGATTGTGTTGACCTGCGGACAGCAAGGTCAGGTTATTCGCTTGATCCCGCCGCTCAATCTTTCCGATGCGGATGCGGAGAAAGCTTGCGACATCCTCGAGAAAGCAATGAAGCTCAAGTAAAAAGTATCTGGTTTGCACGTTATTCAATAAAAACTGCAGGAGAAAGTCATGACCTCATCTACAAAGAGCCCGGAGAGCGCCTCGGCAAAAGCCGGCTCACCGCGCACATATCACAATTACATCGACGGCAAGTGGGTTAAGGCAGAGACCGGCGAAACATTCGCCAGCTACAACCCGGCTAACTTGACTGAAGTAATCGGTTTTTTCGCTTCGTCCACTCCCAAAGATGTGAAAGCCGCAGTTGATGCTGCTCAGAACGCCCTGAAAATGTGGCGCAGCACTCCGGCTCCTGCACGTGCGGACATCATTTTGAAAGCTGCTTATTTGCTGGAAAGCCGCAAAGAAGAAATCGCCACCACCATGGTGCGCGAAATGGGCAAAGTTTTGAAAGAAGCCCGCGGAGATGTTCAAGAAGCAATCGACATGGCCAAGTACATGGCCGGTGAAGGACGCCGTTTGATGGGTCAAACAGTTCCTTCCGAAATGCCTCACAAATTCGCCATGGCCATCAGACAGCCAATCGGCGTTGTCGGTTTGATCACCCCCTGGAATTTCCCTGTGGCAATTCCTTCGTGGAAAATATTCCCGGCTCTGGTTGCAGGCAACACGGTTGTTTTCAAGCCAGCCACCGATACGCCTCTTTGCGCTTTGATGTTGGTTGAAGTATTGATTGAAGCCGGACTTCCCCCGGGCGTCATCAATTTCGTCACCGGCATGGGCGCCAAAGTCGGTATGTCCATCGTCGACGATCCGCGCGTCAAAGCCATCTCGCTTACCGGCTCGACTGAAGTCGGTCGCCGTGTGGCAGGACGTTGCGGCGAACTGATGAAGAAAGTCAGCTGCGAATTGGGCGGCAAAAACGCAATCTGCGTTATGCCTGATGCAGACATCGAACTGGCAGTCGAAGGCGCCGTATGGGGAGCTTTCGGAACCGCCGGACAACGCTGCACCGCAGCCAGCCGCTTGATCGTTCATAGCGAAGTCTACAAAAAGTTCACCGATGCATTCGTTGCTCGCACCAAAGAGCTCAAGCTCGGTTCTGGTCTCGACCAGGACGTAACGGTTGGACCTGTTGTGAACAAGAGCCAATTGGAAAGCATCAATGAGTACGTTCAAATAGGCAAGAAAGAAGGCGCCAAGCTGCTTTGTGGCGGTAACATCGTCACCGAAGGCGAATTCAAAAATGGCTGCTTCCACGAGCCCACCGTATTTGGTGACGTGAAGCCGTCGATGCGTATTGCTCAAGAAGAAATCTTCGGACCAGTAACCGCCATCATCAAAGTCGACAGTTTCGAAGAAGCCATCGAAGTAGCCAACGGCACCGAATTTGGTCTGTCGCTCTCGATGTACACCCGTGACGTGCACCAAGCCTTCCAAGCAATTGAAGAATTGGAATCCGGCATCGTTTACATCAATGCTCCAACCATCGGTGCTGAAATTCAGCTGCCATTCGGCGGAGTCAAGCAAACCGGCAACGGTCACCGCGAAGCGGGCACCACTGCCATCGAGCAATTCACTGAGTGGAAGGCTGTCTACATTGACTATTCCGGTCAACTGCAAAAAGCGCAGATCGACAACCACCCCACAAAGAAAAAGTAGTTAGCGTAAAGCTCTCGCCTGGGTCATCTCAGGCGAGAGCTTTTAAAAAGAAAATTCAAGTTCAAAAGTTTCAAACAAAATAGAAAACGCGGAGAAAAGGATATGGATTTCGACTTTACACCAGAGCAAATCGCTTATCGCAAGCACATGCGTGACTTCATGGAGCGCGAAGTTGCACCGGTTGCTCAGATGAATGATCGCGAATGCAAATTCGACATGGAAGTAGCCAAGAAAATCTTCAAGGAAGGATTTCTCGGTTGCCCGGTGCCGGAAAAGTACGGCGGTCTCGGAATGGACTACATTGCATACGGCTTGATGACCGAGGAAGTCAACCGCATATGCTCCTCGACCAGAACTCTCTTCTCCGTGCAAACATCTTTGGTTGCATTGACCATTCTGAAATGGGGTAACGAAGAGCAGAAGAAAGAATTGCTGCCCAAGCTTTGCAATGGCGAATACATTGGTTGTTACGGTTTGACGGAGCCTGAAGCAGGTTCTGATGCCGGTAATCAACAAACTCGCGCAGTCAAAGACGGCAATGACTACATCTTGACCGGTCAAAAGGTTTGGATCTCTTGCGGCACGATCGCGAGCCACGCGCTCATCTTCGCCACCGTTGATCCTAAGCTCGGTCACAAAGGTATCAGCTGCTTTATTGTCGACACCAAATCGAAAGGCTTCTCTGCTGCTTCCATCAAAGGCAAGCTTGGATTGCGCTCTTCGGACACGGCAACTCTTTATCTCGATCAAGTCAGAGTACCGAAAGAAAACATGCTCGGAGCTGAAGGTGACGGATTCAAAGTCGCTATGTCCGCGCTCGACAATGGACGCTTCTCGGTGGCTGCCGGCGCTGTCGGTCTGGTCCAAGGTTGCATCGACGAGTCAACCAAGTACGCAATGCAAAGAAAGACTTTCGGCAAACCGATTGGCGAGCACCAACAAGTGCAAGCCATGATTGCCGACATGGTTGCAGACTGCGAAGCTGGTCGCTTGCTCTATTTGAGAGCTGCTCACCTGAAGAACAAGAACGTCCGCAATACGCTTGAAACCTCCCTCGCCAAGCTCTTCTGCGGCGAAGCTGCCAACAAAGCAGCCCACAACGCAGTGCAGATCTTCGGTGGCTACGGCTTCTCGGATGAGTATCCGGTTGAGCGTTTCTTCCGTGATGCCAAAGTGCTCAATATTTACGAAGGCACCCGCGAAATCCAGCGCTTGATTATCGCTCAAGACGCACTGGGCATTCGCAACGCCAACGGAGCACCAACAGGACGCATGACTGAATTGGCAGGCGCAAGCGTATAAGCTTGGCAGTTCACTAAGACCTCAAGAGCGGTGTCGAATTATCGGCACCGCTTTTGCTTTTGAACTTGCAGATTCGCCAATTAATCTGGATATCAAGGGTGGAATTGACTCTTGGCGGCGTCTAAAATCTAAGAATCTGTTAAGCCCCAAGAGGGGCAAGACTTCGTTGAGATCATCACGGGCACTGTTTACAAAGCCCCGTTCTTAACCGGTCCTTAATCGGGCACGGTCTACTCTAAGAGCATGTTGAACCTCACTAAGTCATAACGTCGGGTTCGAAAAAGGTAATAGCAAACCAAGTAAACGGTAGGTTATGGGATATCTTGAAGGACTAGTTGTTTGTGTCGTCGCTGCCTTTGCCACAATGTGGGTCAATGACAAATTGCCCATCGGTGGTGACTACATTCAAGACGAACAGCTCTAAGCCAATTCTCAGCCGAATCCATTTGTAACCTTAGCGAAAGCCCAGTCTGGCTTTGTGGCTGGTCATCTCGTCGAGAAAAGCGGCAAGTGCCGCCGCCCCCAGCACGGCTGCCACGGCGGCGCATATCAAATTGGCGTAGTACTGTTTTTCGTCCAATTGCCTGTTTACCGTTGAGTCTTGGGGCGAGGCCGGATCAAAGTAGACCAGGACGTTCATGTCGTTTTTCCACCGAGAAGGGCTCCAGTCAAACGGATTGGCTCTCGGAAGGTCGAACAGCTTACCGCGGTAAGCTTTGCCGGAAACAGAATAAAGGTATGACACGTTGGCGCTATTGCGAGGTCCGCGCGTGACGGATATGTGCCCAGCTGTCGCCGGCCACTTAAGCGCTCGATTGCTTACATCGGCGAACTGCAGGGAGTGCCAGCCGATGTTGGCTGCGTATATAAAACAAAAAAGAGCGATTATCAGCATCGAATAATTGTCGAATTGGATTTGAGTGCAGAAAAATCTCTATCAATCTTAGCCTCTGGAGATTGCATTTTTGTTCGTGCCGGCCGGTTTTTCAGCACTGTGCAATTCAACAGTATAGTTTGCTTATCACGTCGGTATGATAGCCGAACATCAAGGGGGCGCTCCGCGAAACCCTTCTTCTGAACTCTAATTTGACGTTGCGATTTAACATCAGCGCGTTAAAAAGAGCACTTCTCCCCCACGCAATTTACACAATTTGCTCGTCCGTCGGCTTTCAGAAAGCTTTGCTGCGGCACGGGTAGACGAGCGCGCCGTTTTCCACTTCAACTAAGAGGTTGTTTTATGCCAAATGAAATTACAAACGAAGCGTGCGACGGCAATAGAAAGTTGCTCACCGATTCTTCGCCGGCACTAGCGGATGTTCATTACGATGGGAAACAAGCTGAAAATGCGCATCGCATACACATGGACAAACTCGCCGAGAGCTTGAAAGAGTATGGAATATTGCCGCAGCTGGCACTGGAAGATCGCCTCAGAGACGAGAAATTAGTTTTAAAGGGCGGCGTCGCCGAACAGAAAGTCGAAGCTTTCAAGAAGGACGAAAAACCAAAGGCGGCAAGCGTTTACGAGGTTCAAAAAGGCGACTCTATTTGGGGCATTAGCCGCGCCTATTTGCGTGAAACGACAAGAAAAGAACCGAGCCCGCAAGAAGTGAAGGCGACAGCAATCTCGATCGCCAAAGAAAATAGATTGAGCCATCCTGATCAAATTCACCCAGGGCAGAAACTCAAAATGCCTGAGTTGAAAGCGCAGACTAAAGTCGAATCGCCTGATAAGAAACCGACTGGCGCCGAGAAAACACCGCCCGTTAAACCGGAAAATGTAAAGCCGACAAAAGGCACTGCCACACCGCACGAGAAAGGGAAAACTGCTGATTCAGGGTTGGATTTTGTTCGCGATCAATTCGACAAGATCGATCAGGACAACGATCATCATGTAACGCAAAGAGAAATCGATCACTATATAAGTGACAACAAAGCCTCACTAAACGAGAAACAAGTGAGTGCGCTTACAAAAGTAGGCGAGCGCGCAAACACGCTTCAGAAGCAGGCTAACGATGAAGTCGGCTTTGAGAGAAACGGTATTTCTCGCCTGGATCTTGATGCTGCCGAAAAACGTATGCGTGCCATCGAGTATGCGCAAGAGCATTTTGATCCGATGGACGGAGATGGCAATGGTCACGTAAATAAGAAGGAAATTCGTGGTTATATGCGCGCCAATGATGATCGCTTAGGCGAGCAAGATCGCGCCAATTGTCAGCTCTTAATGGAACAATGCGGCGACCTGGACGACAAATGCGACGACGAAATGTTCTTCGAGTGGGGCGGATTCTCGAAAAAAGATCTGGAAGCTGCTCAAAGTGAATTAGGAGCAAAAACTCTCAAGGGTGAAGATAAGCTGCCCTTGCCTAATGATGATAAAGCTTCGAAAATCACGACGCACGAGAATTTTGCTCCCGTGACCATGCAGGCCTTCTCCAAAGAAAGTTTGCGTCTGTTCGATAAAATCGATGCGGATGCAGACGGTTCTCTCACTGCTCGCGAACTGCGCGCGGCGGCGCAGAGCGACAATTACAAAGGCAAAGACAAGCAAGTTTTATCCGCGCTCTACAAATCACGCTCCGATATAGCCGAGATGCACGATGACGACTTCCTCATGCCTGACAGCACGATCACGCGTGGTGATCTGGAGCAGATGGAAGCAAAACGCGTTGAGAGCAACAGGCAAACCCAAAATATAAAAAATGCGCGAGACTATCTTTCCCGGGACGACAATTTCGTCAGGCTGGACACTGATGCTGACAATTTCCTCAGCAAGGAAGAAATTTACAGCGCTTTGCAGAGCAATTCACTGACGAAACAACAGAGAGAAAGCCTCAGTTTCTTGCGCGACCATGTGGATGCCGTTGCAGATGCCAGCAATGACGAAAGAGGTCCGGAATACAGCGGCATCAGTCAGATGGACCTCGATGCATTCGGAAACACTGAGCTTGCCGCCATCGAGCAGAATTTGCGCAATGCTTATGAGCTGCAGAAGCAGGCAATCAAAAGCGGAGCCCGGGATGTGAAGTCCAGCCAGCCAACCCGCAAAGCCGGCTAATAGCTAATACCAGCCGCAAAATTTAGCCCGAAGCAGCGCACCTGCAGGTAAAACCCTGTGGGTGTGGCTGTTTTGCGCACTGAAAAATGTGTGACAAATGCCCGCAAAAACAATTGCCGGTTCCCCCTAAAGCCTTGCCGTTCATGGCTTTTGGGATTGTCATTAAATTGTCATCGCGGCAGCTATAGATTCTATGCACACCCCCGAATTCCAAACACCTCGATTCTCCCTCCTATTCCAGAGGCGGTTCTTATCATGGCATCAGATTCTATTACCGAAGTAAGCGGTGTCCAGCAACCAGTCGTTAAAGACGCCAGCGAAAAAGCTCTCAAAGATTCTAACGAAAGCGCAAAACAGGTTACACCGCAAGATATTCAAGCTCTCAACGAGAAGAATATGCAAGCCCTGCGTCAAGCTGGCCTGCTGCCTGAACTGGCAATTGACGGTGCCAAAGAGATTACATATGTGCAAAAGAATTTCGACAAGATCGATCGTTCCGGTGATGGCTGGGTAACGGGTGGCGAGATAGACGCCTATGCAAAGGAAAACGCCGCCAAGCTCTCGAATATCGAATTGGAAGCGCTCAGAAAAGTAAAAGAAAAAATCAGCACATTCGAAGACGAGAGCAATGACGAACTCGGCTACGAAAACGACGGTATCACTAAAGACGATTTAGCCGGAGTTCAAAAAAGATTTGGCATCTATGACTATGCCCAAAAGAATTTCGACAAGTTGGATGAGGATGGCGACGGTTACGTGACCGGCGGCGAAATCGATGCCTTCATCAAATTCAAAGGCAAAGAAATAGGCGAGCAAGAAAAAACCATACTCGACAATTTGAAGAAAGCGGTCGGCGACATCGAAGAAATCAGCAATGATGAAATAGGCGATGAAAACGACGGCTTTACCAGATATGACTTGCAAGATGCCAAAGCGAAGGACGGCACTGAGCGCCTGAGCGGCGACCAAGCGGAATGCAAAGACGTCAAGCCCTCCGGCGATTTACGCCCGGCTCTGGATTACGCCCGCGACAATTTCGAGAAGATCGACGCAGACAAAGACGGCTACCTGACTAAAGACGAAATCTTGGATTACGCCACCGTCAACAAGGCGACGCTTTCCAGCGATGACAAAGCGAAGCTCGTGGCATTGAAAAACCGTGTGAGCGGGGTAGAAGAGCAAAGCAATGACGAGCGCTTCGACGAAAACGATGGCATCACTAAAGCCGACATCGCTGAAGCAAGACCGCGTCTGGATGCTCTTGCTTATGCCAAGACAAACTATGACAAGCTGGACGGCGATGGCGACGGCTTCATTACTGAAAGCGATATCGATGCATACAGCAACGCACGCCATAACCTGACCGCAGATGAAAAGCTCAATCTCAAATACTTGAGAGAAAACGTTTCAAACATCGAAGAGTATGCCAATGACGAACTCGCCGATGAGAATGACGGTATCACCAGATCTGATGTTAATGATGCACTAATCGAACTCGGTTCAGAAGATGCTCGCTCCGACTGCCAAGCAGCTGAGGCCGCAAAGCCTAAAGAAGCAGGCAAGCCGGCTGAGGCCAAAGCGGAAACGAAAACTGAAGAGCGCGTAGCTGATTCCGGTTTGGATTATCTGCGCAAGCGTTTTGCATTCATCGATCAAGATGGCGACAATTATGTCACCAAGTCGGAAATCGACAAGTACGTCAAAGATAAAGAGAAAACACTTACTTCCGGTGAAACATTAGCGCTCAAGCGCCTCGGCTCCAAAGTCGATGACTTGGAAGAAATGTACAACGATGAGCTGGCCGACGAGAATGACGGTATCACTCGTCAGGACATCAACGTTGCCGAAGAGCAAATGAAGGCGACTGAATACGCCAAGCAAAATTTCGGCAAGCTTGACCTGGACGGCGACGGCTACGTCACCTCCGGCGAAGTGAACAGCTATGTTCGCGCCAACAGCGACAGATTGAGCGCTCAAGATCGCGCCAACCTCGACTATTTGAAGAGCAACGTCGATGATCTGGAAGAGTATTCCAACGACGAATTAGGCGACGAGAATGACGGTTTTACCAGCGCTGACTTGAGAGATGCACTTGATGAAACCGGCTCCAACACAGTGGGAACAGAAGGTAATGCGGAAAAGCTCCCCCTGCCTGCACCTGTTCAATACAAATATGATCCGACCACCAAGGCTGTTCGTATTGAAGAAGCGGCGGCAGAAGCTGAGAAAATCTTCGATCGCCTCGACCAGGACAGCGATGGGTATCTAAGCGAAGGCGAACTGGCACGCGCTGTTCAGAGCGAGAAATATACAGGCAGAGAAGCGCAAATTGTTGGCGCTCTTTACAAAAATCAGGACGATTTGGAAGAGCGAAGCAATGATGAGCTCGGTGATGAAAATGATGGAATCACCAGAGACGACCTCAAACAGTTCGACCAAGATCGCGACAAAGTTCAGACCGAATGGCAACAAATCGGCAGAGCAAGAGTATGGCTCGACAAGGATGACAATTTCAAAAAGGTCGATGCAGACAGCGACGATTACCTTACCAAATCGGAAATTGAAAAGGCTCTGGAAAGAACCGATCTCACCAAGGATGAACGCACCAGCCTGGAATTCTTGAGAGATAATGTCGACGATCTGGAAGAAGCCAGCAATGACGAGCTGGGTGACGAAAACGACGGCATCACCAAGGATGATTTAAAAGAATATGGTGATGACACTGTCCGGAGCGTCCATAACGTTTTTCAAGAAACCAACGAAGCTCAAAGACTGGGATCGCGCGATTTATACGCCAATAAAGAAAACCCGCTGGCAAGCATCAAGCCGGACGCTATTAAGCAAGGCATGATCGGCAACTGCTATTTTGAGGCAGCCCTTGCTTCGTTGGCAGCAGTAGATCCGGAATCTATTCATAGAATGATCAAAGACAATGGCGACGGAACCTACACGGTTACTTTCCCAGGAAACACTGATGAGCCGGTGACCGTGAAAGCTCCAACCGAAGTTGAAATGGGCATTTTTAATCAAGGTGGACCGGATGGAACCTGGGCCTGCGTGCTGGAGAAAGCCTACGGCGCCTATTGCAACCAACACTGGTATCGCCGTGGACCGTTCAATCTCTTTGGTGGTGATACTGATGCAGAAGGCAGCGAAGGAGGCGAACTTAAGATTGGCCATGCAATGAGCCTATTAACCGGAAGAGACAGAGATACGGACTGGATCATGGTCAGCTCTGAATCGGAAATCACTGAAAAACTGACAGAAGCCTTTAAAGGACCTCGCAAGCGCCCCGTTATCGCAGGCATCAGCATGAAACCGATTGCCGGTGAGAGTGAGGATGGTTTCCCTGACTCACACATGTACAGCATCATCGACTTCGACCCAAAAGGTCCTGATGGTGGAACGGTCACAGTCCGCAATCCCTGGGGCAACGCTGACGCAACTACAAGCGGAACCAAAAAAATCAGTGTCAAGCAATTCGAAAATAACTTCTCACGTATTTCTTACTCTGATTAGACCTGACAAATTGATGACGGGCGTGCCCCGACGCTAAAAATTCTCCCTCGATTGAGAGCAATGACCGCCCGGCTATCCAGCTGGGCGGTCTTGTTGGTGTCTGGAAACTCTAGCCCTGCGGGAGTTTGGGGTTTTCAAGATTTTTTGAAAATTGCAGCGATATTGTGAGTGCGTTCCTCCCCCTGCGCTTCCAATCGCTACTACAAATTAGAGGTTTCATCCCATGCCCCCCAAAGCAAGTGAAAGAGTCGAGAATACTCAAGTTTCCGCAGAAGCTAAATCTGTAGTCAACGTCGAAATCAATGAAGGCGACGTCAAAACCCTGGCAGCAATGAATCTGGCTCAACGTGAGCAATTGAAAGCGACCGGCGTGCTTCCTGAATTGTCCATAAGCGGAGCTACGGAACTCGACTACGTGAAGAAGAACTTTGAAAAATTGGACGCATCAAAAGATGGCCGTATTACCAAGTCAGAAATAGATGAATATTTGAAGAACAACAAAGAATTGAGTCAAACTGAAAAAGATGCACTGCAAAAGGTGGCTGCCAACGTTGATAAGCTGGAGAAGAACAGCACAGACGGAATTTATTCAGGTGGCAGTCGCGGCGGCCAGCATGGACCGGAAAACGGCATCTCTCAGAAAGATTTGGATGTCGCCTCTCAGCGCATGAAGGCAGAGGATTATGCCGCAAAGAATTTCGACAAACTCGATAAAGACAATGATGGCCATGTCACAGTTGACGAGATAAAAGCCTACGCAAAAGCCAACGAGAAGACGTTGGGCAAGGAAGAGGCACAAACGCTAATGGCATTAGCCAAAGATATGGACCGTTTGCAAAATGCACATGATGACGAATGGGGCTGGGAAAATGACGGCTTTACCCGTCACGATCTTCTCGAAGCCAGACAGCAGGAAGGCACAGGCTCCATGCGCGTTTCCGAAGGTAATTGTGAAGTTCCTGGCGTGACCACGCGGGCAAAAGAAGGCGTCAAAGAAGGCGCTAAAGAAAAGGAAACTCCTGCGGAAAACAAAGAGTACACGGTTAAACCCGGCGATTCGCTCTGGAAAATTTGCAGAGAAGAATTGAAGCAGCGCAATGGCGGTCAGGACGCTTCTAACAGAGACGTTCTCGAGATGGTGAAGCGAACGGCTGAGATGAACAAGATGCCGGTGGATGGTCTCATCAAGGAAGGCGATAAGCTGAAGTTGCCAGGCAAAGCAGATCCAAACTGCGAAGTGCCACCGGTAAAAACACCGAAGCATGAAGAGCCGCGCCGCGAAAAACCTGCGGTTAAGCCGCCTGTAAAACAAGAAGATCCGAATTGCGAAGTGCCACCGGTAAAGCCACCAGTTAAACAAGAAGATCCCGAGTGCGAAGTGCCGCCGGAAAACACACAGAAAGGCAATCGTAAAGGGCACCAATCGGCAGCAGACGTCATGCGTGATCGATTCAGCGAAATGGACAAGGACGGCAACAATCATGTAAGCCGCAAAGAAATCGAAAGATACGTTGCTCAAAATCAAGATAATCTGACCGCTGATGAAATCCGCGCTCTGGACACAATGTCGAAGAATGTCGGCAAAATTCAAGAATTGGCCAATGATGAAAGAGGTGACGAAAACAGTGGTATCTCACGCCAAGACTTGACGAAGCTCGATGACCTGGCAAGAAACAGCGAGAAGTATCTGCGCGACGGCAGCTTCAAGTCATTCGATGCGGACCGCAACAATTACCTGACCAAAGAAGAAATCACTCGCGCTCTCACCACTGCCCGACTGACACGCGAAGAACGCGTAACTCTCGAGTTTCTCAAAGACAATATGAAATACTTGCAGAAAGGAAACAACGACGAGCGCGGTTTTGAAAACAACGGAATTTCGCTTGCCGATATGAGATTCTACGCCGGTCTTGTTTAGCGGTTTGCCGAATTCGCCATTTGCCTAAACCGATGAAGAAGGAGCAGAAATGCTCCTTCTCGATTTATATCGGTAGCCTTAATTAACCGGGAATTCTGAAGAACAATCAGCAATAATCTCAAGAACCAATTTTCGTTCGAAATATCGTTCGGTTGTCATTGTTCCTCAGGAACCAAGGAGTTTATATGTCTGGCGTTTACAAAATGGTTGAGATCGTTGGCACTTCAACAGTCAGCTTTGCTGAAGCGACCAAAGAAGCAGTCAAGCGCGCAGGGAAAACCATCCGCAATATGGGTTGGTTTGAAGTTGTCGAACAGCGCGGCGCAATTAAGGACGGAGCTGTCTCCGAGTTTCAAGTCAAGTTGAAAGTCGGCTTCAAGCTCGAAGATTAGTTCAGAACGCACTAAATACAAAGAGGGCGGCGCACCAGCGTCGCCCTTTTGATTGATTGGTCGAAACCTGAACTGATTAGGTTCCGAAGATCCGGTCGCCGGCGTCGCCCAAGCCTGGAACTATATAGCCATGCTCGTTCAAATTTTCGTCCAGTGCGGCAGTTGTTATATGCACATTTGGAAACTGGCTGTGGACGCGCTTAACTCCTTCAGGAGCGGCAACAATTGAAACCAGGTGAATTGTCTTAACGTTGAGTTTGTCAAATAGATTAATGGCTGCACAGGCAGAACCACCGGTTGCCAGCATTGGGTCGAGCACGAAGACGCGGCTTTCATTAGGCAGCGCTTCCGGCAGTTTTGCATAATATGAAATAGCCTTGAGCGTCTCTTCATCGCGGCGCAGCCCGATGTGATAGATGCGCGCATTGGCGAACAGCTCCTGGGCTGCCTCGGCAAGAATCAGTCCGGCACGCAATACCGGAGCGAAAACCACATAGTCGCTTAGTGCGACTCCCTTTGCCGGTCCAATCGGCGTTTCCACACCCACTTCTCGAACGCCCAGCTCCCGCATTGCCTCATACACCAGGAAATAGCTCAACTGGCGAGCCTTCTCGCGAAATTCGCCAGATGGCGTTTGATAGTCCCTGAGCCGGGTCAAAATATTCCGGGTCAAGGGATGATTGACTATCGTGACCTTTGACGTATCTGTTCCAGTCGTAGCCATTGGAGCCGTCTCCCTGCGTTGCGAATTTCCAAGTTCCAAAATTTGAGCGCCTCTGGTGCGCCTATGCCGCCCGGGCCTTCAGAAGGTTGTCTGCCTCTTGTCTAGCCCAGCGATCAGCTTCAAGTATATCGTCCAAACCGGGCTTTGAAATCGGCTTGTGCTTCTCTAATACCTGTTCTATAAGCCGAGGGATGTCGCGGAAGGCAATGCGGTCGTTAAGAAATGCGGCGACGACTATTTCATTGGCGGCATTCATGACACAGGCGCTTGTTGTGTCCTCACTCGCCACTTTCTTGGCTATCGCCAGGCAGGGAAAACGATCTGTGTCAGGCTCTTCGAATGTCAGTTGGCTCAGGGTGGTCAGATCCAGGCGCGGCACCCGCGCAGAATGAACTCGCTCAGGGTGAAACAGCGCATAGTGAATCGGCAGGCGCATATCCGGAATCCCCATTTGACCAACGATGGAACCGTCGACGAATTCGACGGCAGAATGAAGTATTGATTGCGGGTGCACGACGACGCGAATTTTGTCGGCGGGCATGTCAAACAGCCAGCGCGCTTCGACAATCTCTAAGCCTTTATTCATCAGCGTTGCCGAGTCGATAGTGATCTTCTGACCCATATTCCAATTGGGATGTTTCAGAGCATCACCCTTGGTGGCACCGTCAATCTGTTCTTTCGTCCAGGTTCTAAAAGGCCCGCCTGACGCAGTCAGCCAGATCGCCTCCAGATCATCCTTTGTATGTCCGCTGAGCGACTGAAAAATCGCAGAGTGCTCGCTGTCGACAGGGACGATTTTGGCGCCGTATTTTTCCACCATCGGCATTACGGCGCTTCCGGCGGCGACGAGCGTTTCTTTATTCGCAAGCGCGATTGTTTTACCTTTCTCAATCGCCTTTGCAGTCGGTTTCAATCCGAGAAATCCAACCACCCCGGTTACTACCGTGTCGGCGCCACTCTCGGCAGCCACAGCTTCCAGCCCCTGAGAGCCGATTTCGATTTGAATTTTTGAAGCGCCCAGCTTCTCTTTAAGCGTCTTTCTTTCAGCTTCGCCCGGCACCGAAACGAGTGCCGGCTGAAACTGTTTTATTTGCTCGGCAAAGAGGTCGAGATTACCGCCACCGGCAGCCATGGCAACCACTTCAATGACATCTTTGTGCGCTTGCGCAATGTCCAGACTTTGTCGCCCGATAGACCCGGTTGAGCCGAGGAGGCTGATTTTCTTGGTTGCCATGATTAAGATTAAACCGCCTGACTACCTGTATGTCGGCTAATTTTACTACTTCCGACCGTCTAAACCTGCGTAATGGAGTCCAGTATGTTTTACTTTTCAACTCGGTTGGAAACCAAGGAGATTCAAATGGCTTGCAAATCTGTCGCATCCCGCGCAGTGAAAACAATGTTGGTCGCGTTGACGTTACCCCTGCTTGCGGCTTGTGATGTCGAGCAGCGCTTGTCCTGGTCACCGGACGGAAACAAGCTAGCTGTAATCGGTGCTGACGGGGTGCGCGTTTCGACCGACGGCGGATTGCATTTGAGCGAACCGGTGGAGCCGGAGGCGAAACTTCTAAATTGGTTTGCTGATTCGAAACGGTTGCTAGTTGTTTCCGAAACATCGTATGAATCTTGGGAAGCCGCAGAAAAGCGCTTGAGCAAAGAAGATGTGGCCGCCGTTGGGTCATGTGCATCTCAGCTAATCACTGAATTGGAAAGATGCAACGGAGATCTTGCTGCTTGCAGAGATGCTCTAAAGAAGAACAAATTTGACGCTACTCACTTGAATGCTGCACTCTTTTATCTCAATGCTACTCAGGGTGAGAAGATTCGCAAATTTGCCGGCAATGATGGTCGGCTGTTTCGATTGGGAATGACGTTATCGACAGTGAGCACCTACGATGTCGACAAAGACCTTAAACTGAAGGAAACACTTTTTACGACGGACAGAACCTTTGACAGTGCCGCTGTTAGCCCGTCCAACGAATATTTCTGTTTCATTTCCGGAGCTGAGAATGAGCTTCTAACTGCCGAGGCGAAGAATCCGAAAAATACTTGGAAGTCTTTTGGTCGTGACTATCAAGATTTCCCGGATTGGGATATCAACACCGATTTTATTTATGCACTCAAATCGGTTCCTGCGCCTGGCAAAGGAAAACCTGATTTTGAGCTGGTTTCCATTGACGTTAAAAAGGATCCCGCCCAAGCTGTAAAACATTTGTCGGATGTTTATTCTGCTTATGACAAAGTTCGGGCTACGGTCGACGGCAATATTCTTTTCGTCGCATTGCGGGCAGGCAGTGTTCCTGTAGGCAAGTATTCCAGCCTCTTTTCCTATAATCTGACATCAGGAAAGTTGAAGAAATTGCAGTCCAGCTCGAGCGCGACTCAGTTGGAAAAATTCGAAGTCAGCCCAGATGGAAACTCAGTTTCAATTCCGGGAGCTTACAATGCGTTGGCAGTGCTCAACTTGCAGAATGGTAAAAGACAAATTGTTGCACCTGCCGTGACGAAGAAAGATCAGGACACGTTCGTACCTGTTTGGAGAAATAACGAAGAGCTGTGCTTCAATCGCATTCAAGCAGGTGCAGATAAATCGACTGTCTCGCTGTATTCTTTGAGAACCGGTCAATCGAAAGACCTGAGTAATGCCTGGCCGGAAAAAGCAGTTGCTGGTCTTTTGGCTGTCACAGATAAAACGCTCTCGTTCGACGACTTTCTCAAAAGCTTACGCGAATGAAATGAAAGGTTAATTCAGCCCTTTCAAAGATTCGGTCTGATGCTGGATCCGTCGTACATCTACAAAGTTTGAAGATTGGCTTTGTGCGGCAGTGAAGTAGTTTGCGGTACTAAATGTGGTGCCGTAGCTTTGCTCTGCGCGATGACATTCGCGGTTCAGCTCGGCACATCACCTGATAGAAAACCGGTAACGAAAGCACCGGACAAACCAAATGCAAAACTTGCCTTGTATTTTGGTCGAATTTTTAAGTGCGCAGAACAGAGCCAGGAATCTTAGAGCTGGGTACGAGGTTTACCAATGTCTCAAAAGTCGCCTATAATCGATGCAAGGAAGTTGAAGAGGGGCTGAATATGAAGGCAACACTGCAGTTTGGGGCGATAGCTCTGCTTGTGCTGGCATGTTGCGTGCCTGCGGCAATCGCACAAGGAGATCCTCCGCCGGTCATCGAGGTTCCGACACCACCTCCTCCCACTCCCGTCATAACTCCCACACCAGCCCCTATTCCGGTCATAACCCTTCCGCCTCCGACTCCAATCTACATTCAAGCAAATCCTGCCATTACGCCGCTCGATCAGCGCTCGGGCCTGACTCAACAAGCGACCGTCAACGTCATCAACAACGCACCTAAGACCCTGACCATCCAGACGATAACTCCACCAAAAATCGTCAACGTAGATCTTTTGGCACCCACGGCGATTGTCAACACTCAGTCGCAGCCAAATACAACTGTCACTAATATCACACCCCCAAAAGCCACGACGACCGTTACCATCCTGGATGTGCCGTCAGGGACAAAAGTAGCCCCGGTGCAGTCTCCGACTCCGCCAAACAATAACCCCACAATGGTGGGCAACGTAACTCCGATTGCGCCGAGAAAACCGGTGCCAACTATAACGATTGCTCCTTCTGTCAGCTATACCAGGCAAAATGAGATTTCATCTGAGTTGACTGAGATCACAAAACAGATGAAGAACTGGACAGACCTATTGGTAACGGGCAGAAGCGGTACCAACATCAAAATACTGGAATACGAAGCGCAGATAAAGAGCAAAGAGAAAGAACTTGGAATGTACGCACCCAACAATGCCGCTTTGAAGGAGGCAAAGGACCAACTGGCAAAGTTCAAGGTGGCCCTTTCCGACGCAAAGGTGAAGGAGAATTTGCGTTTAGTAGATGTCCAGCTGAAGTACTTGGAGGACATGAATAAGTTAACCAAGGACCAGTTTCGCTTTGATTTTGAAATTACCAGCAACCAGCTTAAGAGTCGTGAAGTGTCGCTAAATTACTTGTGGGACATTGTTGATAATCAGACTAGAGAAGCTTCAACACCGGACAGAAAAATTCTCATTGATAAGGTGATTTTGCTTAGCAGGCAGTTTGAAGCTGCAAAAGCAAAGTTTGGCAACCTTACGGCTATGACAACTTGGGAAGCTAAGCAATACGACGCAAAAGACACGGCCACTAATGCTTACAACACCCTCAAAAACTCAGCCACAGCCACCTACTATTCGTTCATCAATTGGTTTCACTGAGGACTCTTAAGTAATCGGTCCCTGTTTTGTATGTCTGCTACAGATTATGGACGCTTGCAGCTTTAAAAATCAGGCGATTCCATGCGGGAAGCATATTTGCCAGGATAATCGATGCAATGAATAAGACAGCCATAAATGCAATCGGCACATTCATCTCGCTCCAAAATTGAGCCAGTGATTTTTCCGATATAAAAGAGACCAGGGCAGCGAATCCCACGATTGCATGGAGCGGGCTGCTTAACAGGAGGAAAAGCGTCAGGGCTGATCCTATAGTGTTGCTTTCAAACGGAATTTTGTCTTCAGAGTAGAGAAGCTTTTCGTCGCTATCGAGTGGACTCGATGCAATGACACTTCCAGTTTGCTGTTGTCTTGTTTCGTCTTTGGGTTTTCGTCTTTGTGTTTTCATGCCGCCAATATAGATGAGCGGCGGTTAAGGTCTGGTTATGAAACCGCTTATAATGGGGATCTTTCACAGTCTCTTAATAGTTTTGACGACCGAACTAAAGTCTTGTCGCTTCGATTAAATCCTTCTGCGCCAGGTCTTTTCTGCCCATCTTTTCATAGGCTGCTGCTCTCTCTTTAAGCGCAATTGTGGACGGCTGCAGTTCCAATACTTTGGAGAAGTCTGCCACCGCTTCTTTGTATTTCCCAATCTTCACGTACAGGCGCGCCCGGTTGAGATAACCAGCGTCGTCCTGCTTGTTGTGGGCAATTAGCCCGTCGAGCGTTTTAATCGCTTCTTCGTTTTTGTTCATGGCTTGCAGGCAAGCAACTTCGCGATAAACGATTTGATCTTCGTATTTGATTTTCAGCAACCTTCTGTATTCCGCAAGTGCACGTTCGTAGAGTTTGTTGTTCTCTAGAATTGTGGCGCGCTGCACCAGATGTTTTCTTTCTACTTTTTGAACTCGTTTTAGAAACTCTTCAATGTCTGCGAGCGCTTCTTTGTCGCGTTTCAAATTACTGTAGGCGCCGGCACGTTCGCGCAGTCCATCGTAGTCCGGTTTCTTCACAGTCAAAGCTTTGGTCGCCATCTTCACGCCCGTTTTGAAATCTCCGCGGGAGTCATAACATTCTGCCAGTCTGGCATAGGCCTGTCCTAGTTCAGGGTCAAGCTGCAGGGCTCTCAAAAAGCACTTTTCCGCTTTGTCCACGCCGTTGGCTACATCGTTGTAGTTGTTCATGTAGGCGTTTCCCAATGCGCTTAACACATACGCATCGTTGGGTCGTTTTCTCTGGATCTCCCGAAAAATTCTTGCGGCTGCGTCGTAATGCCCTAACGCCTCGAGCCGCAAGGCTTCTGCGAAATCACGCGAATCGCGCACATTGTCGGCTCGTCCGGATGCTAGTGAGATTTGAGAACTGAGACTAAACAAAACTGCAAGTGTGCAAAAAAGTATTTGTAAGCTCTTGCGCTCAATCGAACTGGCAAGTTGGCTGGAACCGTATATGGTATCAATGAATTTGGGCATAATTTGGCAGCGAACAAAAATCTTTTGCTATTTGAATTCTCAAATACGTTCGGCTTCCTTGCGGTCCTTGATCGCCAGATC
Source organism: Cyanobacteria bacterium PR.3.49 (assembly GCA_013997645.1). Taxonomy (GTDB): domain Bacteria; phylum Cyanobacteriota; class Vampirovibrionia; order Obscuribacterales; family Obscuribacteraceae; genus QKMZ01. The sequence continues at coordinate 27,661 of PNKB01000035.1, forward strand.
CTTTCTACCCATCTTCTCGTAGATACTAGCTCTAAGTCTGTAAAGTGAAGCAGTCGGCAACAATTTTATTGCTTTGCTGTAATCCTGCGCTGCTTCTTGCAATTGCCCGAGCTTTGCCCTGGCGGTACCGCGTGCTTCTAAGGCGGCATCATCTTCAGGGCTGTCTTTCAACAGTTTGTCCAGGCGCGTAATCGACTCTTCGTTTCTGTTCAGCTTTTCCAGACAAATGGCTTCCTTGAGCGCGGCATCGCCATCCGGCGAATCTTTCTGGATGCTGCGATAATCAGCAAGTGCCCTTGCATACATATGCAGTTTTTCCAATATAACGGCGCGGCGTTTGAAAGCTTTCTTGTCGTGTTCGCGTGTCAGATATTTATCCAGATCTGCCAGTGCTTCTTTCTCTTTGTGCTGATTTTCATAAGCAGTTGCTCTGGCAAAATAGCCTCGGTGATCCGGCTTTTGGGCTGTGATGGACTGACTCGCCGTGGCGATTGCGTAATCGTATTTGCCTTCGGCAATCGCCCATTCTGCCAACATTCTGTAGGCGCGACCGGATTGCGGATCTATTTTGATGGCTTGCTTGAAACACTTTTCGGCCTGGATGTGAGCGCCCGCCATGTCGTTCAGGTCGTTGAGATGAACTTCGCCCAGCTCCAGAAGCAGAGTAATATTTTTCGGATCGCGCCTGACCATCTCGGATAGAATTTTGGCGGCTTGATCGTGATGACCTGCTTTCACTAATTCCTGAGCTCGCTGATATCCTGCATCTGTTTTGCCGGAGGCGAAGGTGTTTGTTTGAACGATCAGCAAGATCGCCAGCAGGTTACATACGCTCAGCTTCTTTTCTGTCACGGTCAGCCAGGTCTTTTCGACCAATCTTTTCATAAACTTGGGCTCTTTCTTTGAGGTATGTGGTGGACGGTGATAAATCGATGGCCGCGGAATAGTCCCTAATCGCTTGCGCGTGCTTGCCCATGCTCTCGTAAAGTCTAGCGCGATTTAAATAACCGATGTCGTCTGCTTTGTTGTGTGAAATCAGTGCATCGAGAACCTCTAACGCTTCATGTGGTTTATTCATTCCGCGCAAGCAGGCCACCTCTCGCAAAACAAGTGAATCTTCATATCGGTTCTTCAACATTTTGCGATAGATGACCAGGGCTTTTTCGTATTCGTGAACGTTTTCGTAAATTCCTGCCATCTGCAGATCGATTTTGTCGCGATACCTGCCGGGCGCCGGCATTTTCGCTTTGCGCATATACAGCTCCATATCCTGCAGCGCTTCTTTGTCTCTGTGAAGATTGCTGTATGCCGAGGCCCGCTCTCTCAGTCCGTCCAAGTCTGGTCTTTTGACCTGAAGTGCCCTGGTGCACATTTTCAGACCGTTTTCATAGTCTCCGCGCAGGCAATAGCATTCGCCCAGTTTTTTGAAGGCATGACCGAATTCCGGATCTATTTGCGTTGATTTGCGAAACAGCACTTCGGCTTTTCTGAAACCAGTAGTGAGGTCGGCTGCATCGTTCATATAACAGTTGCCGAGGGTGGTGAGAACATCGACGTCTCTGGGATTTCGCTCGGCAAGGGCGCTGAGAATTTTAATTGCTTGAGGAAAATTGCCCCGGTCGGACAACCTGAGCGCGTCGGAAAGTCTGCGCTGATCGTAACCGTCGAGTGCGCAGGCTTGCGGCGCGGCGAAGAGCAAAATCACGCACACGTAAAAAACTGCAATCATCAATACGTGCTTATGGTAGCTCGATGCGCGGGAACGCGTTGTTCTTCATCAAGTTGCGCATAAACGTGAGCGCCACTTCTCTGTGTTTAGCCTGATCGTAGCTGCCGCCCCAGAATCCGTAATAATATTCCGAGAAACGCGGGTCTCTTGGATCATTGTAGATGCGATAGGGATCAAGCGGCATCACGGCATTGGCTGGTGGAACTCTGTTGACGCGCTGCAAACCTGTGCGCGAATCAGTGTCGACTGATTTCAGAAGAGAGATGGCATCTTCCATTTTCTTCATGCTGTACGGATTATTCAGCTCAATATAGCGTCCGCCGTTAACCACCTGATCGATGATGGGCTTCATGGCTTGCGCTGTGTAGACATCAGCTAGATAGATCTTGAAGTATGGATTGTCGGAAGTTCTTACCGACTCCTCGAGACTCTTTGCCTGAATATCGAGAATATTTGAGGAAGTCTTGGACATGCGCAAGAAATAATTCATGGCGTCGCCGCCGACTGCATTCGGATTGCCGGGCTGTTGGAAATCTACTTGCTGATTTACCTTAAAGCTGGAGAAGCCTTTAAAGCCGCCGTCCAGCGCCAAAGCCTCGTTGACTTTCAGCCTCGTCGCTTCCAGATCGCGCGTTTCGTTGTTCATCTGGATTTCTTTGGCTTGAATCGAATAATAATGCCGGCGCGGGCGCTGCGAGGTCGTGCCGTCGCCGCCGCGGATCTGTTCCATCTCGCCTGAGCCTTCCAGCCAGAAGAAATAGCCCTTCGCGTCCACGAAGTGTTTTACCTTTACGCCGTCCGGGATGCCCTGGATGGCTAATTGCTGATAATTAGGGTTGGCTTCCAGCTTGCGGTCGAAGTCCGGCTCGCCGTATTGCAGAGTCAGCTTGCCGTTGACGATGGATTCGGCGCCGATTGCCCGGTCTCCTACTACCGGAGCCTGAGCGACGTTAATGATTTCCGGCTGAGTGGGACCTCCGGCCAGACGATCGCGCATAAGATCCCGGAAAGTGCCGCCATTTTGAGTGTTTCCGGTGTTTTCCGCCCGCACCCAGTATTGACTTGTATCTAGTGTGTCGAGGAGGCTGCCCTCCGGCGCTGTGCCGGCTTGCGGGTCAATATTCTCGACTGTTTCTCTGCCCATTATCTTTCCATTTCCCTTGTTTCTAGGGCTTTTCCGCCACGCTAAGAGGCAATATCGTCAATTTGACCAGCAAAGTCAATGTGAGGACTACGTAGCAGGCCAAACGGGCGCCCGTGTGAGGCGCCGGGCGGGGCTGCCGGGCTGTTAAAATAGGCCGACCTCAACTTCCGTGCGGAAATTGCAAGTTTCATAATGGCAAAGGTATTACTAGTCGAAGATGACGCCGACACCGGGGCGACTATCAAGGACCTTCTGGTTCTCGACAGCCATATTGTGGAAGTTGTGGACACAGGCAGTGAAGCCTCTAACCGCCTCGGTCAGTATGACTACGACCTGATTGTGCTGGACTGGGAATTGCCTGACAAAACCGGCGTGGAGGTTTTGCAGGAATATCGTTCCAGTCGCGGCAAAACCCCCGTGCTCATGCTGACTGGGCGCAGCGACTTTACTGATAAGGAAACCGGCCTGGACACGGGTGCCGATGACTATTTGACCAAACCCTTTCATCCTAGAGAATTTGCTGCCCGCGTGCGTGCCCTTTTGCGCCGTCCGAAAGTTGTTGAGAGTGAAAGTCTGGATCTTGCCGGCATAACTCTAGACACTCGCACGAGGATGGTGCACTTCAATGGCAAAGTGCTCGATTTGCGCCCCAAAGAATATGCTCTACTCGAGTTTCTCATGCGCCATCCAAATGAGACATTCAGCCCTGAGACGCTGCTTAAGCGCATCTGGAGCTCCGAATCGGAAGCGACCGAATCGACGGTCTACAGTTTCATGAGCTTGCTCAGAAAAAAACTAAATGAAGAAGGTTCGCCGGAAGTAATCAAAACCGTTTATGGTCGCGGCTACAGATTTGACCTGCCTGAGTCGAATTAATGAATATTGCTCAGCGTGGATTGATTCTTGTCGCCGTTCCTCTAGTGTTTGAGCTCGTCTTTGTCGGCTCGCTCTGGATGCTGATGAAATCAGCAGATGATGAGTCGCGTCGCGCCGATCACGCCAAAGCTGTGATGGCGCATACAACTTATCTGGGCAAACTCATTTATGAATCGATGTCCAACGCTGTCAGTCTTGCATATCACGGCAAACCGGAAACGAGCCTGTTGTACAGGCAAGTGGCGCAGGAAGTTCCTAAGGAAATCGAGAAATTGCGCCAACTTACCAAAGACTCTCCCAAGCAAGAGTCGCTCTTCAAGCTGATTGAGGTAGAGACGGGTCTGACAATGCGCAAAATGGAAGCGTTGTACCAGAACGTCGAAGCCGGAACGATGGAGCCATTAATGGTCATGCCATGGGTGGAAAAGATTCGGCGCAATTCACATGTGGTGATAACGGCCACTCGCGATCTGAACATGGAAGTTATGAGAGAGACCCAGGGCAACCGTTCTTCAATAGAAACGCGTGCTTACCTGCAGCCGTTTTTGATTGGTGGCATTGTTGTCAATATTGTTCTTTCGGTTTTGCTTGCTGTTTTCTTCAGCAAGGGCATCACGATGAGATTGGCCATTTTGGCAGAAAACAGCGCTTTGCTCGCCGCCGGACAACCGCTAAAGAGGCGGCTATTCGGAGATGATGAAATCAGTCAACTCGATCGGGCATTTCACAAAATGGCAAACGCGTTAACGGCCGCGGTGCGAAAAGAAAGAGCGGTTGTTGAAAAAGCGCGCGATGTAATTTGCTCGCTCGATGCCGATGGAAGGTTCGTTGCCGTCAACCCAGCAGTCAAGGAAAGTTGGCTCTATGAGCCGGAAGACCTGGTGGGCAGGCGAGTGGCTGATGTAATTTCCGATGATGATCGCAGCGAAGCTGGCAAAGCATTTTCATCGGCAATGAGTGGTGACACCGCCGCTGCTATCGAAACGCGCGTGCAAAGAGCAGACGGAACCGCACTTGATGTGCTCTGGTCCATGACCTGGTCCGAGGCTGACAAAACACTCTTTTGTGTGGTTCTGGATAACAGTCAAAGAAAAGAAGTGGAGCGCTTGAAGCAAACATTCGCAAACATGGTCGCTCATGATCTACGTTCTCCTCTTACCAGCATTCTCGGCACTCTTCATGTGCTGCAAGAAGATAAAGGGACACCTTTAGATAAAGATGCTCTTGCCAAAATTCAAAGAATGGAAAGAGTAGCTGAGCGATTGTTGAAACTGGTCAATGATCTTCTAGAAGTTCAGGCGCTGGGCCGAGGAAAAGAAAAACTCAGGTTGAGAGAAACTTCTACAGGCTTTCTGATTGAACAAGCAATGGCAGCCGTTGAGGCTCTGGCGCAAGGGCGAGAGATCAAGGTCAAGGAGGAGACGGAAATTTTTGACTTGAACGCTGATGGAGATCGACTCGTGCAAGTATTAGTCAATCTTCTATCTAACGCTATCCGATTCTCTCCCGAATCAGAAGAAATACTGCTTCGGGTCAAAAAAGAAAACTCCAGCGCTCATTTCTCCGTCCAGGATCGAGGACCGGGTATTGCATTAGAATTTCAATCCGAGATTTTTGAACCTTTCAAACAAATCAAACAAATCAAAGAAACCAAAGAAACCAAAGATTCCAAAATTCCCAAAGAGAAACGCAAAAAGTCCGAAGAAGGTACCGGACTTGGATTGGCTATCTCAAAAGCGATTATTGAAGCACACGGCGGAGAGATGGGCGTCGAGAGCGAACCAGGTAAGGGCGCCAGGTTTTGGTTCTCCGTTCCTATATCAGGTTAAGAAACCGCCGCCCCGCCCAAAAAATCCAAATTTCAAAATCCGTTCAAAGTCTGTTCAAGAATTGCCCGGTAATGTGACCAACATCCGGTTCGTTTCTCACAGATTTTAGACAAGGGGCTCGCCCCTTGGGAGGATTAAGCATGAGCGGCAAAGATCAACCAGCCGAAGTTTTGAAACCTAAGGTTCAGGCTCAGGCAGATGAGCCCAACATAGAGGAAGCCCTTTATAAAGATGCTGTTGCTGATCTAAGTCGTTCAATAAAGAGTGAAGATGTCACTGGCGGGCTGAAGGCGCTTGATGAAAAGATCTATAAATTGGATCTCGGTCCGGTTGCGGCCGATAGAGTCATCAATGATGTATTTGCAGAGCTGAAACGAACCGGAGAGTTGCCGGACCTTATCTCTAAGTTTTACGCTGAAAACAAACAGCGTCTCTTTCAAGATGGGAAAACCTATCTTGATATAGAATCGCTGGAAAGACGCTTACCCGGTGCCGGCGTGTACGATTTGAACCGTGTCGAGCGCCATGCAGCTGCATTCATTGCAGACAATATAAATACGATTTCAGAAGCGAAATACAATATGACCTACTCAGTAGGACAGACTTCTGATGCCGATTTCCCTGCATATGCCAAACAGCAAAGAGAGATGCTCGATCGCTTTTTGATGGCACAAAAGATCAATAAGCATTTCGGAGCGCAAGATTCATTTAGTGCTCTAGACAGAGCGGATAGCGGTAAAACCGACGGCAGGATCACTACTTCTGATATCGCTGCTGCTCAAAAATTCAATGCCTGGATGGCTGATTTTGCCCCAGATGCCGCCAGCAAAAAGGTTGCTCAAGAGCGGCAAGAAGTACTTAACTATTTGGCGGATAAATTCTACAGCATTCCGGGTTATACAGCAGGTCTGGACAAAACTGAATTGGTTTCATTCACTGCCAGTGAAAAGGATCCGCGCCTAAATCAAGTGCTCAAAACCGACAGTCGTTTGTTTGTCGGAAATCCCGGTCCGGAAGCGTATCAAGACGCCGTCGCCAAAGGTTACAAAGGCAGCCTTGGTTCATTCACTACCGAGTTTGTTGACGCCAAGATGAAAGAGGGCATGACGCGTGAAGAAGCAATGCGCGCGCTCAATCAATCTAAAGAGTTGCATGGTTTCAGAGCCGATGTAATCAAACAGTATTTGACTGCTAATAAAGAAGCTTTAGGTGCTACGAAAAGCGATGAGATCTCGCTTGAAGCTTTGAAGCGCCTGAGAGAAGTAAGGGCTAACGAAGGCAAACTCCGTGACGTTGCCATTCTCGATACTGCAATCAACCGCTTTGCGACCATTGCCAATGCAGACAAAGAATCATCCTGGGGCGATGATGTCAAAATCAAATCCGTTGATCTTGATACTTATGCGGCCAGAGAAAAGACCAATCGCGAGAAAGCTGCTCTTTCCGTGAAGATGCATAATCTCGCTCACGCCAATATCCATGAGCTTTCCGGTGAGTCGACCGAAAAGGCAAAGGGTGACATCAAAGTGCCCTGGTCCAAGATTGAAAGTATGAAAAAGCACTACTCGGGAGTCGGACAAGATGCAAACCGATTCACAGCCGAAGAGCGCGCGCATAACAAGCAAATGGCTGAAGTTTGCGATTATTTGATCAAAAACTTCAAAGGTCAAACAACCGGTCGCGGCGGCAATCCTAACTACACTTTGGATCAGTCGTACAGACAGGCGACGAGACTTGAAACACACACCAAAGACAAATTCGATGCGCCCAAAAAGGTAGAACCGCCGGCGCCACCGAAAGTTCAGGTCGAAGCAAAACCTGAAGAACCGCCGGTTACCGAAGCTCCGAAAAAGAAACCGGAAGGCGAAACTTCGGGTGATGGAGCTCCCGAAACCGAGATAACCGACGAAGAGGTCCAACGAACACTTAACGAAATCACAGCGGAAATATTGCGCTTTGAACAGGCCCAGCGTGAAAAGCAACGCGCTGAGGCAGAAGGCAGCGCCGATGAAGATGTGCTCGATGTTTTCAAAGAGCCTGCCGGCAAGCCGGTAGTGCCGCCGCCAAAAGTCGAAGCTCCCAAGGAGGAAGGCAAAGGAAACGAACCGGCAGCCGAAGAGTCGACCG